>JAAZNC010000030.1 GCA_012798455.1 Chloroflexota bacterium | reverse complement strand
GTAAAATAACGAGTGAATAGTTTACCATAGTCCGTAACTAACAGCAAGTTTTTATGTTTAATATAGAAGGCAAACTTTAGAAGGCAGTGTTGAAATTATGAATGTAACTGAAAATAAAATTGGCAATATCTACATTTCTTATCATGCAATCGCTGTGATCGCCTTCCAGGCAGCCTTGGAGTCATATGGAGTAGTTGGACTGGCATATGAAGGTGTAGCAAGAGGGATCACCAAATTATTCCAGAAGGACCCCACTTCGGGAGTCGTCGTTCACTACAATGAAGATAATACCATCTCCGTGGATATGTTTCTGGTGATCGAATATGGCACCAGGATCTCCTCTGTTGCCAGCAGCGTAGCCAGCAGCGTTAAATTCCAGATCGAGAAAGCCACCTCCATTTCAGTTCGCGAAGTCAATATCCATGTACGTGGGTTAAGAGTAAGCGACCCCGACTAATTATTCTTTTATCATTGAGGTTCTTATGCAATCAGTCGAAACAAACCCACAAAATGTGGATGAAACTACCGATGTGCCTAGGTCACAAATCAACGGTCAGGACCTAAAGAAATATTTTCAAGCCGGTCTGACCTGGTTGAAAACCAACCAGCAGATCGTCAATTCTTTGAATGTATTTCCTGTTCCCGATGGCGACACCGGTACCAATATGTTCCTGACATTAAAAACTGCTTACGCGGAAATCGAAGGGGAAAGCAGCACAAACGCAGGCAGCGTTGCGAAAAAGTTTGCCCACGGAGCATTGATGGGTGCACGTGGAAATTCAGGGGTCATTCTTTCCCAGATCCTGCGTGGTTTTGCCAGGGCATTGGACGAAAAAGAGATGGTGGACGCCGATATGCTGGTGCAGGCACTTTCGGAAAGCCGCAACACCGCTTACAAAGGGGTCGTCCGTCCGGTGGAAGGCACTATTTTAACTGTCATCAAAGATGTGGCACGTGCCAGCGAAAAGAGCCGCCAAAGCACGAATGACCTTTCCAAGATGCTGGATGATATCGTGACAGCCGCTGACACTTCGGTCAAAAATACTCCCGAACTTCTCCCTATTCTTAAACAAGCGGGAGTGGTCGATTCCGGTGGTAAGGGGTTGTTCTTCATTCTTGAAGGTATTTCCCGCTATTTGCGCGGCGAATCGCTGGAAATCTCACAGGAAGCTGTGGTAACCCTCTCTCTAGAACAGATGCAGGAAAGCGAACTGGATGAAGCCATCGAACCCGGTCAGGATTTCGAAGTGGTGGTGGATTTTGAACCGGAAGGGAATTTCAACCTACCCATTTTCTATGAAGCACTGGAACGAGTGGGCACATCCATTCAGGTAGGGGAAGGTGAGAACCTGTACCGCATGCATATCCATGTTCCCAAAGAGAAGAAATATGAACCGATCGACCTGGTGATGGAGTATGGAACAGTTAAAAAAGTTTATATCGAAAATCTGATGGAACAGATGAAAGATCAAAAAGCATCCCAAGCGGGAACAACTACAGTCAAACCGCCTGCTATCGAAGCCGGGCAGATCGCCGTTGTGGCAGTTTCTCCCGGAGATGGCATCACCAAGATCTTCTACAGCCTGGGGCTAGCAGCCGTCATTCAAGGCGGTCAAACCATGAACCCGAGCACGGAGGAGATCGTGGAATCTTTCAGCCATTTCCCGACCGATAAAATCATCATCCTGCCCAACAATAAGAACATCATTTTAGCAGCTGAAGCTGCCAAACACATGAGCAACAAACAAGTCAGAGTGGTACCCACCCGCAGCATTCCCGAGGGATTGACCGCTTCTCTGATGATCAATCCGGACGGTGATCTGGATGGCGTGGTTGAAAGTATGAACAATATCATCAAAGACGTCGATTCAGGTGAGATCACCACAGCCACCCGTTCTATTGTCATCAATGGGATCGACGTCAAATCAGGTGAGGTCATCTCATTATTGAATGATGAGTTGGTGGGTTCCGCTAACACCCTGGAAACAGCCTGCGATAATCTTCTGAAAGCAGTTGATCTGGATGAGAAGGAGCATCTCACCATCCTGTGTGGAAATAACGTTTCCAAAGAACAAGTAGAAAGTGTTTTGACGCATTTAAGAGATAACTATCCCGACCTCGAATTGGAAGTTCACGACGGGGGTCAACCTTTTTATCAATTCATCATCGCCATCGAATAATTTGTTCTGGAATTTATTAAAGAAGCATGCACAGAGGTCGATAGTGTAAAATAACCTTATGCATGCTTCTTTCGTTGAACTTTCAAAGTATTTAGTGCTTGAAAGCAAAAAAGGTTATAACGATAAAACCATCGTTGGTGGTTTTGAACGTCTTTTACCTGCATGGAAAACCAGGGCACAAGATCAAGGTGCCGATGAAGAAACAATACAATACATCGTTCAAAAATTAGACGGATATGCCAAGCGGTCGCTCGACGAACGCAAAGCCATCATTCTTGACCTGACAAGTTATCTACAAAAACCGACTGCCAAAACACAGCAAGAAGAACCGGGAGCAATCGGGCATAAAGCTGCTACCTGCTCTCCTGTGGTCAGATCTTACCAGCCCAAAGCTGTTTTTGCGCCCATCACGGTCATCCAGGGAGTGGGTGAGAAAATGGCACTCAAATTACGGAAATTGAATTTACGCACGTTATACGATCTATTGCATTATTATCCACGTCGTTATAATGATTATTCTCGTCTGACTCCCATCCGCGACTTGCAAATCGGAGATGAATGTACCATCAGCGGTGCCATTCAATCCATCCAAAAACGTAAAGCCAAAACCAGTCACTTGCAGATGGTGGAAGCCATCGTTGGAGATGGCACTGGCAGCATCTGGATCACCTGGTTCAACCAACCCTGGCTCACCAACCGCCTGAACATCGGCACCCAGATCGTGGCATCCGGAAAAGTGGATCGCTACATGGGGCGCGTATGCTTGAACAACCCGGAGTGGGAGCCGGTGAACGCAGAGCACCTGCACACCAACCGTATTGTGCCAGTTTACCCACTCACGGCGGGAATCCAGCAAAAATGGTTACGCGAAAAGATCTTCCAGGCGATCCATTACTGGAGTGAACGCATCAATGATTATCTGCCTGAATCCATCCGACGGGATGAACATTTCCCTTCCCTCAACGAAGCGCTGAAAGGCATTCACTTCCCGCAAAACCAGCAGGCTCTGGCAAATGCGATAGAGCGCTTATCTTTCGATGAGCTTTTCTTCATGCAATTGGGAGTCATTCGTCAGAAACGCGAATGGCAAGCATTGAGCGCAGCGGTCTACAGCATGGATCCTGACATGCTTGAGAAAGAGATCATATCCCTCCCCTATATACTAACCACCGCCCAGCGCAACGCGTTGCAGGAGATCCAGCATGATCTGGCATCGGGCAACCAGATGAACAGGTTATTGCAGGGAGATGTGGGTTCCGGGAAGACGGTGGTGGCACGTTTCGCCATGGAGATCGTCATCCGCAATGGAAAGCAAGCTGCCTTCCTGGCGCCCACCGCGATCCTCGCCCAACAACATTTCGACACCCTGAGCGGTATGTTTTGGGGCGATGAAATCCTTAAAAAGGATGAAATAGCTTTGCTGATCGGTGATACGCCGGAAAAGGAAAAAACAGAAATAAGAGGAAATCTGGCTGCGGGGAAGATCAAACTAGTCATCGGTACGCATGCGTTGCTGGAAGACCCGGTTGAATTTCAAGAGCTTCAAATCGTAGTGATCGACGAACAACACCGCTTTGGCGTTGAACAGCGTTCTACTCTGCGTATGAAAGGCAATAACCCGCATATTCTCATCATGTCTGCCACCCCCATCCCGCGTTCGCTGAATTTGACCGTATATGGAGACCTGGACATATCCACTCTGACCGAACTGCCCGGTGGGCGCATCCCGGTCAAAACCTATTTACTCTTTCCTCAGCAGAAATTCATAGTTTATGAAAAGATCAAAGAACAGGTAGAAGCGGGGCACCAGGCATTCATCGTCTACCCGCAAATTGAAGGGGACGAAGAAGAACAAAACTCGCTGGCTGTGCTGGATGGCTATGAGCAACTGGTGAAAAAGACCTTCCCGCAATATCGCATCGGTCTGCTGCATGGCAGAATGAAACAGGAAGAAAAAGACGCCATCATGACGCAGTTCCGCAACCGGGCTCTGGATATTCTGGCTTCTACCAGCGTGATCGAAGTGGGGATGGATATTCCCAATGCCACCCTCATCCTGGTCGAAGGTGCCAATCACTTTGGGTTAGCACAACTGCACCAATTGCGCGGTCGGGTCGGGCGTGGAGATGCGGAATCATTTTGCTACCTCATCCCTGATGAGGATTCAAAGATGGAAAATGAACGACTCAAAAAGATGACCCAGACCAACGATGGCTTTGAACTAGCAGAATTTGACCTGAAAACGCGCGGTCCGGGTGACTTTTTTGGCACCCGACAATCGGGGTATGGGGGATTGAATTTAGCAAATATATCTGATATAAAACTTATAAACCGCGCTCGGATACAAGCAACCAGGCTGTTGGAGACCGATCCAGAGCTGCAGCAAGAAGACCATCAAGCGTTAAAGTACGAGCTGGAAAATCTGTGGAAAGCCAGAAACGGAGAACTCAGTTAGATCATGACAAAAGCAATTTTTCCCGGTACTTTCGATCCCATACATTACGGTCACATTGACATCGCCTTGCGCGCTGCCAGGTTGTTCGATACGCTGTATGTGGCGGTTTACGATCGTCCCTTGAAATCCCTGCTCTTTTCACCTGAAGAACGCATCTCTCTGGTCAAAGAGAGTTTTCAGGAAGCAAACGTGGAAGTGATCGGCTACAACTCTTTGACCGTTGATCTATGCAAACAGGTGGGAGCCAGCGTCATCGTGCGAGGGCTGCGTGTTTTTTCAGACTTTGAATATGAATTCCGTATGGCTCTGGCAAATAATCGATTGGCTCCCGATATCGACGTAGTGGCTTTCATCACCAGCGAAAAACATACCTTCCTTTCTTCCACCACAGTACGGGAAATCGCTGCTCTAGATGGAGATGTCAGCAGCATGGTTCCACCTCATGTAATTGACGCACTGGATGTAAAATTAAAGAAAATCGGTGATGAGAAAAGGCATGGATATTCATCTTCGCTAAGGGATTGATAAAAAGGATAATCGTATGGACATACTGCACTTGATAGACCAGCTTGAAGAGCTTTTCAACGAGAGCAAATCTGTTTGGCTTACCAATGATGTCATGATCAAAGAGGATCGCCTGATCGATCTGATCGATCAAATGCGGTTGTCTATTCCCGATGAAATCAAACAATCTCAGCAGATCATCAATCAAAAAGAGCGCATTTTAGCACAAGCCCAGGAAGAAGCCAACCGTACCATCAATCTGGCGCGTGAGAAAAGCGTCGAGATGGTGGAACGGGATGGAATTGTAGAATCAGCACGTGTCAAAGCAGAACAGATCATACGACGTGCAGAGGAGCAAGGGAAAATGGTGAAACAAGACGCCGATGAATACGCTGTTGAGACATTGCGGAATCTAAAGATAGAGCTAGAGAAGATTCTCAATCAGGTCACTAACGGCATCCGCGCACTGGAGAGAGATAACATACCAGATAAGAAAAATCAGGAATCATCTCAACCGTTAACTGGGTACAAAGAGATCTCCAAAACCTCATCCAAGTGATCTACTTTAATAATCTCTAAACCAAGCATGGCAGCGGGGGGAATATCCAGCAGGTCTTTTTCATTCTTACGTGGGATCAGAACGCGTGTGATGCCGGCGCGTTTGGCAGCAGTCAATTTTTCTCTGATGCCACCTACCGGCAAAACCTTTCCTCGCAGGGTGATCTCGCCCGTCATACCGATATCCTTATAAACCTTGCGTTTGGTCAAAGCCGAAACCAATGCAGTCGTGATGGTCACACCAGCGCTTGGACCATCTTTAGGGATGGCACCTTCGGGAATGTGAATATGGATATCGATCTTGTCAAAATCCAGCTTTTTCAATTTCAGATCAGGCGCCTTCGACTTCAGGTAAGACAGAGAAGCTTGAGCAGATTCCTGCATGACGTTGCCAACCTGTCCGGTGATCTGCAGGTTCCCCTTGCCATCCGTGATCAACACTTCCACCGGCATGATCTCGCCTCCATTTTCAGTCCAAGCGATCGCAACGGCGGCACCGACCTCATCTTCTTTTTCCGCCTCGAAGAAAAAGAACTTGGGAGGACCCAGGAATTCCTCGACCATTTTATCCGTCAATTCAGTTGGAGTTTCTTTGGTTTCAATATATTTACGAGTGATTTTGCGAAAGATCTTTCCTATCTCGCGTTCCAGATTGCGCACACCTGCCTCATAGGTATAATCGCGGATGATCTTGCTGATGACCTCATCCGGAACATTTAGAGCCATATCTTTCAGACCATTCTCTTCAAGTTGACGCGGGAAAAGGAACTTTTTGGTGATCTCGATCTTTTCTTCTTCGATATAACCCGGAAAATCGATGGTTTCCATTCTATCCAATAATGCAGAGGGGATGGAATCGGTACTGTTAGCAGTAGTGATAAACATGATTTTCGACAGATCATAGGGCAATTCCAGATAGTGATCTGAAAAGGCGTAATTTTGTTCCTTATCAAGCACTTCCAGTAAAGCAGCCGCCGGATCACCACGAAAATCATTGCCGATCTTATCAATCTCATCCAGCATGAAAATCGGGTTGGCAGTACCAGCACGACGCATGGTTTGAATGATACGACCCGGCAAAGCCCCAATATAGGTTCTGCGGTGCCCGCGGATCTCGGCTTCATCGCGAATGCCGCCCAGACTTAATCGCACGAACTTCCTGCCCAGTGATTGGGCGATGGATTTACCCAGTGAGGTCTTGCCCGTACCAGGAGGACCCACAAAACACAGGATAGGCTGTTTGACACCCTCTTGCCCGATGCTTTCGACTGCCAGATATTCAAGGATGCGATCTTTGGCTTTTTCCAGCCCATAATGGTTGTGGTTCAAGATATCAACTGCATGATTAATATCCAGGTTATCGGTCGTTTCTTCTATCCATGGCAGGTCAATGAGCCAATCCAGATAATTGCGGATGATCCCCATTTCAGGCGAAAAAGAAGGTCCCTCTTTCAGCCGTGCCAATTCTTTGCTGGCAGTACGTTTGATCTCATCCGGCATAGAAACCCTGGCCAGTTTCTGCTGGTATTCGATAACCTCCTGCTCCCACAGATCTCGTTCCCCCAATTCCATCTGGATGGCTTTGATCTGTTCGCGCAAATAGAATTCACGCTGATTTTTATCCACTTCGCGCTGCACTTTGCTGTGGAGATCATCTTCAATTTGCAGGACATCCAATTCTTGCACTAGGCAGGTATTGATAAACTGCAGGCGTTGCTCGATATCTTCCAACTGCAAGATCTCGATCCTCTTTTCAAGCGGTAATGAGATTGCTGATGCGATCAGGTCAACCTGCCAATTAATATCGGAGATATTCATGACATAAACACCAATATCTTCCGGGAGGCTGCGATCTAACTGAACGCACTGGGTGAACAAATCTCTGGTAATCTTGGACAAGGCTTTGGTGGTCTTGGGATAATCACGAATTTCAGAGAGCGGCTCTGCCTTGAGGAAAATACCCGCATCGCGTTCGTTAACCTCATGGATCCTGACCCGCCGCCTGCCCTGGATAAGCGCAGAATAATTTCCTTCCCCTAAATTCACTAACTTCCCAATGGCAAATTCAATTCCAATGGGATAAAAATCATCTTCTCCCGGTTTTCTCAATATACCGACCAGCGTAGTGCCTTCTTCAAGCACATCAAAGATCACACGTACATCTTCCGCATCTGTAATAAAGATGGGGGAGATCATTTTAGGGAAAATGACAAAATCTTTAAGTACCAATGCACTGGCTTGGATGAAACCATCCTGATCTTGCTGCAGATTAGGAATTTCATTCAATTCATCTGATTTCTCAAGCAGTGCCGCCGATATTTCATCTTTGTTCTCATGTGCATTATTGGTCATTTATTTCCTTCTCCGCATGATGTGCAATCCAAATCTCTCGTACTGCGGCAGCGATGAAGATGCTGCCACTAGCGATAATCACATCCCCACTTTGTGCGTTGTTTAATGCATACTCAAGAGCATTTTGAATATCTTCAATAATAATTGTATCGCATCCCAATGAAATATTATTTTCTTCCATTTGCACTGGATCAGCAGCACGGGGATGGGTGGATCTGGTCAAGATGATCTGGCTGGCGATCTTTGAAAAATTGCCCAGCATGCCGCTGATATCCTTATCTTCCGAAGCGCCAAAGATCCATGTGACCTTCTGATCTGGAAATAATTCCTCGAGAGTATCCACCAGCCGTGATGAAGATTCCAGGTTATGGGCAGCGTCAATGATCAGATAGGGATTTTTTTGTAATATTTCAAAACGTCCCGGCCAAAATACCTGTTTAAAACCTTCAATAATATCCCGGTCAGAAACCTTTATTCCTTGCTCGCTCAGTACTTTCAAGGTACAAAAAGCTGTACCCGCATTCAACATCTGATGCAATCCCAGCAATGGCAAGGTTATATGCAGTTTTTCTTGATCATTTCCTGGCGATAGAAAACCATTTGGGTATCGAATGTCGAATTCCTGCCGCTCCAGGTCAGTGTGCCGTTCTTCGAAACTGAGCAGATCGCCAGTTGGGATAAAGTACGCGTGTCGCTCTTTGGTAATTTCTTCAAAGACAGCTCGCACCGAAGGTTGTTGAGGAGATATGACAACCGGAATGTCTGGTTTGATGATGCCAGCTTTTTCAGCCGCGATAGCCTCCAGGGTATTGCCCAGGATGGCAGTGTGATCCAGAGAAATAGAGGCAATCACGGATACCTGCGGCTGAATGATGTTGGTGGCATCCAATCTGCCCCCCAGCCCAACTTCGATGACGCCGATATCGATATGTTGGTGTTTGAAATATTGGAACGCGACTGCGGTAGTGATCTCAAAAGTGGTCAATCCATAGATCTCTTGAATAACGGGGTAAAGCTCGTTGAGAACGTCCACAAAATCTCCCCGCGGAATAGGATAATTACCCACCTGAATGCGCTCGGTGTAATCGATCATATGCGGGGAGGAGTAGAATCCAATTTGATAGCCCGCGTGGTTGAGCGCAGATGCCAACATGGCAGAGATGGAGCCTTTGCCTTTGGTACCCGCCACATGCACTGTTTTATAAGCATTTTGCGGATCACCCAGCACTCGCATGAAATGACGCATACGATCAAGGTTGAACACTTCTTCAGAATAGCGTTGCTGTTTGGTAAAACTAAAGTCAATCTGTGAATAGATAAAATCAAGAGCTTGATCGTATGTTTGGATATATCGCTTCATGGATCAGAAGAACCTTTCAGCCATCAATCTTACTATTAATCGCATTCTAAGACTATAATTTTTCATCATGCAGATCGGTGTGTTAACTTTTCAGGTTTTACTCAGTGAGTCCAAATCACTTAAATCCAAACGCAGTGTCATCAAGCCCGTGCTCCATTATTTACGAAATCATTTCAATGTTTCGGCAGCGGAAATAGGATTTTATGAAAGCTAGAACCAGAGCTTGATGGCTTGTGTTATAGTAGGCAACGAACGTCATTTTTTAGAAAGCACTTTACAAACCATCGTCAAAGCTATTGAAACACGTTTCAGGGATTTACAATTCCTGGATGTGAAAATCGAATTTTGGTAGGACTAGAAATGGATCTATTTCTCAAAGATAAAATCATACTGATCACCGGTTCCAGCTCGGGACTGGGTTTTGCAACTGCTGAGCTACTGGTTCAGGAAGGCGCCATTGTTATCATCAACGGACGCGATAAAAAACGGTTGTCAGATGCCAAAGAGAGGTTAGATGCCATCCCCAACGCACAAGTAATCGCAATGGCAGGGGATGTCTCCACTGCGGATTTTGCCACCAAAGTGGTCAACGAGATCGAATACCATTTTGACGGACTGGATATCCTGATCACCAACGCAGGCGGACCACCAGCCGGATCGCTGGATGATTTTTCGGACGAGGTCTGGCAAAATGCTATCAACTCTACCTTTCTCAGCCATCTGCGTTTGATCCGGGCTGCCAAGCCTTTGCTGATGAAATCTACAACACCCAGCATTCTAACTATCACGTCAGCCGCAGTAAAACAACCCATGCCTAACATGGTATTATCCAATTCCATCCGGGCGGCGACGGTTGGTTTGACCAAAACACTGGCAAATGAACTTGGACCGGCTGGCATCAGAGTAAATTCCATCCTGCCGGGATGGACCGACACCGAACGTGTGCATGTTCTAATGCAAACACGCGCAACAAGGAACAATACTTCTATCGAAGAAGAATACCGCAAACAGGCGCTGGAATCACCTCTCAGAAGGATCGGGAAAGCGGAAGAATTCGCGCGAACGGCTGCATTCCTGGTTTCTCCGGCAGCATCTTATATCACCGGAGTTATGTTGGTAGTAGATGGCGGATTGAACAAAGGGTTGCTCTAAATTGAACGACTCTAAAGCAATATCTCCTCAGGAAATCAGCCATTTCCTGGATACAGTTCTGTTCAACATTGAAAAACCGGGGCGCTATGTGGGTGGTGAATTCAACCAGGTCATCAAAGATTGGAATTCAGTAAAACTGAAAGCAGCATTGGCATTCCCGGACATCTACGATATCGGTTTTTCCAATCTGGGATTGAACATCCTCTACGATCAGGTAAACAGTCAAAACGATCTTCTGGCTGAACGTTGTTTTTCGGTATGGGAGGATATGGAACAAGCCATGCGCAAAGCGGATATCCCGCTGTATACGCTTGAATCCAAGCATCCTGTAAAAGACTTTGATGTGGTGGGCATTTCAATTCCATACGAGACACTTTACACCAATACCCTGAACTTGATAGACCTGGCTGGCATTGCGGTATTCAGCAAGAAGCGAACTGATATCGACCCCATCATCATCGCCGGAGGTCATGCAACTTTCAACCCTGCTCCCATGAGCCTCTTCATAGATGTGTTTGTGATCGGGGATGGCGAGGACATCTTTCTAGAAATGTTGCATCGTATGAGCGCATTCGCTTCTCGTGAAGAACGCTTACGCAGCATCAACGATTTATCAGGAATTTTTATTCCCACCCTCTTTAATGTGCAACGTTATTTCGACATCAGGAAAAAGCAGGATGAAGGCAATTTCGCAATCGTCAAACATGTTTCGCCCAGGTTGCCCATACCTCCCCAAAGCCCGCTGATTCCGAATATTGACACTACCCATAATCGCATTGCCATTGAGGTGATGCGGGGCTGTTCGCATGGCTGTCGCTTCTGCCAGGCGGGTTTCATCACCCGCCCGGTTCGCGAAAGACCCCTGGAAGAAATCATGGCATCATTAAGGGAATCCATAAAACAGAGCGGTTATGATGAAATTTCGTTATTATCGTTGAGCATTTCGGATTATTCGAATATTCAAGCACTTATCATGCAAATCAACCAGGAATTCAAAGGGTTACACGTCAACCTATCACTGCCTTCTCTGCGCATTGAATCCTTTTCAGAAGAATTGATGCAGAGTATCGACCAGCGCAAAGGCAATTTCACTCTGGCACCCGAATCCGCCACCGAAAATATGCGCCGCACGATCAATAAACCCATATCGGATCAAGATCTGCTTGAAACAGCCAAGTTGATCTTTCAAAAGGGCTGGACTTCGCTCAAATTATATTTTTTGATCGGACTGCCCGGAGAAAATCTGGTGGATGTTCAACATATCATCGATCTGTGCAAGCAGGTAAAAACTATTGGCAAGCGCACTGTGGGAGGAAGAGCCCGCATTTCCGTCAGCATCAACACCTTCATTCCCAAATGCCATACCCCATTGCAGTGGGTGGCGATGGATTCCATAGAAAATGTTAATGAAAAACATCGTATGTTAAGAGAAGGTTTTCGGAATAGCGGCATGCTTTTGAGCTTTCCCAGCATGGACTCCTCCCTGTTGGAGGGCTGGTTATCGCGCGGTGATGAGAGCGTGGCACAGGTAATCTATAGTGCCTGGAAAGCGGGTGCCAAATTCGACGCCTGGCAGGATAAATTGGATCTGGAAATCTGGAAATCTGCATTTGCTGAACATGCTATCGACCCATTCATGTTCAGCCATCGCGAACGTACAGAAAATGAGGATCTGCCGTGGGATTTCATTGACACCGGCGTCTCCAAACAATACCTCTTGCGGGAATATGAACGCTCAAAACAAAATGAACTGACCAAAGACTGCCGTTTGAACTGCCAGGCTTGTGGAATCCAGACTACCTATGACCTTGTATGCCGCGATCTGGCAGGAGAGGATAGCTATGCCAACCTCTGAACAGCGTCTACGCATTTATTACAGCAAGCACGGCTTCATCCGCTACACTTCCAATTTGGACCTGCAGATGATCTGGGAGAGAGCATTACGACGAGCCGGCATCACACTGGCTTATTCACAGGGATTTCACCCACAAGCCAAAATCCAGCAGGCATCTCCATTGCCGTTAGGGCTGGAAAGCGAAGAGGAGATCGTGGATATCTGGATCGATAAAAATCACACTACCAATCCTATCCGTAAAGATGAGCTGAATGTTTTTCTTCCGCAGGGATTGGTCGTTGATACCCTTGAGTCCGTCGATCTGGCTGAAAAATCCCTACAACAACGCCTGCTGGCTTCCGATTACCGGATTTATAGCCTGGCGAGTCCTAACCATGATGCTCTGAAGGATCTTTATAAGATCATTGATGTATCCGAAAGCATGCCTTTCACCAAACACAATGGCAAGACCTACGATATCAAACCACTGATCCTGACATATGATCTGCGGGAGGATAGTAACGACTCTCTCTATCTATTCCTTTCCTTATCCAATACACCGCAGGCGACCACCAGACCAGATCACATCCTTCAATTTTGCCAATATGATCCTGCGGGTACCTTGATCATCCGCCAGAAGATCCACTTTACCAACCATGATTAAAGCTGTCATCCTACAGTGCCCCAACCAATCCTGCGATTTTCGTTTTCCTGCCCCGGAAGATGAATATAGCATCTATTGCCCTGTTTGTGGGGAGAGAATGGAAATCATCGGGTATGATATAGATAATGGCTATACGCATTTTACAAAAAATAAAGCCCTGCAGCTTGAATGCGCAGTGGATAATGTGCGCTCGTCCTACAATATTGGTGCCATTCTACGCTCCGCCAATGCGTTTGCTCTGGATCACCTCTACTTATGCGGATATTCACCCACTCCGCAGCAATCCAAGGTGCTGAAAACCAGTTTAGGGGCAGAAACTTCGCTGAACTGGAGTTACCAACCCAATACTTTGACCTTAGTCGAACAGAAGAAAACTGACGGATATCTGGTCCTGGCGATCGAAGCTACCTCCAATGCTAGTTCCTTGCTCGATTACAACCTTCCAAGCAAGACAACCAAAGTCATGATGGTGGTCGGAAATGAAATATTCGGGATCGACCCTGCCATCCGCACCATCAGTGATGCCATTCTGCAAATTCCAATTTTCGGCGAAAAGAAATCTTTGAACGTAGCCAGCTCGTTTTCGATCGCAGCTTTTTACCTCTCGCAGTTAATGCAGCAGGAATCGTAAAATATCCTCGCTGATTTTCTGCCTCTCTGGCAAGGGCTCATCAAGATCAACCAATTTATATAAAATATGTGCATCCTGACAGATGGCTTGCATTTCTCCCACCAGTTCTTTACGAACACTGACCAATGCATTTATATACTTCTTTTCACGTATGATATCCAACCCGGCTTGCCAGCCCTGATGGTCCAACAGCTCCAAAATCCCAATCTCATCAAGAACGAAGATCTTGCCCACCGGATCGCATGTTTCTAATTGCGCATTTCCCCAGGCGATCGCCTGCGCGTGCATCTTCCATTTTTTTTGTGGAAATTGCGGATCCGACCCTGGCAGGTAATCAGCTAATCGGATGGTTTCACCTGATTCAAGATTCTCAACCCAGATGGCTACTCTGCGGTTTTCTTCATACAATCCAGGAGATAGCAACCCACATACAGATATCTTTCTTTGTCGGAGAAGAGCAATCACATCCATGAGGGTAGTAGTTTTCCCTCCATTTTGCGAACCCGTAACAATACAAAGCGCGGGCAAATCAACCTCCAGAGAGAATATACGGTTTTCGTTTCACCATTCGAATTGTAATAGGAATATCGAAAGTTTCTTGCAGCGTTTGTTGATTCAAAACGCGCCGGGTTTCTCCAAAGGCTATTTTCTGTCCCTGGCGCATCAATAACACCCGATCGGCAATTTCCACCGCATCATTCGGATCGTGGGTAGTAAAAATCACGATCTTCTTGTCTTCTTTCAGTTTTTTTATAATTTTGAGCAATTCAACTCTATTCTTCAAATCGAGATGATTGGCGGGTTCATCCATCAGAAACAGATCGGGGTCTTGCGCCAACATTCTGGCTATGCGCACTTTCTGTAATTCTCCACCGCTCACATCTTTCAGGTGCTTGCGTGCCATGTGAAGGATATCCAATTCCTGCATGACCTCATAAACTTTATCCTGATCGGCTTTTTCCGGCATGTGAAAACGCTCGATCCACGGAAAGCGCCCCATCAATATGTACTCTTGAGTGGTAAATCCAAATGGTACTTTTTCAATCTGCGGTAAATATCCGATACGAAGATGGGTTCCAATGACCCCATCCTCTCTTAAGAACGATATTTCTCCCTGTTGAGGCAATAAGCGTTGTAAAAGCATCAGTAACAGCGTCGTTTTTCCCGATCCATTATTACCCAGCACCGCTACAATTTGATCCCCACCGATCCGGGCGTCCACCCCCTGCAAGACCAAGCGCTCTTCACCAGTATAATGGAAGGATAGATTACGAATTTGAATGGTAGTGATCATCGTATCAATCCTTAATGCGAATCTTGCCAGAACCAACCAGGATCACCATCAAGACGGCCCCGATCAGAGCCGTGAAAATACCAAGGGGAATCTCTCCCGGGATCAGGGTCCTGGCAAGTGTGTCGCAGAACACCGCATACGCAGCGCCGATCATGAGAGCAGCCGGGATGGCTTTTTGACCGGTGGCACCGAAAATGGTACGGGTAATATTGGGGATGATCAGACCGATCCAACCCACCAAGCCAGCATAGGAAATCACACTGGCTGTCAATAATACTGCCATGATCAATATAAAGTAGGTTTCCCTCTTCTTTCCAGCTCCCAAGGAAAAAGCGACATTCTCGTCCAATGCCAGGGCATTGACACGCCAGCGCATGGCATACAGGATAATAATGCCGATCATGATTTGCGGGACCACCGGCAATAACCTACGCCAGGTGATCGACGAAAGATCTCCCAACAACCAGAAAACAATGTTGGGGAGTGCCTGCAAGGGATCAGCCATGTATTTGATGATGCCAATGCCGGAAGAAAAAATAGCCGAAATGGCGATACCAGCAAAGATCTGGTTGATAATTGTGTTCTCAGTTTTAATAAATTTCGATAAGAAAAATACCATAATAATAGATACAATTCCAAAAAATAATGCACTGCCCTGTACCTGAGCAAAATTATAACCGCTGGAGATGATCGCCAACGCCGCACCGAATCCAGCCGCTTGATTCACACCCAATACCCCTCCGTCTGCAATGGGATTAGCAAAGATCGTTTGAAATATATATCCGGAGAGTGCCAAGGAAGCTCCCAACAAAGCCGCGGCGACCAAACGCGGCAGGCGGATGTGCAAGATCAATGTCCTGGCAAGCTCATCCTGCATGACCAGTCGCAGAGGCGTAAAAAATGGGCGCGGGTACCTCCCCACAAAGAGAGAGATACCCATGACCAATACCAACCCAATGAAAAGGATGAAGACCTTTTTTTTCATCAAGTCTTAGAAACTTCCGTAGAGCAACGGCAATATATTTTGTTGAATAGTTGTTTCATCGATCCCATAGAATTGCTGGTAGAAATTTGATACGATATCCTCGAAATTCACATCGGCAAATGCGTCAGGATGGATCTTCATCGCCATCCAGTTATACCCAAGGATCCAGCGGGAATCCGGTTGATCCCAACTGATGAAATCACCCGGGAAGCCATACAGAGTATCGTTTTGGGTAGCCGCTAATTGCTGCCAGATCTCATTTTCCTGCAATTGTGAAACGGTTTCTTCTGAATTCCCAGCATAGTTCACAACAAAGATGATATCGGGGTTCCAATTGGTAATTTGTTCCATATTAATCGTTGCCCACCCGCCAGTAGAAGCGGTATCCGTCCAAACCGGATTGCCACCTGCCATCTCGACCAAGCTGGTCTGCAACCATGTGGCGGGAGGTACCTCAAATGAAATCTCACCGTTATCTTCGCTGTATTGCAGCAAGAGCACATCTGGTTTTTCTGTGGTGGTTTGTTCAATTTTGCTCTGGATATCCGTGGTCATCTGATTGTACAGACCAATCACTTCTAAGGCGCGCTCCGGCTGACCAAGGACCAAACCGATATTGGTAATATCTGTTTCTAAGTCGGGAATGCTTTCCATACTCACATAAAGAGTGGGAATAGCGAGAGTCTGCAACCCCGCTCCCAGTTCTTCTGCCATGCTGGTTTTCAAGATCACCAGATCAGAATCCAACGCTGCAATCTGCTCTGCTCCAGCGCCCTTTTCAAGAATGATCTTGGCGGCTGAGGATGGGGAGAATGATTCCAAAAAATTCTTGGTGGTTTGAGAACGGTTCTCGATGCCAACGATCTTCGTTTCGGCATCAGGGAAAAGGTACATTAAATCGATGATCATGGGAGTTTGCTTGCCGGTTACCACAATATTTGAGGGTAATTCCTGGAAAGCAACCTGATTCCCCATGGCATCCGTCAGTTCTATAGAAGCATTATCTACATTTTCACTGACGGGTTGGCTGCAGGCGCTCAAACCGAACAGCAGTGCCCCAAGCATTAAGACATACGTGATCTTCTTCATTGCTACCTCTTTTTGGTTATTTTTTCCATCTTTCCAACCAAGTGATAAAACTTTCTATCTGCAAGGTTCGAAAAGAATTCACGATTTCATTAAATTCACTTGCTTCACGGGAGATTTTTCTGATATTCTTCAACCATGTCTTGCATTCCTTGATCTGGTCGTCGATTAGCTGCGAATAAATGGTTCGATCATAGTTCTCGGCAAAATATAACTTTGAAAGCAATATTTGCCTGATCTCCCGACCATGCTGCACCGGCTCCTGCATCCAATCCGAAAATATTTTTTTTCCGCTAGCAGTAATCTCGAAATATTTCTTGGGTGGGTAACTATCATCCTCTTCACGGAAATTAGAAGGCTGCACATAGCCCTGTTTTTCAAGCACTTCCAGCAAGCCATAAATATTGGTTATCTTGATATGCCACACCGCTCCTACCCCTGCCGGATCGCTCAAATTCTTGTGAATCTGATAACCATGCATGGGAGTTTGATATAGAAAACCTAAGATCAGAAAGTGAATGCTTCTTATATTCATATTATGAATATTTATATATTTAATATAACGCATTTTATCATGAAATTTGACGCATATTTCTTTCAAAGATACAATCATGTTTTATGAAAGGAAGTTTTTATGCCTCTTTATGAATATACCTGCCCGGATTGTGGCGCGAATTTTGATCAGTTAAGATCATTTTCCCAGGCGGATG
>JAAZNC010000029.1 GCA_012798455.1 Chloroflexota bacterium | reverse complement strand
GCCAGTCTTTTTTCTTTCAGTAGCAACCGAATTCTTCTACGGCATCCACCATTGCCAGAATATTTTCTGGTGGCACCTCACTCATGATAGTATGCACCGATGCCACCATATATCCTCCGCCCTCTCCTAAAATGGAAATGACCCGTCTTACTTCTTGTTTTACTTCTTGCGGTGTTCCATAAGGAAGGACACGTTGAGTGTCGATAGCACCACAAAAAATGATATCATGCCCATAGCGTTCTTTCAATTCTGTCAAATTAGCCATTTTCCCGGCTGAGGTCTGGATGGGATTCAGAATATCCACTCCCATTTCCACAAAATCCTCGATCAGATCAAATACATCTCCATCGGTATGGAAAAACACCTTGGCTTTGGTACGCGCCTTGATGAATTCGATGAATTCTGCATGAAACGGTTTCAATATCTGGCGATACATGCGTGGTGAGATCATCAATTTTTCCTGCGTGCCCAGATCATCTCCAATTTTGATGATGTCGAGATTATCGCCGGCTTCATTCAGAAAATGCCCCATCAATGTTTTACAGAGATCGGTGATCTTGCGCAACAGCGCTCTGGCGAAATCAGGGTACATCGCCATATTCAACAGAAATTTATCCATGCCCTGCATGGCAAAGGCTCTTTCAAACGGAAAGAGCAGCCAGGGTGTGCCCATGATGGCATACTGATTCTCCTGCGCCAGTTTGCGAGCTTGTTCTTTGACCATTGCCACGCGGTAGGGATCATCCATATCAGGCCACGGATATTCTTCGATCTCTTGAATGGTAGTTGCATCCGCCAGTGGGTGGATACCCGGATACCATACCCCATCTTCGATCTCCTTTTGACCACTACCCCAGCTATCCATACACGGTGCATGGGACACTCGTTTTTTATTTTGCTCGCCGATCTCCAAAGGTTCTCTATCCAGTAACCCGCGCACATCACTGTGCAAGCGCTGCATGGTTTGTTCATCGATCATAGCAGATCCCAGTTCAGGCCAATCATAAATGTATTCATCCGGCGCAGTTATGCCAGCAAGTTTTTTTACACCCTGATAGGGTTTCATTTTGATGCCAGTTGCGTTTGAAACCCCCAGTATGATCGGTACCCGGTCAGGGAGCGTATGATCTAAAACTGCTTTTACCCGTTCGCGCGAAGTCATGCCCATTTCTCATTCTCCCAATCAAAGGATTTGTATAGAAAATTGTAGCACAGCCTCTTTCAATAATATCAATACTGGCGATAAAAGCACCTGGGAAATTCCAATCACCATATTCTTAAATTAAGAATGGGTGATCATCAGGAGAATTATCTGATTGCCGCCGCCGATAAATCAGACAGGTCAACTCCGTCATCACCCATCCTTACAAAGGAATGAGATACAACTATGAGTGCAATACCGTATTTATCTTGCACTTCGATATTAGTTAAAGAACAAAAATGTAAAAACCTCTTTTTTAGCATGCCGGGGGTCGAAGTTAAAACGAATATTTTAAACTAAAAAGACCTTCGGCGACCTGGCAATCATGGCTGCTGTTCTAAAATGTCGCGGCAACAGCTTTAGACCCATGGCTTTGCGTCTCCGGTTTTCACCGGATTTGCCTTTTCGAGTCGATGATTTAACTCTGTTTATATTGTAGTGGCATTTCCAGTAAAAATCAAGCAAAAACGGGAATCATTTAATTTCCCCGGCGAAAAATAGTTCCGGTACTTTTTTAAGGTAAGGTTTGATTTGCGGTATAATGGGCACACGCTCCCGTAGCTCAATGGACAGAGTGCCTGACTTCGAATCAGTCGGTTGCGCGTTCGAGTCGCGCCGGGAGCGCCTCTGATTTTTCACTTCCAGAACTATCTTCTTCCACTAGGCTATCACGGCTATAATGTACAGAGATAGTTTTGAATGAAAAGGAAAGAAAATGGATAAGGGATTTTTACCACTCACTCCAGCAAATTGGGATGATCTGGTGGAATTATTTGGGGAGCATGGTGCATATGGCGGGTGCTGGTGCATGTTCTGGCGCCAGACGCGCCAGGAATTCAACCAGAACTGCGGTGAGCACAACAAGCAGGCATTGAAAGCGCTGGTCGATCATGGTGTCATCCCTGGTATCCTTGCCTATCAAGACGGCAAAGTCGTTGGCTGGGTATCCATCGCACCGCGGGAAGATTTCAGTTCACTGGAAAGATCACGCACGCTCAAAAGGATCGATGACCAGCCGGTTTGGTCGATCGTGTGTTTTTATGCACCAAAAGTTCAGCGCGGGAATATGATGGCAACTTTGATCGATTATGCCGTGACGTACGCCAGGGAAAATGGGGCGAAGATCATCGAAGCTTATCCGTCAACATCAAACGCCCATGTTCAGTCAGCGGAACTTTATATGGGAAGATTGAGCACATTTCTGGTAGCCGGTTTTGAAGAACAAGCACCCGCCGGTTCAAAGGTCGTTGTGCGGAAATACTTATAAATAGAAATCGCTTCATTAAGTTCCAATGAATATCGCAACACATGGGGTGTGTGTCATCTCTTTTTCAAGGAAATCAAGCAGGGATCTTATAGTTTGTGTTCGGCGCGGATAAGACATCCGCAGAATATGCAGCAGGATCATTTTGTCTTGGTCAAGGCTCGGTTCTGGGAGCGAGTTTATACAAGTCCCGAAAGATGTTTCGCTGGCGCTCAACATGAGGGATAGAATAGGATGATCCTTAACCGTTATTTTAAAATTAGTAGAGGATGCTCTATGATAGAGCACCCTCTTCGTGTTTTCTAACAAGGTATTTTGTAGCAAAGACTATTTTTCGTAGGGTTTGTGGCAAAACCACCAGTCAAAACATTCCAGTGATTTGTCTTCCAGGCGTTTCCTGGCTGTTTTTTCGTCCGATGGAGGAGAAACGATAATATGATCTTTGATCAGCTCATTATTTGGCCAGCCAGCCGGAACAGCGCCCTGCTTTTCGGAGATCTGCAAGACTTTGACCGCTCTTACGATCTCATCCATATTGCGACCAATTTCCTGGGGATAATACATGATCAGGCGGACTTTGCCTTTCGGGTCAACGATGAAAACCGCACGAACGGTATTCGTGCCCTTGCCAGGATGGAGCATACCCAATTTATTGGCAATCGTGTCATTGGCTGCGATAACGGGGAATTTTATTTCGACGTCCAGGTTTTCTTTGATCCACTCCACCCATTTGATGTGAGAAAAGATCTGATCGACGGACATACCGATCAACTGGCAATCCATTTTTTCGAATTCGTCGAATCGCTTTTGAAATGCAACAAATTCGGTCGTGCAAACCGGGGTAAAATCTGCGGGATGGCTGAAGAGGACGAACCATTTTCCCTTGAAATCACCTGGAATGTTCATCTTTCCATGTGTCGTTTGTACGCTCATCTCTGGAAAATCATCTCCCAATAACGGCATATTAAACTTTGTTTCTTCCATTTTTCTCTCCTTTTTTGTTTTGTTTATT
>JAAZNC010000028.1 GCA_012798455.1 Chloroflexota bacterium | reverse complement strand
TCACTGCTTTTTTAGAAGCATCCACATGCGTAACCTGCGCTCCCGCTTCGGCTGCAAAGAGGGTCGCCATACCGGTATATCCGAACAGATTGAGCACTTTCATGGAGTGCTTGTTGTTACGGATATGGTCGCGCAGCCACTGCCATTGCGGATACTGCTCCGGAAAAAGCCCGATATGGCGGGAACCGGAGAGTTCCAGTTTACAGCACACGCATCCCACCTGAATGTCCCAGGAACTGGGAAACTGCCGGTGAAATTTCCAGGTACCGTTTTCATCCTGAGAGGGGGAGAGATACAAAGCATCTGCCTTCTTCCATTCCTCTTCGGGCAAATTTTTCGTCCAGAATGCTTCGGGTTCGGGGCGAGCCAGGATGACCTTCCCGTAACGTTCCAGTTTCATGCCATCCCCGCTGTCTAATAACTCATAATCATCCCATCCTTGCGCAATAGTGATGGAAATTGAATTTCTGGGATCAAGATCTTTTTTATCCATTTCTATCCTGTATCATTTCTAAGTTAAATTGCTAACCGGATCATTACCTGTTAATGCTTTTATCGTATCTTTTTTACATGCCTTCGTCAAACAATTTAGAAAGCTATCTACATTTTGATCGAAAACCTTAAAAAATTCTACTTGTATGATTTTCCAAAATGAATATTATTCTAAATATTCTACAATTTATAGATGATTTACAAATTGACCTCATGTACAGTATATATTCGAATGGCACTATATGTATATGGGTAATAATTTATAGGGATGGAAAAAACCTAATTTTATTCAAACAAAATAAATTTACTGAGGTTAAGGAACTATGAAAAGAAAAAAATTTATGCTTGCGATAACATTCTTATTTTTACTCTCAATATTGATTACTGGATGCTCTGAAACTGCTGCGGCAATACCAGAAACTGCAGAAGAGCAATCTGTAGAATCATCTACTGAAGAAGATGTTGCCCCTGAAGCAGGGGAAGCACTTGTGGATAGCCCTACCTGCCAGGCGATAGAATTCCCGGATAGTTTTACGATTAAAGAACCACAAGATATTGTGATTGGATATGTGAAGCGATTTGAATGGAAACCGCAGCAAACTTCAGATTTTCAGCAGGCTTGCGATGAGCTTGGCATTGAATGTGTTTATGGTGACGATATGTTCCAATTGATTGACCAGGGCGTGAGCGCAATCATTCAGGATGCGGATTATATCAGTGTGGATGGAATTGCTGGTGCAGTTAATAGCGCCTGGGAAAAAGGGATCCCTGTTTTTGTCTTGAATGCAGTTCCATCCGAGATGAATCATGCATATACTGTCTCGATTGATTACAACCAGTGGGCAGCCATCAGCCTGGAATGGATGGCAGAGAAGATGGGGGGAGAGGGCGAAATGGTTCTCGTTTATCCTGGAATGAACCTGCCATACATGGATGGTATTGAAAAATTTCTTGCAAAATACCCTGATATTATCCCGGTTGAACAAAAAACTGATATATATAACGCACACGACGACCTTCAATCAGATGTGGTTAATTTTGTAAATACATACCCGGATTTGAAGGCTATCTGGACAACCGAGCAGATAAATCGCGTATATTGGGGGTTGGGGGATGCTGGAATCGCTGTTGAAGATTATCCGTTAATAGTTACTGCTGCGAATACTGAAGGATTGGATATGTGGATTCATAAAATGGAAGAAGATCCAAATTTCGAAAGTATCGCGGTTGTTGATCCTGCCGGGGTTGCTTATGATACGGTTTATGCGGCGTATTACCTGCTTACCGGCTATCCTATCAATGATGCGGCTCTGGGAGGGGAAAACTGCACCACACTTTCTGTTCCTATACCAGTAATAACCAGTGAGAATCTTGAAGAGTGGTGGGCTGCTTACAAACCATTAGGAATCAGTTATGATATTTGGTTGAATGAATTCATGACACCGGAGATGATAAGGGAACAATGGTTTCTTGAGAAGTAAAGACCTTTTTTTCGGGAAAACTTGTTCGGGGGCGTCCATCTAAAACGGCTAGAGATAGCCGTTTTAGATTTAAAATGACTAGCTTCCTTCTCCACTTTTCAACTGTGAAGTTTTGTCTTGACCTGCTCTATGTAAAAAAAAAAGAGAGTTAAAGTAGAATTGAGGTGTTATGAATCGAGGTGTCATGACCGAAAATTTCGATCTTTTTGTTGATCGCACTCACAGTGATGCAGTTAAATGGAGCGTATACCCCAAAGATATATTGCCTATGTGGGTGGCAGATATGGATTTTCTCTCCCCTCCAGCAGTAATCAAAACATTACAAAATAGGGTCAACCATGGTGTGTTTGGGTACACTTTCAATCCGCCTGATCTGGATGAGACTATAGTGACGTGGGTGAACGACCATTATCACATGCCAATCGAATCGAAAGAAATCCTGTATGTACCGGGGGTGGTGACAGGTTTCAACATGGTGGCAAGAGCGTTTTTAAAGGATGGGGATGGAGTGATATTCCAACCACCTATCTACCCCCCTTTTTTTGAATTGAAAAAAAAGGGGGGTTTTGAAAACCACTGCGTTGACCTGGTGCAGAACAAAGAAGGGCGATATGAGATCGACCTTGCAGCTTTGGAAAAGGGTTTGCGCCCGAATACGAGGATGTTCTTATTATGCAATCCTCACAATCCCACTGGAAGAGTCTTCAGCCAGATGGAGATGGAACAAATTGCCGATTTCTGTTCCTATCATGATTTGTTGTTATGTTCGGATGAGATCCATTGTGATCTGGTTTATCCACCTGCCAGGCATATCCCGATCATGTCATTAAATGAAGACATTGCACAGCGAACGGTAATGTTATTTGCTCCCAGCAAGACCTTCAATATCGCGGGGTTGGGATTTTCGGTAATGATCATCAAAAATGAAAAGATGATGGAGAGAATGAAAAAAAAATTTGCCGGTATCTTGCCTCATCCGGATCTGCTGGCGGTATTAGCTGCTCGCGCTGCCTATCAGGAAGGTAGTGAATGGCTTGCAGATCTGCTTTCTTATCTGAAGACAAATCGTGATTATCTGTTGGATTATATCCATACTGAATTGCCCGACATCAAGCTTAACGCCCCGGAGGGCACATATCTAGCCTGGTTGGATTGCAGGGAAACTGATTTCGCAAAAGATCCGTATACCTTTTTCCTGGAAAAAGCTAAAGTGGCACTAAATGATGGAAACGCTTTTGGTGAAGCGGGAAAGGGATTCGTGCGGTTGAATTTCGGTTGTCCAAGGGATGTTTTAAGAAAAGGATTGGAGCGTATGCGAAATGCTATGCTTGCGGTTCAATGAGAGTGAAATAATCTGGTAGGATAATGAATGATATGAACACAGTTAATTATGTAAAAGGACCAAGGAAGAAGAGCGGTTTTAAAAAAGCGATGATCCTGCTGGTCATCTTCTTTGTTGCTATTTTCCTGCTGCGTGCAATGGGATTGTTTCTGATCGTATCCAGTGGACTGGAATATGCCAATGCGATCGTGGTTTTGAGTGGGGGGGACGAAAGCCGTATGCAGGAAGCACTCAATCTTTACAATCAAGATTACTCCCATATCATTGTACTCACCGAAACTGGGAATGTGGTGGAAGGATATGACCACCTACATAGTTTCGATATGCGTATCGAGTTGTTGCATCAAGGCATCCCGAGCGGAAATATCTTACTGACCAATCAAGTAGTGACCAGCACGGAACAGGAAGCGGAAGCAACCAAGCAACTTCTTATTACCCACCAATTCATATCCTGTATTGTAGTGACCGATCCCTACCATACCCGGCGTGCCTATACGATCTTCAAGGATGTTTTTGCTGACACAGGGATCAAGGTCATGATCCGACCCACATCCGATCATTGGTACACAGCGGATACTTGGTTTATAAAGTTGAGCGGCTGGCGTTTTACAATCTTGGAATATGTGAAGTATTTTGCTTATCTATTATCAAAATAGAGCACGATTATCTTTTATATTGATTCAGCATAAATCTCTTCCATTGTATAATTGCAAAGTGAGGACACGATCATGCAAAAATATCTATCTTTCTTATTTTTGATTTCATTGTTAGTGATGACCTCTGCCTGTCAGATCGTAGTCGAACCAATTCACCACTCTGGTGAATTGCTGATGGTTGATGATTTTGCCAAATCCAGCACCCAATGGGACGTGTGGAAGAAATCGGATGGATCGACAGTGGGTTATTATCAAGAAGGGTTAGCTTTTATCATCAATTCCCCCAACACTGATTATGTCAGCACCCCGCGAGGAAATTACAGCGATATCCAGCTTGAGGTAATTGCGAAAAATCTTAATGGGCTGTTGAACAATGGGTTCGGATTGGTATGCCGTTATCAAGATGATTCCAATTATTATGCCTTTCTGGTGTCATCAGACGGCTACTATGGCATCCTGCGGGTGCTATATGGTGGCTATGCCGTTTTGAACGGCGGGCAGATGCAATATTCGAATGCTATCCATCAGGGGCAGGATATCAATCATATCGCTGCTACTTGTGTAGGAAATCAACTTACGTTATATGTTAACAATGAAGTTTTGGCACAAGTAGAAGATGAAGTTTTCTCAGATGGAAAGATCGGTTTGATTGCCAGTTCATTTGAAGAGCCCGGGGTGGCAATCTTGTTT
This sequence comes from Chloroflexota bacterium, assembly GCA_012798455.1. GTDB lineage: Bacteria > Chloroflexota > Anaerolineae > Anaerolineales > Anaerolineaceae > UBA4781. The sequence goes on along the minus strand of JAAZNC010000028.1, from coordinate 29,827 downwards.
GATAACTTCCTGGCAGTATACCGTTAGATTGTAATGAAGGTCTATCTGGGTTCTATCGGATGCCGGCTTAATCAAAGCGAGCTGGAAATCTTGGCGGCAGATCTACGCCAGGCAGGGCACGAGATCGTGGCTTCTCCTGAAAAAGCACAGGCTGCTATTATCAACTCGTGCACCGTCACCAATGCTGCCGAAGCGGATTCGCGCCAACTCATGCATAAACTTGCCCGTGTTGGAATAGAAAAGATTTTTCTCACAGGCTGCTGGGCTTCGGTTGACAGCATCTATTGTGATGATCTACCTACCAATGTGACCCTGGTAGATAATGCTTTGAAGCATGCCATTGTGCGTGATTATTTTCCGGATACAGGCATAGCACAGAAAGAAGCATCAGCACGTATTCCGTTACCCGGAAAAGGCAGGCGCACACGTGCATTTATAAAAGTTCAGGAAGGTTGTGATTATTTCTGCACTTTTTGTATCACCCGCATTGCTCGCGGCAAGAGCAGCAGCCGCCCTTTGGAGGAGATCCTGCATGATATTCGAGCAGCCGAACTGGCTGAAGTAAAAGAGATCGTTCTAACCGGTACTCAACTGGGTGGGTGGGGGAAGGAATATGATCCCTCCAAAACGATCACTGATCTGGTGAAGACAATTTTTGATCAAAGTTCAATTCCATTTCTGCGGCTCAGTTCTCTTGAACCCTGGGATGTCAATTCAGATTTTTATTCCTTGCTCAGCCATCCTCGTTTTTGTGATCATCTCCATTTACCACTGCAATCTGGGTGTGAATCAACATTGAAAAGGATGGGGCGAAAAATGCAACCTGCTGAATTTGCCAGGTTGGTAGATTCGCTACGCGTTGTTGATCCCAATATTGCAATCACGACCGATATGGTGGTTGGTTTTCCCGGTGAAAGTGAAGGGGAATTTGAAGAAAGCTTAGAGTTTGTGCAGCGTATGCATTTTGCGGGAGGACATGTTTTTCGCTATTCTGCTCGTCGCGGCACGCCAGCTGCTTCCTTCACTAACCAGGTTGATGGAAAAGAGTGCAAGAGAAGAAACAGAATTATGCGAGAAGTTCTTGAAGAAAGTGGTGTGCGGTATCGTGCTTCGTACCTAAAGAAAACAGTGCGAGTGCTTTGGGAGAGAGTGTGGAAAGACGAGACAGGAGATTGGATCATGGATGGCATTTCAACTAACTATATGCGGGTAAGGGCAAAAGCTGGTCAGAATCTGTGGAATCAGATCTCGCAAGTTAAGTTGGTCGAAGATTCCGGTCGTTTCATGGAGGGAATCATTGAGAAAACGAAAGATGATCCGTTATAAACTCGCAAAAATCAGAACATCCTATATGGTATAATTTCCCCGCTATATCAGAAGAAATCATCTGCTAGAAGAGGAAAAGGAACAATGCCGAAAAGGACATACCAACCACGTATACGAAAGCGCATTCGTGTTCATGGTTTCAGACAGCGCATGGCAACCGCCAACGGAAGAAAAGTATTAAAGCGAAGAATGGCGAAAGGGCGCCATAATCTAGCTGTAACTAAGAACAACCACGTCAAGAACGTGCGTTGGTAGAAACAGATTCAGAAGAAATTCTGAATTGTTTCGCTTGAGATTTGAGTGAACCGGACATTTCGTCTTACTCAAAGCGCGGACTTTAAAAAAGTAAAAGAAACTGGGAAAGTTTATCTCCATCCACTGGTTAAGATGGCAATCTGTCCCAATGGACTACCTAATTATCGTTTTGCAATTGTGACCAGTAAACTGATTGGAAATGCAGTGATAAGAAATCGTTGCCGGCGTCGTTTACGTGCAATTCTCAACCGGAAAAAAAATCGATGTCAGATGGGATGGGATATTGTTTTCATTGTTCGCAAACGATTTATTCATTCGAGTGCAAGCGAAATACAAACAGCGGTAGAGAATCTCTTTCTGCAAGCGGGTTTGGTCTAAAAAAAGATAAATTGATGATCACTGAAGGGAATCATACTCACGAACCATCTTTGAAGGATGTAAAAATTACGATTTGGACATTCCCAAGATATATCGTGATGTTCTTGATCCGCGTATATCAAAAAGTAGTCTCTCCTTCGCTACCAGCAAATACCTGCCGGTTTTATCCAACATGTTCTCATTATGCATATCAAGCTATCTATAAATATGGCATATGGAAAGGTGGTTATTTATCAATTCATCGTCTAATCCGCTGTAACCCATTCAATGAAGGCGGATATGATCCAGTACCATAACGAATGAAAATAGGTGAAAAAATATGAAGAAAAACATTACTATATTGGTATTACTGATTTTGGTTCTTGCAGCAACCATTACTGGTTGCACCAACAATATCGGTGCAGCTTCCAGTTGGCCGGGTTTCTCTGTCAGTGATGGTATGGCGGTGCTTTCGTATGGATCTCAGATCTTTGCGATCAATACTGAAAACGGAAATCGACAGTGGGTATATCCCTCATCGGCGGAAAAGAATGTAATGTTCTATGCTCCTGCTGAGATCAAAGATGGTCAGGTGCTGGTTGGAGATTACAACCATACGCTTTATTCCATAAACAGTGACAATGGTATTTTGAACTGGAAATTCGAGGGAGCCAAGGGGCGCTATGTTGGTAGCGTTTTAGAGTTGAACGGTATGACCTATGCGCCCAATGCGGATCATTCCCTGTATGTTGTAGACTCACAGGGAATGCTTAATTGGGAATTTAAGACACAGGGTCCGAATTGGTCCAAACCGGTTGCGGACGATCAATATGTATATGTAGCATCCATGGACCATCACCTGTATGCGCTTCAACTCAATTATGATGCAGCTACACTAGCAACAGATGAGAATGGAAGCAAGGTGCTGGTCAGTGAACCAGTTTGGAGTGTTGATCTGGGGACAGCCGTTGTATCAGATCCATTACTCGCAGATGGTTTTCTATATGTCGGAACCATCGATGGCGAATTATTCAAAGTGAATGCTGCCAGCGGTGCAATTGAATGGACATTTGAAGGTGATACGAAGATCAAGAGCATCTGGACCACCCCTCTCATTGTTGACAGTTCACTTTACTTCGGAACCGAAGATGGGTTTGTATATGCCCTGAATGTCGAAAGCGGTGATACCATCTGGGCAAATCCCACTTCTACTGGTTCACAGATTGTCGCCAGTGGTGTGGCATTGAATGGGAATGTTGGATTTGGTACCATCGCCGGGAATTTGGTTATTCTGGATAAAAATCAAGCAACCTCTCCCTCGATCACCAGAGATGGCGGCATCTATACTACACCGATCTTCCAAGATGGAAAACTCTACCTGGTCGTTGTAGGTGGAGATAAACTGGTTTACGCACTTGATGAAAATGGCCGTGAATATTGGGCATTTTCCACTAAAGAATAATTAAAAAAGGAAAACAACATGTGGGATTCACTTATTATTAAACCCTTCATCAATACACTGTTATTAATCTACAATCTGATTGGGAAAAATTTCGGTGTGGCAGTCATTGTATTCACGATTCTCATCAAAGCTATTACCCATCCTCTGATTGCGCGTCAGATAAAGAGCACCAAAGCGATGCAGGACCTACAGCAAGATGAAGATTACCTGGAGATGCAGAAAAAGTATAAAAATGATAAAGATCGCTTAGCACAGGCGCAAATGGAACTTTACAAGAAAAAAGGGATCAAACCTTTCGCTTCTTGTTTACCCACTCTCATCCAGTTCCCTATCATCATTGGTTTATATCAAAGCATCATTCAAACCATGGGCAATGCTCCATTGCAGGTATTGACGCTGGTTTCGAAGATCGACTTATGGCTCTCCAACCTCTTCTCGTTCATCCCGGCGGTGCAAAACCCATACTCGCTTATCCCTTTGAATAACCAATTTTTATGGATGGACCTCAGCCAACCTGATCGTGTATATATACCCGGGATTCCCTTTGGAATTCCAGTGTTAGCGATTTTTGTGGTGATCACCAGCTTTTTACAAAATAAGCTGATCAGTCCCAGCGGAGGAGATCCTCAGGCTAATCAAGCAACTGGAATGATGAACATTTACATGCCTTTATTAATGGGTTGGTTTGCATATTCCCTATCATCCGGGCTGGCTTTATATTTTGCCATTTCCAATGTTATCAGTTTGATCCAATACGCTGCATTGGGTAAATATAAATTAAAGGATCTATTCAAGAAAAAAGAAAAACAAGCACTCAAAAAGCCTACCGCATAAGCAGGTATCAAACGGCTTTATGAATATGACAATTCGAAAAATGCTTTAAAGGTTTCTATCCCTTTGAAAACAAAGGGATAGTACAGTATTGGTTAATATTTCTATTTCTGTGAAATCGGATAAATAAAACTTATACAGTAAACCCCCAAAGCGCTGAAAAGGAAGAAAGGAAGATTATATGGAAGGACAAGATGCTGGAGTAAAACTTTCGGATCAAACATCCTCTTACCTCGATGACACTGTAGATAAGATAGAGAATGCGCGACAAATCACATACGAGGTCATCACCGAGTTGTTGGATAAGATGAACATTGACGCCAAAGTAATGACCCGTATCGTTGATCCAGAAGATGATAAGGATCGCCCCATCATTCTTGCAGATATATCCGGCAAGGATCTCAGCATATTGATCGGTCGGAAGTCGGAAACTCTGAATTCACTGCAATATATCACCAGCCTGATCCTCTGTAATCGGATGGGTGAATGGGTACCATTGATGGTGGATGTACAGGGTTACCGTTACCGTCGCGAACGGCAGTTACGGCAGCTTGCACGACGCATTGCTGACCAGGTAGTACAGACCGGACGCAGACAGGTACTAGAACCAATGCCGGCCAATGAACGCAGAATCATCCATCTTGAATTGCGCTATCATCCTTTTGTAACTACTGAAAGTGCGGGAGAAGAACCAAACCGACGGGCGACCATCTACTTGAAGCCGAAAGAATAAATTGTATTCATTCAGTAACTTCAAAGGATAAATTATGCGTGCTGTTGATATCATCATCCGCAAACGAGATAAAAAAGAATTAACAAAAGAAGAGATAGAGTTTTTCATCCAAGGAATCACAAAGAATACCATCCCTGACTACCAGGCGTCTGCCTGGGCAATGGCAGTGTTGTTAAATGGGATGACTGCACAGGAAACAACCTATCTTACCTTAGCAATGGCAAGTTCAGGAGATATTCTGAACTTGTCAAAAATAGCTCCCATTGTGGTCGATAAGCATTCTTCAGGTGGGGTGGGAGATAAAACCACCCTTGTTGTTGCGCCGCTAGTAGCAGCCTGCGGATTGCCAGTCGGTAAGATGTCAGGACGCGGTCTGGGATTCAGCGGTGGGACACTGGATAAAATGGAATCCATCCCCGGATACCGGGTAGATTTATCGGAAGACGAGTTCATGCGGCAATTACACCAGATCGGTATCGTACTAACCGGACAAACCGGTGATCTTGCACCTGCGGATGGCATTTTGTACGCCTTGCGCGATGTGACTGGCACTGTTCCGTCTATCCCTCTGATCGCCTCATCCATCATGAGTAAAAAGATTGCAGCAGGTGCCCAAGCGATCGTGCTGGACGTGAAATTGGGCTACGGCGCATTCATGAAAGACCTGGAGCATGCCAGACAGTTGGCAATTTTAATGGTGGAGATTGGGAACCTGAGTGGTAGAAAAGTGCGCGCGCTACTTTCCGACATGAACCAACCTCTGGGTAAAGCGGTGGGCAATGCTATCGAACTAAAAGAAGCCATCGAAACGCTGCATGATGGCGGACCGCATGATTTTCGGGAACATTGTTTCACGGTAGCTGCGCACATGCTGGTGTTGGGAGAAAAAGCTGCCAATCTGGATGCAGCTCGTGGACTAGCCGAAGCAACAATCAAGAATGGAAAAGCCTGGGAGAAATTTACCCAACTGGTGAAAGCCCAAAAAGGTGATCTTTCCTTTATCGAAAATCCAGACAAATTACCATCAGGTTCGATTGAAGATGCAATTGTCGCTGAAAAAGATGGTCATATATCCATGCTCAATGCCCAGATGATCGGCGAGGCTGCTGTGATCCTGGGAGCAGGCAGAGAAAAGAAGGGCGCAGCCATCGATCTGGGTGTGGGATTTCATCTGGAACACAAAGTTGGTGAACAGGTAGCCAAAGGGGATGTGATCATCAAGATCTTTGCAAATGAGCAAGATAAATTAGCTGCAGCCAAAGCAAGATTGATGGAAGGTATTGCAATCCAATCCGAAAAGTGTGCGGAACTACCACTTTTTTATGGTGTGATTTAGGTTCATAAATTGATAAAAAGAACCTTTTATGGCATAATCAGGTCGTAAAAGCATTGATGGAAACGAGTAGGATCAGCGGATTTCTGTAGCGAGCCAGGGAGAGTGAAAGCCTGGTGGAAAAACTGGTCTGAAAATCCTTCCGGAGTTGTGATCTGAACATATCGTACTGATATTATTAGGAAAACCGGATTTGCCTACCGTTAGCAGGGCAGGGACTCTGTGCAAGCAGGCTCCTGAGTGAGAGTTCACCGCCAGGTGAGAATGTGGGTGGTACCGCGGGTATTATTTGCTCGTCCCTGATAAAGGATGAGCTTTTTTATTTGGAGGTGTTATGTTCAAACCCGTTTCTTCGAAGCTAGAGATCAAAGAACTGGAGGAATCTGTTCTGCAATTTTGGAAGCAGGAGGAGATATTCAAACAAACCATGAAGAAGACCGATGGTGGTCCAAATTATGTGTTCTACGAAGGACCACCAACTGCCAACGGTATTCCGGGTGTGCATCATGTGCTGGCACGTGTTTTTAAGGATATCTTCCCGCGTTACAAGACCATGCAGGGCTATCATGTTGACCGGCGTGGTGGTTGGGATACACACGGGTTGCCAGTGGAAATCGAAGTCGAGAAGAAGCTGGGATTCACCAATAAACAGCAGATCGAAGAATATGGCATCGAAAAATTCAATAAACTGTGCAAGGAATCGGCTTTTTCCTATATTCAGGAATGGGAGAAGTTAACCGATCGCATTGCATATTGGGTTGATCTCAGTAAAGCTTATGTGACTTACAGAAACGAGTATATAGAGTCGGTCTGGTGGATCCTAAAAAACTTCTGGGATAAAGAATTGCTCTATCAGGGCTTCAAAGTTGTGCCATACTGTACACGCTGTGGAACTCCTCTTTCGGATCATGAGGTATCTCTTGGGTACCATGATATAAGTGAACCCTCTATCTTTGTGCGCATGCCACTGTTAGACGAAGAAGACACCTCTTTGCTGGTTTGGACAACCACACCCTGGACTTTACCGGCTAACGTCGCTGTGGCAGCCGGGAAGGATATCACCTATGTCAAGGTAGAACGAAATCTGACCAATGGTGAGAGCAACACGACCGAAAAACTGATCCTGGCAGAAGTGTTGGTGGAGAAGGTCTTCAGTGATGAAAAAATTACCATATTGGAGCGTTTTAAGGGCAAACAACTCAAAGGAAAACGCTATCAACCGCTATTCACTTTCTTGCCAGTGGATAAACCGGCTCATTATGTGGTACTGGGAGATTTTGTAACTATCGCAGATGGTTCTGGATTGGTGCATATCGCTCCGGCATACGGTGCCGACGATATGAACGTAGCCAATCAGGAAAATCTACCTTTACTGATGACCGTCAAACCGGATGGTACTTTCATAAAGGAGGTTGATCATTGGGCTGGGAAATATGTGAAAGATGCTGATCCGTTGATCATTGATCATTTGAATGCGCGTGGATTGCTCTTTAAAGTTGAGCAGCACGAACATTCTTATCCATTCTGCTGGCGATGTGATACTCCTCTGCTATATTATGCCCGTCCAACTTGGTATATCCGTACCAGTGAAAAGAAAGACCGATTGGTGGCGTTGAATAACGAGATCAATTGGTATCCCGAACATATCAAGAATGGTCGCTTCGGGAACTGGCTGGAGAACAATATCGACTGGGCATTGGGCAGGGAACGTTTTTGGGGTACGCCATTACCAGTGTGGCAGTGCCGGGATTGTGGTTTGCAGACCTGCGTGGGTTCCATAGAGGAATTATCCAGCCTGGTCGGTCACGACCTGACCGGATTGGAACTGCACCGTCCTTATGTGGATGAGGTTACACTCGAATGCCCTGAATGTCATGGCAAGATGCAACGGGTCCCGGAATTGATCGATGTATGGTTCGATTCGGGATCTATGCCGGTGGCGCAGTGGCATTATCCATTTGAGCATGAAAAGGAATTCAAGGAACAATACCCGGCAGATTATATCTGCGAAGCGGTCGATCAAACGCGCGGGTGGTTCTATTCATTGCATGCCATCTCAACATTATTGTTTGATCAAAAGTGTTTTAAGAATGTATTATGTCTCGGATTGATCCTGGATGAGAATGGGCAAAAGATGTCCAAATCCAAAGGCAATGTAGTCGATCCGTGGGAGGTGATCGATCAGAATGGGGCGGATGCCATGCGTTGGTATTTATATACCGCCAGCCCGCCGGGACAGGAACGGCGTTTTTCTGCCAATCTGGTTTCGGAAGTAATTCGCAATTTCACGTTGACCTTGTGGAATACTTATTCCTTCTTTGTCACCTATGCCAATCTGGATAACTGGCAGCCGGATGCGACCAAGACGCATATTGAATATTCTGCGCTTGATAAATGGATACTGTCGGAACTGCATACTCTCATCAAGGACGTGACGGAAGCATTCGAAAACTATGACGTGATCAATGCCACGCGTCCGGTCGAGCAGTTTGTAGACCAATTATCGAACTGGTACCTGCGGCGTTCCCGTCGACGTTTTTGGAAGAGCGAATCGGATGAGGATAAATATGCAGCTTATGCCACCTTATATGAAGCGCTGGCGGCTATCAGCAAACTTATTGCACCATCCATGCCTTATATGGCTGAAGTTCTTTATCAGAACCTGGTGCTTTCCGTTGATGCCAATGCCGAGAAATCTGTACATCTTACCCAATGGCCTGATTTCGATGAAGCCTTGATCGATGCAACGTTGAATCATGAGATGGAAGTGGTCATGAAGCTGGTTTCTTTGGGGCATGCTGCACGCAATAAATCGGGTATCAAAGTGCGCCAACCGCTGGCTGAAGCTGCATTTGCATTGAGTTCAGCCGATGATCCACGTATTGTTGAAAAATATGCCGAATTGCTGGAAGATGAGCTCAATGTAAAAAAAGTACGCTTACTGAGTGCGGCAAATGAGGCGGTTGCCTATGACCTGGTGCCACTACCCAAACAATTGGGACAGAAATACAAAGGAGATTTCCCTCAAATCAAAGATGCCATCCTGGCGTTGAACGCGGAAGAGATCGCGGAAAAAGTAGGGAGTGGGGGATCTTTCAAAGTAACAGTAGCAGGTTCAGAATACGAGATCAATCCCGATGAAGTGGAGATCCATATTCAAGCCAAAGAGGGTTTCGAAGTAGCTTCGGAAGGAGCCTACCTGGCAGCATTGGTTACTACCCTGAATGAGGAACTGGTCAATGAGGGACTGGTGCGTGAATTCATCCGCCGGGTGCAGGAAGCCCGCAAGCAGGCTGGTTTTGAAATCGCCGATCGTATCACCCTGGCTTATAGCGCATCTGAGAAATTACAGCAAGCCATCGAGCAGTATCGCGATTATGTGATGGCAGAGACTCTGACGGTTGAGATGACATCGGAAGACCAACCGCATATCCTGCCGAATGCCAGTGATGATTTCGATGGGGAACAAGTGACTATCTGGTTGACAAAGAAAAGCTAAAAATAACAAGAGAGACCGACCAAACTGGTCGGTCTTTTCTTTATCGCATATCCCGGTTGAAATGCGGGACTTCAGCGGGTAATTCGAAACTTATCTCTACCAATCCCGCATACCTGCCGTTTTCGAAGTAGGGTGCTTGGAACACCATTTTTTTTATATCATTCTTCTGGATGGTATAAATATTGGGATTCTTGCCTGCCTGAATTTTCTTGATCTTTTCTTGCGAAAGATGGGAGTGGCAATCCAATAGATCCTTTCCGATCAAGGCTTTGCCGCCATCTTTGGAAAAAAGATCCGCGGCTTTCTGATTCATCTCTATAATAATGTCATCTTTATCCGTGACGGTAATGGCTGCCGGAAATTCTTCACGCCAATTGACTGTTTTCATGCTCGCTCCTTCATTGCTGTGTGATATACCCAAACCAAGGTTATTGTACTCAATTTTAGAAAGTCAATAAGGTGGTGTTAGACTGAAATGCGTTTTTCTATTACAATCAAATGACTTGACTCTGGAGGAATCATTTGAAAAAGATTATTAAATCCTATCTATTTTTATTAATCCTGGCAGGGATCATCATCATCCTGGATCAATATACCAAGAATCTAGTACGGACGAATCTGAATTATGGGGAAGTATGGACCCCCTGGGAATGGCTGATGCCCTATGCGCGGGTTGTCCACTGGTATAACACAGGAGTGGCATTTGGAATGTTTCAGGGGATGGGTTTGCTCTTCACCTTCTTGCCGCTGGTTGTGGTCATTTTGATTCTGATATTCTACAGCCGTTTGGCAGGGGAAAATTGGTGGTTACGCAGTGCGATCGGATTGGAATTGGGTGGTGCAATTGGCAATTTGATTGACCGTGTCAAGATTGGGCATGTAACAGATTTCATATCGGTTGGTAATTTCGCCGTTTTTAATATTGCCGATGCCTCCATCACGGTCGGAGTAGCGGTAATGCTAATCGCTTTATGGCAGGAGGAGAAGAAGAATTCTCCCAAATCCGCATAAACTTATGGCAGAACAGGATCGAACATTTATCATTAAATTCGACAACAAGATACCGGAACGTCTGGATAAATACCTGGCGGAACAATTAAGTGATTTGTCGCGTTCCAGAATCCAGGATCTTATTAGGGGTGGTTATATTCAAGTAGATGGTGAGTCGATTGATAAAGTAAGTACCTTATTACCATCACCGTGTTCTATTTTGATTACCATCCCTCCGGCAGAACCCTTAACCATCATTCCCGAAGCCATTCCGCTTGATATTCTTTACGAAGATGAGAACGTTATTGTGGTAAATAAACCGGCAGGATTGGTGGTACATCCTTCGAATGGACATCAGAACGGAACGTTGGTGCATGCACTATTGGCACATGCACCCTTTTTGCAGGGGATTGGTGGTGTGCAAAGACCTGGTATTGTGCACCGGCTCGATCGCGACACTTCTGGTGTCTTACTGGTGGCGAAAAACGAAAAAACCCATCATTATCTGCAGGAACAATTCAAATCTCGAGAAGTGAACAAGATTTATATGGCATTGGTGGATGGATGTCCTCCCACACCTACTGGCAGGATTGAAACAGGCATTCAACGTGATCCAACCCAACGCAAGAAAATGGCAGTTGCTTATAATGGAAGGGGCCGGGCTGCGGTTTCAGAATATAAAGTGATCCATTCATATAAGAATCACACACTGGTGGAGGTGAAGATATTTACTGGACGCACCCATCAAATTAGGGTGCAGATGGCATACTTAGGCTGCCCAGTGGTGGCAGATACTATATATGGACATAAATATCCTTCTCTGCCGCTCCACCGCCAATTCCTGCACGCCCGATCTATTACTATCCGGATACCCGATCACAGCGAGCCCATGGAATTCAGCGCTCCATTGCCGGATGATCTGCAACAAATTTTGAATGAACTTACCTAATGGAGACTCTCGAGGAAAATAAGATGAAATACATTGATCTGCGTTCTGATACAGTGACCGTACCTACGGATGAAATGCGTGCTGCTATGGCAGCAGCAGAAGTAGGAGATGATGTCTATGGAGAGGATCCAACGGTCAATCAATTGGAATCGAAAGCAGCTGCCTTGATGGGTATGGAGCAGGGGTTATTCGTAACCTCCGGTACGATGGGGAATCTACTGGCAATTTTGACCACCTGCCAGCGGGGAGATGAGGTGATCATGGGGCAATATGGACATACCTTTTTACATGAAGTGGGTGGTATGTCTGCGTTAGGTGGAATATTTGCTAATACTCTCCCTAACCAGAAAGACGGCACTCTGGATTTGGAAATGATCTCACAAGCTGTGCGGGGAACGGACATCCACGAACCGCGCACCAAAATGATCATAGTAGAGAATACGCAAAATCAATGTGGTGGTTTGGTGATCTCCTCAGGGTATATGTGGGAGTTGAGTGCGTTGGCGAAAAAGAAAGGACTTGCTCTCCATATTGATGGAGCACGTATTTTCAATGCCGCCGTAGCTCTCGGTTGTCCAGTGGACGCATTGACTGCTATGGCGGATTCAGTTACTTTTTGCTTAAGTAAGGGATTGTGCGCCCCGGTCGGCTCAGTTTTGTGCGGGTCAGAAGATTTCATCACCAAAGCTCGTCGTTTGAGAAAAATGCTGGGCGGTGGAATGCGCCAGGCAGGAGTATTAGCAGCAGCTGGAATTGTATCATTAGACAAGATGACGAAACGCTTGGAAGAAGATCATGCACGTGCTACCCGTCTGGCAGATGCCATTTCCAAGATTCCAGGGTTCTCTCTTTCCAAAGGAAAGCCCCAGACCAATATGGTTTTCTTAGAGGTGGCTGAAGATATTTTCCCCAACTTTGATGTCTTAAAAGAAAGATTGGAAGAAGAAAGGATTTTGATCGGTTTTTCCGGTGAACGCGAGGTCCGTCTGGTGACCCATTATTGGATACATGACGAGGATGTGGAACATATCATTGCAACCTGGGAAAATCTGGTCGATTGATTGTGTTCCCAGCAAGTGATATTTGCTTGTTATAATCTGAATCTGATTTCGATAAAGAGGTGAAAGCATGAGCGAATTTATTAAAGTAGAACAGATCAATGCAGCGGTAGATGAGATCCATAAGAGAACGAAACAAAATCCCAAAGTTGGTCTGATCCTGGGGTCTGGATTGGGCGATCTTGCCGAATCTGTAAAACCGGCTGATTTTATTGATTACAAAGATATCCCGAGTTGGCCTGTTTCGACCATTCAAGGACATAAGGGACGCCTGGTGATAGGTGATCTGGAAGGGACCACCGTACTGATCATGCAGGGACGGGCTCATTATTATGAAGGATATCCTATCAGCCAGATTGGTTTCCCGATTCGCGTGATGAAAAAACTGGGTATCGAAAAATTGATCGTGACTAACGCAGCCGGAGCAATCAATCCTGAGTACAAACCGGGAGAAGTAATGATCATTACCGATCATTTGTCATTAATGTCGATGGGTGGTGAAAATCCTTTACGTGGTCCCAACCTGGATGAATTTGGAGCGCGTTTTCCAGATATGAGCCGTTGCTATGATGAGAAATTGATCGAAAAGACCCTGACGGTTTGCAATGAGAAAAGCATTGACGTTCACGAGGGTGTGTATGTCTGTTTGGCAGGGCCGTCATTTGAAACTCCTGCTGACCTACGCTTTTTGCGATTGATCGGGGCAGATGCAGTGGGTATGTCTACTGTACCGGAAGTTATCGTGGCTGTTCATTCCGGCATTCAAGTATTGGGATTCTCGGGCATCAGCAATAAAGCCAATCTTGACGGCAGTACCGTCACTACCCATGAAGAGGTCTTGCAAGCTGGAAAAGCAATCGCTCCAAAATTGGAGACCATCATCCGAGGTTTATTAGCGAATATGTAGTGGGATGTTCCCATTACGGGTGTGAACATGATCGAGCTATTAAAATTCCTGAAGGAATTTGAAGGGGGTATCTATTTACTATTGCTCGTCTTGGCATTAGTACTGGCAGGACGTTTGGCAGGCGCACTTCAGTTAAAACGGAAATCAGCATTCAGCTTGGAAAAAGAAATAGTTCAAAAAAAGATCAATTCCACCGCAACTTTATTGGTAATCATTTTGGTTTTATTCGTTGGACAGGTAATCTTGGTTTCTGTAGCATCTGCCCACTATCCTGGGCTTTATACATTAACAACTCCCACTGTGGGAATTTTACCGACTCCAACTGACATGTTTCAGGCGATGCTGCGAATGGAAGAAACCCCGGAAGGATTGGAACAAACTCAAACTGCCGTGGCTATGACAGGCTGTATTCCCGGTCAGATTGAATGGCTTTCTCCTGTATCAGGAAATGAAGTTAGTGGATCGGTTCCTTTATCGGGAACCATTAATGTTCCTAATATGGGATTCTATAAATATGAATATCGTTTGAAAGGACGCGAAGAATGGATTCCGATCGCAGCCGGGAACAAAGTAGTGATCGAAAGTGAACTAGGTGGGAACTGGAATACTGAACAGCTTCAACCAGGGTTATATGAATTGCGTATCGTAGTCTCGGATAATCAAAATAACCTCTTTCAACCATGCGTAATTGAGGTTAAAGTTGTATTATGAAAGAGAGGTTTTAATTTGGCAGAGGTTATGATTCGTCCAGCAGTATCCCCTGATTTTTCGGTGCTATCCAACTTCAAGCATGCCATTGAAACCCAGACCGTATGGCAAATGGATCAGGATATCAGTGAAAAAGAAATATCCGTCCATTTCAGGGAGATGAAACTTCCACGTTTAATGAAATTATCTTATCCACGTTCCATCAATAATTTACTTGAACACTGGAAAGAACTCTCGGTTTTGTTAGTTGCTTGTGTGGATAATGTGCCTATCGGGTACATCTCATCATCTTCCATCCAAACCACTTCCAACGTGTGGATCAAGGATCTGGTAGTACATGAACGCTGGCGTAGACAGGGAGTGGCAACATCTCTAATCAAAGCCATGATGGAATGGGGAGAAGAACGTGGACATAAACGGATCACTCTGGAAATGAGCTCTAAGAACTACCCTGCCATTTCTATGGCTCAGAAGTTGGGTTATGAATTTTGTGGATATAACGATTATTACTATGAAAATAATGATATCGTGGTATTTTTTGCGCGTTTAATCAGATAACCTGATGGGGAATTTGAATGAATAGTATAAATTCGATCAATGGACTAACTGCTATTTTTAGTGCAACCAGCGATGTTTTAACCGCCGGTCTGGCGGTAACCGCGTTTTCCTTATTTCTATATTCTTTGACTTTCGAAATTCGCGATCGATTGACAAATATCTTCTCCGCTATTCTCTTCGTTTTGATTCTGATATTTGGCGCAGATGCTTTTGGTTCCATCATCACAGATGAAATCGTCCTTTTGCCGATTTTGAAGGTGCATTGGATCGGGTTGATTTTCATTCCTACCTTGTATTTCATTTTCTCCGATGCACTGTTAGCGATGACCGGTAAACCCAGTATGGGAAAACGAAAGATTGTCGGAATTTTTATGTTGCTTATTAGTGCTGGACTTTCTGTTTTGCTCTTGAGAAATGAATTATTGGGCGACTTGGTAACGGATCAGGCCCCCGCACCTTTCTTTCATAGAACATTTGTTATGAATCTATATCTGGCGTTTTTCTTTGTTTCGATCGCTTTTTCGATTTATAATTTTTTCCGTGCCATTAAACGCACCAATTCTCCGACCAGTAAAAGAAGGATGATCTACCTGGTAGGAAGTGCTCTAGGATTGCTTTCGGGATTATTCCCTTATTTTATTTTCGAAGAATCCATCGGATTCTTCAGTTCAATGACCTTTTGGTTATTATCATCTATCCTTTACCTGGGAAGCTGGGCATTTATCATCGGTATGACATATGCTATTTCTTTTTTTGGCTTTTCGATCCCAGATAGAGAAATCAAGAAAAGAATTCTTCATTGGATCTTCCGTGGACCATTGACAGCCAGTTTAACGCTAGGCATCACCACGCTTATTCGCCGTGCTGGTGTGATGCTGGGAAGAGATCTCGCTATGCTGGAGATTCTAGCGATGGTGGCTACCATTGTTTTATTTGAACATCTCTATACTCTGTTTTTCCCAAAATTGGAGCGAATTCTCTTTCGCGGGAAGGATCTGGAAGAGTTAAAAAGGATCCACTCTTTGGAAGAGAGATTATTCACGAAAAATGATTTCAATCAGTTTGCTGAGATCATCCTGGCGAATCTCTGTGACCGGTTACGATCTATCAGGGCTGTTCTGTTTCTTAAACCGAATGGAGAACTTGAAACAGTGGTCAAGTTGGGTGATGTAGATGAGATCATTACAAGGGCAGGCAAAATCGAAGAAGTACTCGATAAGGAAGATGATGACAAATTTTTCATTCATGTCAATGGATTGGTGCTGCTCCCAATTAAAAACCCTGATGATGCGAAAAATGCAAAAAAGATTCTAGGATTCATTGCCCTTGATCACATTCATGAGCCGAGAGGGGATGCGGAGCAGAACCGTGCTATCCACTTGATGCTGCGCCGACTACGCACCGCTATTGTTGATTATCAGCAACAGCAAAAAATGCTTCTCTCGCTGGATGTTTTGACTCCACAAATGGATGAAATGCAAAATCTACTGGCTGCCGGTCGTTTTGTGGATATGAATACAGAGATCAACCTGAAAAATGAAGATCTTCTGAATAAATGGACCAAAGATGCTCTTTCTCACTTATGGGGCGGACCCAAATTAAGCAGTAATATATTGCTGCAATTGAATATTGTTCAAAAAAAAGCAGACGAAAGTGGTGAGACATTAACCAAAACTCTGCGTGAGATATTACAATCAGCGATTAATTCATTGAGACCACAAGGAGAAAGGCAATATACAAATGATTGGTTGCTATATAATATCCTTGACTTTAAGTTTAATGAGAATATGAAAATGAGAGATATCGCCAAACGATTATCTCTATCAGAAGCGGATCTATATCGCAAACAGCGCATTGCTATCACTTTGGTTGCAAAAAAGCTGATTGAAATCGAATCACTTTACCTACAGGGTCTACAATAGGAGGGAAAATGGACTTAAAGAAGAATAATAGTCAAAATCAAGACTCCGTACCAATTCTGGATGATGCATGGTGGAATTCATTGCTCGAAAGTGCTAACAAATATCCTAACTCCGCTGGCGGTGATCAGGCAAATTCGAATGAGACGAACGAAATATCTGAGATAGACTGGTTTTTAATGGAAAGATATTTTCATGACGATGAAATCTTGAAGGTTGAAGTGATCGGATTCAACAAAGGAGGTCTTCTGGTAAAAGGGGATCATTTCAAGGGTTTCATCCCCAATTCGCATTTAAAAGAGGTATCCCGAATCCAATCGACCCCCGAACGATATCAGGCATTGAAGGAAGCAGTTGGACAGCATTTAAAGGTCAAAGTAATTGAATGTGACAAGGGACAAGGGAAATTAATCTTTTCCGAACGGGCAGCTGAGAAAGAACCGGGTCGTCGATTGGATGTTTTTGATGATCTAGATATTGGAAGTGTGGTAAAAGGCGAGGTTACCAACATCACCAAGTTTGGAGTTTTCCTCGATCTGGGAGGTATTGAAGGATTAGTTCACCTTTCTGAACTATCATGGGGGAAGGTACACCATCCTTCTGAGATTGTTCACATTGGTGAGGTCATTCAGGCTCGAGTGATATCCATTGATAAAGAGAAAATGCGCATTGCTCTCAGTATTAAACAACTCTTGCCTAATCCATGGTATGACTTTGGTGAAAGGTACCTGGTAGGTGATGTGATCACGGTGACCATCACTAGAGTAGTAGGGTATGGCGTTTTTGCGGAGATCGAAAATGGCATTGAGGGTTTAGTGCACATCTCGGATATCCAATCCAAGGACCTGTCACTTTCCATAGTCGAAATGAAAGTTGGAGAGAAGATGGTAGTCTCGATCAAAGCGATTGATGTGGAAAATCGCCGGTTGAGTTTGGGATTCATTAGTCGACTTCAATAGAATGCATTATGATTAATATCCTATGAAGAAACACACCGATCACTCTCTGAAATTAGCAGAGTATCTTCAACGTTTTATCAAGGATATTCTCGGTATTGTGCTCATTTCAGGGGCGGTCATTTCTTTTTTGGGTTATTTCAGTTTATCCCAGGGAAGAGCATTGAACTCCCTGGTGGATACCATTAAACAAGGATTCGGATGGGGCACGGTCTTCTTCCTGGCATTTCTGTTCTATATTGGAGTATTAGTCCTTTTTCGGCGAGTTGAAAGTTTTCCAAGCATCAATCTGAAACGTCTGCTTTATCTGGAATTATGTTTTTTTACCACCCTGGGATTTTTATCGATTCTGGGCGGGAATTCTCTGGTGCGTGCTGCAGAAGGCAGTGATGGGGGAGTGATCGGATGGGGAATCGCAAAAATGTGTAGTTCCATTCTACCCTTGCCGATCTGTTCTATCTTTTTCGTTTTGATTGCAATAATCTCGTTCCTAATGGCAACGGGATTTTTACGCAAGATCATTGCCAGGTTGGAAAAACAGTCCATATCCCGAGGATATCCTTACTCTATTACTGAGGAGCAACCCGATCATATAACGGTACCGATAAGCCCACACACCAGTGAAACTGATCTAAAGGATAGGTCGTCAATTGATACCCCTCCCGTAGCCGATCTACCTCCGCTTTCTATCCTTTTCGATCAAAAAGCCTCTACAACCGATGAAAGTTATATTAAACAAAATGCAGAACGGATTGAGAAAACTTTCAACGAATTTGGTATTCCTGCTAGTGTAGTAGGGTATCGTATTGGACCGACTGTCATTCAGTATGCACTGGAACCCGGTTATATTGATAAGACCAATGAAGAAGGTGAGCTGAGCAAGAAAAAGATCCGTGTTTCTCAGATTTCCTCTTTACAACGAGATCTAGCACTGACTTTGGGAGCTGAACGACTGCGTATTGAGGCACCTATTCCAGGATATTCATTTGTGGGAATTGAGGTTCCCAATCGTTACAGCAGCAAGGTGCGGTTGAAGAGTATTCTGGGAAGCACATCAATTCAAAAATTACAATCTTCTCTGAAACTAGCGCTGGGGATGGATGTGTCGGGAAATCCCATTTCGGCAGACTTGACTAGAATGCCACATCTGCTTATTGCTGGTACGACCGGTTCTGGAAAATCGGTATGCATCAGTGCGTTGATCGCTAGTCTGGTAATGTGTAATGCTCCGGCTGATTTGAAGATCGCAATTCTAGATCCCAAATTGGTAGAATTGGCTGTCTTTAATGGCTTACCACACTTGATCGGAGAAGTTGAGACAGATGTCAACCGTATGTTGGCTGTGTTAGCATGGGCAGTGGCTGAAATGGATCACCGCTACAGAATGTTCGAAGAACTCAATGCGCGTGATATCCAGATATACAACGAAAAAGTTGGCAGACGCGGATTACCGAAGATACCCAAGATTGCTATCTTCATTGACGAACTGGCAAGTCTGATGACGGCGGCACCCGAGCAAACTGAAGGCAGGCTGGTGCGGTTGGCGCAGATGGCGCGTGCTACCGGCATTCATTTGGTGGTGGCTACCCAACGCCCAAGCACCGATATTGTCACAGGTCTGATCAAAGCTAATTTTCCGGCGCGCATTGCTTTCATGGTGGCATCCTCGGTTGATTCACGTGTGATCTTGGATGTGAACGGTGCAGAAACGTTGTTAGGGAAGGGAGATATGCTCTTCCTCGATCCGGAAAATGGTGCTCCAAAACGCATTCAAGGAGTGATGGTGGATGATCTTGAGATAAAGACCATACTTGAATATTGGAATTCTATTATTCCCCCTGATCAATACACAACTGATGACCCTCCTTGGGAGAAATTTGTTACCAATCGAGGTGATGATAAAGATGAATTGATCGGAAGAGCTATCTCCTTACTGAGGGATGAAGGTAGAGCCAGTGCATCCTTATTACAACGTAAGCTAAGGATCGGATATCCACGGGCAGCTCACTTGATGGATGAATTGGAGGAAATGGGTATCATTGGTCCACCGGAGGGGGGCGGTAAAGAACGGGAAGTGATGCCAGATGATGAAGATAGCGTGGTGGATTATTGATTTTCTTGACAGGATATGCAGGTAAAGTTAGGATTGAACGATGACGGCATTACTGGAGATTGCATGACTTTCACAGAACGGCTGCGCACTTTATTCAAAAACTTTCTAGAAGCTTCTGGACGGCGCTTATATAAGATGGGCATCACAGCCAATCAGATCACGTTCATTGGTCTGGCAGGGAATTTTATAGCCGCTTCATTTATTGGAAGCGGGAACCTATTGGTAGGCGGAATTCTTATTTTACTGATAGGTCCATTGGATGCGTTCGATGGTGCTGTAGCGCGGGTTGCTGGAGAGATCACTCCTTTTGGTGCGTTTTTAGATTCAGTGAGCGACCGCTATTCTGAACTGGTAATCTACCTGGGGTTATTGGTCTTTTTTTTACGCGAGGATGATCCACTCGGAATTTTACTTGTTTTCATCGCGGCTGCCGGTAGTGTGCTGGTATCATATACTCGTGCTAGAGCACAGGGTATCGGATTGGATGTAAAAGCTGGTTTCATGACACGCGTGGAGCGCTATTTGGTGCTGGTTCCGGGCATCTTGGTATCTTACCCGAAGATATCACTATGGGTTCTTGCGATTCTGGCTAATTTCACGGCACTTCAACGTATTTTGGAAGTGTATAAAACGACAAACTCAATTAATAAGGAGAAATAAAAATGTCAGATGGCTTTTACATAGGTCCCGTTTATATCTATTATTATGGCATCATCATTATGGTCGGGGCTCTGGCAGCATTATGGCTCTCGATCAGAGAAGCAAAATACCGCGGGCTTGATTCTGAGGTCGTATGGGATGTGGTGCCATGGCTATTGATTGCCGGTATCATTGGTGCTCGCCTGTGGCACGTATTCACCCCCTCCAAATCAATGGGCGCCGGAGTAGATTATTATTTTTCCAATCCCATCGAGATATTAAAGATTAGAAAAGGTGGATTGGGCATCCCTGGTGCCATTGTGGGTGGAGTTGTTGCATTGATCATTTACTGCCGCAAGAAAAAAATGAATTTCTTTACGTGGGCGGACGTGATTGTCCCCGGTCTGGCATTGGCACAGACAATTGGGCGCTGGGGCAATTTCATCAATCAGGAATTGTATGGATCTCCAACTGATCTACCCTGGGCAATCCATATCGATGTGGCAAATCGTCTACCGGATTATATCCAATACGAAACATACCATCCCCTGTTCCTATATGAATCGTTATGGAACTTAATGAATATGTTCCTGTTGCTGGTGTTAGAACGCATTCGTAAAGACAAACTTATCCCGGGTGATTTGCTGCTAACCTATTTGATCGTCTATCCCCTTGGGAGGTTCTTGCTTGAATTCTTGCGCATCGATTCTTCCTTGGTAGGTGAGGTCAATATCAATCAGTTGGCTATGTTGGTAGTAATGATATTTGCTATTGTTATGCTTGTTATCCGCCACAAGAAATTTAAGAAGCAGGCGATGATAATAGAGACTAGCGAAGGTGTTGAAAGTGTTGAAGAAGATCAAGAAGAAAAAAAGGATTAATAATTCTTCAATAGAATATTGTTATCAGCCTTTTTACAATTAAATGAAAAATTGAAAAGGAAGAAAAAGATGTTCAGTAAAACACTAGCGAAGGAAATGAACTTACAGATCATGCATGAAATGTATTCCGCATATCTATACTTGTCCATGGCAAGTCATTTTGAGATCAATAGTCTAAAGGGTTTTGCCCACTGGATGAAGGTGCAGGCAGAAGAAGAACTTGAACATGCCATGAAGTTCTACGAATACATCAATGACCGTGGTGAAAAGGTCAATCTGGAACAGATCAACCAACCGCCGTTGGAATTTGGGACAGTTGAAGAGATATTCAAGATGGTACTCGAACACGAGCAAGAAGTTACAGCTCGTATCAATTTGCTGTACGATATTGCGGTGAGGGACAAGGATTTTGCCAGCCAATCTTTTCTTAACTGGTTTGTCGATGAACAAGTCGAAGAAGAAAAGAATGCTAGTGAAATTCTGGAAACCCTCAAGATGATTGGGGATAAGGGAAATACATTGTTCATGTTTGATCATTCACTGGGTGAACGGGAAAAAGAGTGATCATAAAAAGAGATGTCACTAAACCTGGTTCTCTTTTTATCTGGGCGATAGTGGGAGAGTTCCTATAATAAGTGCCCAGCAATGGGACAAACAAACCCTCCAACATGCAAAGTTTGGCATTTGGTGGAGATGAAAAAAGGGCTGTCTACAAAAAGTAGACTGCCCTTTTTTTACCAACCTGTTAGGTAAGGTTTCCATTCTACGTTTTGGGGTAAGTGCTTTCCAAAGATATAAAATGCCGATGCAGGTGGTGCTTGTGGTGTACGCAATAAATGCATGTTGGTTGTCTCCAAGGGACGTCCACCTTTGAGATGGTTGCACCTGGCGCAGGCGGTGACGATGTTTTCCCAATTTTGTGTGCCCCCCAGGTGTTTTGGAATGACATGATCAATGGTTAGTTCATCACTTTTCTTACCACAATACTGACAAGTATAGTTATCTCGCCGGAAAACCTCTTTACGGGTTAGATGTACTTGCGGACGAGGGCAATGTACCATATACTCCAGCCGGATGACTGAAGGTTTGGGATATTCTTTGTTAACTGTACGAATGATCCCACGCCCGTTCAAAACCAGGCTGGCTTTGTCAAGCACGATCAAACCAATGGCGCGGTGAGTACTGCATAAGTTGATCGGCTGAAAATTTGCGTTTAAAACCAATACTGTTTCCATTTCGCCCTTGAGCAGGATTATAGCATGAGAAATTTCGCTTGAAGTTAAGAAATCAATTAAGAGAAGCTGAAGGGCTGGTATAATGCTTTGAAAATTCACTTTTTGGTTGGAGGTTCGTGTGAATATTGATGAACAAGTCGCATTATTGATGCAAGGAACTGAATACGGTGATCCTGAGATTAAACAATCTATGGCACAAGAGCTAAAAGCTCGCCTTATTCAAGCGGAAAAAGAAAAACGTCCCCTGCGTATCTACTGCGGCTACGATCCGACCAAAGCAGACTTGCATTTGGGACATACTGTCACCATGCGCAAACTACGCCAGTTTCAAGACCTTGGGCACCAGGTGATCTTTCTTATCGGCGATTTCACCGCTTTGATCGGTGATCCATCGGATAAAGATATCACCCGGCCTATCCTGACATCGGAACAGGTGGAGGAAAATGGCAGAACATATGCTGAACAAGCTTTCCGTATTTTAGATAGGGAGAAAACTGAAATTCGCCATAATTCGGAATGGCTTTCAAAGTTAAACTTCGCAGATCTGATCAAGATCGCATCGAATTTTACTGTGCAACAGTTCCTCTCAAGGGAGAAGTTTAAACTGCGCTGGGAAAAAGGTGATCCCATCTATGTACATGAAACCTTTTACGCTTTTATGCAAGGCTATGATGCTTATGCATTGGATACCGATGTGCAGGTTGGCGGAACTGACCAATTCTTCAATATCATGATGGCAGGTCGCAAGGTTATGACTGCATTGGGTAAACAACCCAATATTGCCATCACCCTGGAGATCTTGCCTGGTACTGATGGCGAGATCAAGATGAGTAAATCACTCGGCAACCATATCCCCATCACCACTACCGCAGAGGATATGTATGGTAAACTGATGAGTATTCCGGATAAAGCCATGCCACATTATTTCAGATTGGTGACCCGCTGGACTCCACTACAGGTGGAAACATTGGAAAGTGAAATGAAGACTGGGGAGATCCATCCCCGCGACGCCAAGATGAAACTGGCTCATGAGGTTACGGAGACCTTCTACGGAAAAGAAGCAGCTAATGTTGCTGAACAAGATTTCATCCTGAAATTCCAGAAAAAAGAGATCCCGGATGATATTCCTACTTTTATGATCAACTCGGAGCAATCTTTACTTGATGTTATCATACAGGCAAACTTTGCTTCTTCGAAAAGCCAGGCAAGGCGATTATTTGAACAAGGTGGTGTTTCATTAAACGGGGAAATGGTTAGTGACTGGGCGGCAGTGGCGACCCCCGGGATATTGCAGGTCGGGAAACGCAAATTCCTTGATCTTGTGAATCAGGATTGATTTTTTTGGATGTAATCGTACACTGCTGTACTGATGGCTCGCGCATTTTCAGCACTGCCATTCTCCAGAACGATCACTATGATCGTTCTTTTCGATCCTGCTTGAGGGTAGGTGCCCCGGATAGACCATTGGTACACGCCGTTCTCATCAGAAGAAGTTGCATTGAACAACCAAGCATTCCCCTCATGTTGAAAGAATTCATCCAGCAAGAATTGAATAGGCAGGATGAAACTATTGGGAAATGATCCCGAGGAAGATTCGATTACAGCTTCGGTTGGATCGAGAATCAATTTCAAGGGAATATTCTCGCTATTGTTACTGATAAGCGATGCTGCTTTTGCAACCATTAATGGTGAAAAGCGAATCTGATCGTTTCCAACTATATATTGGATGGGATGGGATACTTCACTTTTAAAATTTACCTCTGAAAGCGGTACTCCGAGAGTTGGATGCGAGAAAAATCCAAATGTTGTCAGGTACTCTTGAATCTGTTTTGAGGATAGATCACTTAACAAGCTAAGCAAGGCAAAATTACACCCATTGCGGAGAGCAACACTGAAAGTAGGATCTTCCTCCGAGCTGAGAAAACAAGCAGAATAGTCTTCTTCTGACGATATTTCATTAGAAAGCGGCATATTGGAAAATTCATCCCATTTTTCTTGCGTGATCAAAAAAGGTGTTAATATACCACCTGCGGGATAAGCGCCCTGCATCACGCGATTGAGAAATGGGGCACTTTCGTCATTGTTCCAGACATTCCAATTATCAGTGAGTGTATTGGCATCAAAAGAGGGATGAGAAGCAATTGCTAGTATCTCTCCGCTTTCCGCGTCGAGGACAATACCTGCACCAAAGAAGGCAGCCATTTGCGCATCTAACTGCTGTTGGGTATCCAGATCAAGCGTGAGATGAACATCTATCCCGGTGGGAGGTTGGTCATAAACGAGATGATTGAACCAGATGGTAGTAGCCGGATACCCTGCATAGCCTCTTAGATAACCGTTTAGCTTTTCTTCGATACCCGAGCGACCGTAACGGGTATGACTGAAGCCGACCGTATTGGAAAGGTCGGAATAAAGATAGTAGCGGTAGTAACTACCACTTTCTCCTTCGGTAATTGCCAGGGGAATGCCATTCCGATCGTAAATCGTCCCTCGGCGAACGTATTGGTCTGCATAGATAAGCCGGGGATTATCCGAACGATTTTGTAGCCCATCTGCCTGGATGTAACTCCACCAAAACAGGACGCATTCTATGATGAAGAAAGTTATTAAGAAGATCGTTCCCAATACTTTTATAGGTTTGTCAAGCGGACCCTGTGATTGGGTGGATTTCTTGCCTGATCGGGCAGGTATATCTGTACAATATAACATTGAGATCGCCAGAAACACGGAAATGTAGGATGAACCACCATAGGATACAAATGGGAGGGTCACTCCGGTAATAGGAAGTAAGCGGATCGTACCGCCAATGATGAGAATGGACTGGGTGATAAGATAAGTCGTCACCCCCGCAGCAATGTAACCCTGAAAAGGAGTAGGGGCAAAATGGGCGTTTTTATATCCACGCCATAAAAGAATCGCCAGTAGGATGATGAAACAGGATGTTCCCAGTAATCCAGTTTCTTCTGCGATAGCGGAGAATATGAAATCCGAATGAGCCAGCGGCACAACATTTGGGAATCCTAAACCGGGTCCACTTCCAATGATGCCACCGGCGGCAATGGATAAAATCGATTGAACTACTTGGTAGGCTCCTCCAGTGGGATCATCCCATGGCAATAACCAGGCAGAAATGCGAGTTGAAAAGATATCAAAGTACTGGTATCCGATCACTGCAAGTAACAGAAATGACAAAACGATCAAACCAAAGACACGGGTCTTACCAGTGTAAAAATATAGATAGGTGGCATAGATCAACAGAAAGATCAGGGTAGTACCGAAGTCATTCTGCCAGATCAGAATTGCACTGATGAGCAGAAAAAAAAATATTGAAGGGATGATGGTCTTAAATTTTCTGTTCCCCTTCTGCGTTCCGGCGAATTTGGCAGAAAGATAAATGATAAAGAGGAGTTTTAGAAATTCTGATGGTTGAACATTGACACCAAGAATCCGTAACCATAAAGCGGGCCCATTCCCGCCTGGGAAACTGCCCCACAACATGGTAGCAGCCAGGAACGCAATTCCCAAAATAAGCCCCAGCAGGGCATATTTCTCCAAATAAGGTACAATGGATCTTTTGCAGGTCACAAGGAAGAGGGTTGTCAATAACGCTGCTAGGATCCAGGCGGTCTGACGCAATCCGAAATAACTATTGAGTCTCGAAATGGTCAACAATCCCCAGCCACTAAGCAAATAGATGATCGGGAAGAGAAAAGTATCGTAATTCTTACGACAGCGCGATACCACATGTTGGAGGAAGAAAAATCCGCTGGAAATGATCGCCAATCCAATCCAATGTATCCAATGCAGGTCTACCTGCCAGGAGCGATATCTTAAAACAGGAGAAAGTGTCAAGATGACAGCGTACAAGAACAAGAAAGCAGCCGCGAGCACCATGAGCCGCTTCTGGTTTTTATTCAAATTTTCCTCTTTCATTGATCAATAGATCTGGCGAGATTCACTAGATCTAATCAAAAAGAATACTGGTCTTTTCTGTGGTCGCTTGCGGAATTCTCCTGGGGTCGGTCAGAACAACATTCTTCAAGGCATCCCAACATTCGCAGTGAGAAACAGAGGGCAAGATCTCGACCAGATTCTGGATGGCAGTTTGTGCGTTATGGGTGTTTTTTTTCATCACTTTCAAGACCATTTCTACCGTTACTGGTTTTTCAGTCATGTGCCATACATCATAGTCAGTCACATGCGCCATGGTGGCGTAGCACATCCCCGCTTCACGCGCCAGAAATGCTTCAGGGCTGGCGGTCATACCAATGATGGACATGCCCCATTCGCGGAATAAATTGGATTCGGCTTTTGTGGAGAACCGAGGTCCTTCAATGGTGATATAAACACCCGCATCGTGGACGGTAGTATTAGTCTGTTTTACTGCTTTGATAACGCTTTTTCTAAGATCATCACAATATGGATCAGCGCTGCCAATATGGACTACCATACCTTCACCAAAGAAGGAACTGGAACGGTGTTTTGTGAAATCGAATAACTGGTTGGGAATGACGAAATGACCCGGTTCATAATCTTCACGTAGTGATCCGCAGGCAGAGATGCTGACCACACGGTGCGCGCCGATCATTTTTAAGGCATAGATATTGGCGCGATAATTAACTTCGGTTGGTGAAAAAATATGACCAATACCGTGGCGTGCCAGGAATGCAACTTTTTTCTCGTGCAGAATGCCGACCACAAGTGGAGATGATGGTTTTCCATAAGGTGTGTCAATCTCAATGGTTTTAATTTCTGTTAAAGCTGGGAATTGATAAATCCCTGAGCCGCCTATGACTGCTAGAAATGGTGATTCTTTCATTGTTCGTCTCCTATGTTTTTCACATGGTTGATAGAATCCAAAAAGACTAGGGTTCTCTTTTTTTGTGAATCTTCTTTTTTGGCTTTTCCCCTTGCAAATCTTTCCACAATAAACTGAGAGAGAACCCGACAAAGGCAACCAGGGCAACCGCCAGTAACCCGCGCAGCACAAGCACCAGTATTCCTGAAAAGTCCATGGATTCCTCCAAACAATTACCTATTTTACTCGACAATTTGAGAACCTGTCGTACTGGGTATAATAGAGTCAAGGATCTCGTGATGAAGAAGAATTTTGTGGAAATTGACCATACCGCTGATCTATGTATTAAGGTCTATGGCAAAGACCTGCCTGAATTGTTTTGCCATGCATTAAAAGGGATGTATGCTGTGGCAGGTGTTCAGACTGAAAGTGCAAATGCCACTTTACAGAAAATCAAGCTAGAGGGGATAGACAAGGAAACATTATTGGTAGGCTTTTTATCAGAGTGTTTATTTCGATTGCAGCAAGGTGAGGTTTACGACAATCCGCAAATAACTATCAGGAATCTTAAGTTGAGTGGTTTGTTGCGTCAAAACTCATTGGAAACACTGACGAGAGAAATTAAGGCTGTGACATACCATCAGATGAAGATTGTTGAAAAAGACGGAAGGTATTTCACGTATATCGTGTTTGATATATAGGAATTGTGAATGAATTTCAACGATCTAAAAAAAACCGGTGAAGTCGAATGGGTGATTCCATCCAGTTATCGAACTGGAATGAAGGGGGATGTTTATATAATCGCTTCGCATGAGATCATCCAACACAGTCTGGCAGATCTCTCTCTGGAGCAGGCTGTCAATGCCACCTTCTTACCGGGGTTGGTGGGGAATGTGGTTGTGATGCCAGATGTTCATCAAGGATATGGTTTTCCAATCGGTGGAATAGCAGCAACTGATACTGCTGGTGGCGCTATCTCACCAGGTGCGATCGGGTATGATATCAACTGCGGTGTGCGATTGATGGCATCGCACGTGACATTGCAGGATGCCAGTGTTGTTTTAGCGGATTTACTGCAGTGTATTTATACTGCTATCCCTAGTGGATTAGGAAAAGGTGGTCTACCTCGGCTTTCAATGAAGAACTTGGATGCAATTCTGACACAAGGATCAGGTTGGGCTCTTCAAAATGGATATGCAGACCAAGTAGATCTGAACTGTACCGAAGATAACGGTTGTATGAAGCAGGCTGACCCTACCTATGTTAGTATCAGAGCAAAAGAACGTGGTCTAGAACAGGTTGGTTCATTAGGAGCGGGTAATCATTTCATCGAGATCAGTGTGGTGGACAAGATTTTTAGTTTAAAAGCAGCTGAGGTAATGGGGTTGGAAGAAGGTTGTCTATGTATCATGATCCATTCCGGTTCCCGTGGCTTGGGGCACCAAGTATGTGCTGATTATGTTCAGCAACTCCAGAATGTCCAATCAAAGTATGGATACACTATGCCCGACCGCGAATTAGCCTGTGCACCGCTGCATTCAAAAGAGGGGCAGGCTTATCTGTCAGCCATGAATTGTGCTGCCAACTATGCATTCTGCAATCGCCAAGTGATGGCATATCGGGTTCAGATTGCTTTTGAAGAAGTATTAAAGAGAAGACGTAAGAATCCAACCTTAGCTATGGTATATGACTTAGCGCATAATATTGGAAAGATCGAGAAGCATAGTGTAGAAAATGTGGCAAGAGAGGTGTGTGTGCATCGTAAAGGTGCAACACGTGCGTTTCCGGTAGGTAGTAGCCTAGTCCCCGAGCAATATCACTCGATCGGACACCCCGTGCTCATTCCGGGAAGTATGGGTACGGCATCTTGGGTGTTAGTAGGAAGAGATAATGCGATGCAGATATCATTTGGATCTGCCTGTCATGGGGCGGGCAGGGTGCACAGCCGGAAAAGTGCCCGAAAACTGATGCGAAGTGAACAACTTATCAATGAATTGAAAATGCAGGGGATCGAGGTAATGGCAGGTTCATTAAGCGGACTGGCAGAAGAAACTCCTCAAGCTTATAAGGATGTTGATGAGGTGGTGGGATGTGTGAGTAAGGCTGGACTTGTAGACAAAGTAGCTCGACTGCGTCCAGTTGCGGTGATCAAGGGATAAAGAGGTTGCGTCAAGAGGTTGCGTAGTGCCTCATTAGAAAAGATTACTTTGGAGGTAACGATGACTCAGATAGAGAAGTTACTTTGATAGTTCCCATAGTTTATCTACTTTACGATCAATCGAGGTGCGTAAAGCAACCGGATTGAGTCTAACATAGAGAT
>JAAZNC010000027.1 GCA_012798455.1 Chloroflexota bacterium | reverse complement strand
CACCTTGAATGCCACCATTGTAGCTGAACCCCGCTTGAACCAGATCTCCATTTTCATCACGGATGGTCAGTTGTTTGGCTACCTCGCGGAACTCATCCCAGGTGGTCGGAATATCAGCATCCGTCAGACCCGCCGCTGCCCACATATCTGTATTGTAGTACATGGTCGCAGTCATCAATCCATAATCGGTGTAGTAAATCTTGCCGTCGATTACATGACCAGAAGCTCCAACAAACTCGGCTTCCAAATCTTCAACAGCGACATCATAGGGAGCCAGGTAACTGATAAGGATGTCATGTTTGCTGTTATGAATATTGAAAATTGCCGGACCATCTTCGCCCTGGAGTGTCAGCGGGAGTTTTGTCCAGTAATCTTCCCATGGATTTTCTACGAGAGTGATTGTCACATTGGGATGAATAGCCATATACTGGTCGGCTAAATCCTGGAACATATTGGCAGCTCCGGTCCAATACCACATCTCTACCGTAATGTCTTCTCCATTGTTTACAGGCTGATTTGGATCATACTGGATGACATTCCCCATCACTGGCAGTGTCTCTCCAGCACTTTCCGACATTTCGGGAGTTGTTGCTGCTGTTGGTGTTGGCTTGCCATTACAGGCAACAAGACTCAACACGAGCATCAGCAAGAACACAATTGGGAAAACTTTCTTCATATTCTTCCTCCTGGTTTATTATGGGTTAGCATATTGGTTTATCGCTAAACCTGTCTTAGTTTATCATTTCCGTTCAACGTTGTCAATAAGCAATGGTAAATGAAAACATAAGAGTTAGGAAGATTTATTTGCACTATTTTCGGTGTTTTCTTGGCAGCAAAACCTATAATAGTATTGATAGATCTCCACAGAAATCATAAAATCCTCCTTGATCGTCACCAATCGAATACTGAGCAAATATTGATTTTTCTTACAGTTCCAAAATATTAATTGCTCACTTTAATAAAAGCGTGTATTATACGTTTAATGATAAACTAACGGGATGTCAAATTCGATGGTAACGTTAAAAGATATTGCACATGAGGCAGGGGTAAGTGTGATGACGGTTTCCAATGTTATCAATGGAAATCTCTCTAAAGTATCCAAAGAAAAGGCTGAACAAATTCAGAAGATCATCGAAGAACGGAAGTATGTGCCCAATTCATCTGCGCGAAGTCTAGCCAAGAGTAATTCCAGAATTATTGCACTGATTTTACGCGGAGAACAAAACGAAAACACTCTGCAAAGCGCTCACAACGCCACCCTCGTCGGTACGATCATACAAAAAGTACAGAGCCTCGGTTATTACATTATGATCAACATCTTCAAGTCACAACAAGATATTTCACAGAGCCTCCGTACCTGGAGCGTAGAAGGTGCGATCCTGCTTGGGATGTTTGATGATGAGATCGAAAATATCTATCGAGTGAATGATGTACCCATGGTATTCGTCGATAGCTATAGTAAAGTACGCCAGTTATCCAATGTTGGGATCGATGATTATAAAGGCGGGCAGCTTGCCGCACAGTACCTGATCGATCACGGACACCGCAAGATGGCATTCGTCGGTCCACCAACCACACACAACGGCGTTATCCGGCACCGTTTTTCCGGTTTCTGTGACACTTTGAAAAAGAATGGGCTATCTTTAAATCCAAAGCATCAATTCGTGCTTGAATCGGATGTCCAGCCGGAAGTCATCATCGAAACGGGTAAAAGAATTGCTTCCTTGGGTAAACAGATTACAGCAGCATTCGTAACAAGTGACCAGATTGCTTCCTATCTTATCCATGGATTAAGAACAAGCGATATGCGTGTGCCCGAGGATTTTTCAATTATCGGATTTGATGATCTCATGATCGGCACCCAAATGACCCCTCAGCTTACCACTATTGCCCAGAATCTCGATAAAAAAGCAAATTTATCGGTAGAAATACTCTTCAGACAACTGCAATCTCCCAATTCGCCCGCCGAATCGCTGGTGCTGGATGTGGAGCTCAAGGAAAGAGAATCTGTAGCTACCATCTTCCCCGAGAAATAATGAGTCTATTCCAAATTTCATCTTAAAAGAGGTTCTTCTGGCTAGCAGAACCTCTTTCTTTTCCAAAGAGATATGAACCTTCTAATTCCTATTTTCCCAATACTTCACGTAAAATTTCCTGCGTTAGCTTGGCATCCGCTTTCCCGCGCATTTCACGCATCACCTGCCCCACGAACCAGCCGATCAGACTTTCTTTTCCATCTTTATAAGACTGTACTTCATTGGGATTCTGCGCAACGATCTTTTCGCAAACAACCCGAATCGCTGCATCATCACTCACCACCGCCCATCCCAATTCTTCCACCAGGGTTTGCGGATCTTTGCCGCTCTCCTGTATCTTGGGCAGCAGGTTCTTGGCTGTGGTAATGTTGATCTTTCCTTCATCCATGAGACGCACTAAACTGGCGAGGTAAGCGGGAGTCAGCTTCATTTCAGCCATGGTAACACCCAGCTCGTTGCGCATGCGCAGCACATCATTCATCAGCCAGTTCGAGATCTTCTTGGCATCCCCTTTATACAGCTTGACTGCCTCTTCAAAATAATCTGCCAGATCGCAGTCGCCGGTAAGAATATCGACATCGTATTCCGGAATCTGCATTTCCGTCATCAAACGAGCACGCCGTTCCAATGGCAGTTCCGGCAAATTTTTCAATATTTCCTTTTTCCACTCCTCGTTGATCTCCAGCGGCAGCAGATCGGGCTCATGGAAATAGCGGTAATCCGCCTCTGTCTCCTTGGAGCGCATCATGCGCAATACACCGGCATTATCATCCCAATCCAGAGTCCAGGGTTTAATGGTATTTCCTTTTTCCACTTCCCTGATCTGGCGCTCGATCTCCTTGCGGATGGCATCTTTGACCGCATCAATAGAATTGACATTCTTGATCTCGGTCTTGGTATTCAATATACTGCTGCCCTTTTCCCGAATCGAGACATTGGCATCGCAGCGCAGATTGCCTTTTTCCATATCTCCTTCTGAAATACCCAACCAGCGCAGCAGCTGGCGCAGGCGGATGAGGTACTGCCCCGCCTCATCGGCAGAGCGCAGATCGGGCTCGGTGACCATCTCAACCAGCGGAACGCCGCAGCGGTTGAAATCCACAAAACGGCGGTTCTTTTCTTTCTTGGTTTTGCCGGCGTCTTCTTCGATATGTAATTTATGGATGCGCACCTTGCGGATATATCCCTTGCCATCCGCATCCGCTGAAGCCGGAACAGGCAGTTCCAGATAGCCGCCTTTTGCCAGCGACTGGTCATACTGTGAGATCTGATACCCTTTGGGCAGATCGGGATAAAAATAGTTCTTGCGATCAAAGAAAGAGAGAGGCTGTACTTCGGCATGCATGGCAGCCGCCAACAGCACCGCTTTTTCTACTACTTTTTCATTAAGCACCGGCAGCACACCCGGCAGCCCGGTGCACACCGGACAGATATTGGTATTGGGTGCGTCTTCCCATGAATCCGCTTTACAGGAGCAGAAAATTTTCGTCTTGGTATTCAACTGGATGTGGGTTTCCAATCCGATAACAGCTTCGTATTCAACACTCATGATTATTTACCCTCCAGTATCGCAGGCTTTTTCTTACGCCAGTCTTCCTGCTCTGTCGTCATTTCATACGCGCGCGCCATGCGCAGCAGGGTCGCTTCATTGAAATCCGCTCCCAGCAGTTGAATTCCGATCGGCAATCCATCTTCAGAAAAACCCGCCGGAATTGAAATTCCCGGCACACCGGCATGATTGGCAGGCACCGTGAGCTGATCGGCATACTGCATCATGACCGAATCACCATATACGGCTGCCATCTCGAATGCAGGTGTTGGAGTGGTTGGGGTAAGTAAAGCATCCAATTTATACTTTCCATTGGGGTCAAAGGCTTGCTCGAAATCACACCGGATCAACGTGCGCACCTTGAGCGCACGCTGGTAATACTGTTCAGAATATTGAGCCGCACTGACATACATTCCCATCAAAATACGTAATTTGGGCTGCAAACCAAATCCCTCACCGCGCGAGTGGCGGTACATTTCAGTTAGATCGCGCACCGCTTCTTTGGTTCGGTAGCCATACTTTACACCATCAAAGCGGTGCAGGTTCGAAGCCGCTTCTACCCGGCTGATCACGAAATAGACGGGGATGCCAAAGCGCGTGTTGGGCATGGGCACATCTTCGATGATCTCGGCGCCCATCGCCTTATAATGCTCTGCGGCTTTATATACTGCATCGCTGATCTCCTGCGGAAGAGGCTGTTCGACATATTCTCCACCTTCCGGATCAGGGAAAGTGATGCGGAAGTAATCGGGAGATAAACCGATGCGCATGCCCTTTACACCTTTTTCGATATCCTGCAAATAATCAGGCACCGGTTTTACGGCAGTGGTGGCATCCGCTTTATCTGCTCCGGCAATAACCTGCAGCATCAGAGCAGCATCCTTCACATTGCGAGCGATCGGTCCGGGGCAGTCTAGAGATGACCCGAATGCGATCAAACCGTAGCGCGATACACGCCCATAGGTCGGTTTCATCCCAACCACACCGCAGAAAGCAGCCGGCTGGCGGATAGAGCCCGCCGTATCGGTGCCCAGTGAAAGCGCGCCTTCTTCCGCTGCCACCGCGGCAACACTCCCACCCGAAGAACCGCCCGGGACCCTGGAAAGGTCCCAGGGATTGCGCGGGCTGGGTTGAAAAGCAGAAGACTCACTGGAAGAACCAAAGGTGAATTCATCCAGGTTCACTTTCCCCAGCATGACCCCGCCTGCGGCATTCATGCGTGCCACCGGCGTGGCTGTATAGGGGGCTACAAAATTCTCCAGAATACGCGAGGCAGCCGTGGAAGGTGTTCCGCGCACACAAAAGATATCTTTTACAGTGAAAGGAACACCAGCTAGAAGCCCGGCAGCTTCCCCGTTGGCGATCCTTGCATCCACCTCGCGAGCCTGCCGGCGGGCAATATCATTGGTATGTGTGATAAAAGCATGCACCCGGTTTGCATCTTCAGGAGAAAGATCGGCATCCAGAGCACCGGGGCACCCATCGACCTTTTCAACACGTGCCAGATTCGCATCCAGCACTTCTTCGGCAGAAACCTGGTGCGTTCGCACCAATTCTGCCAGTTCCAGAGCAGATAAAGCGCTGAGGTCTGTCATCATTCCAGCTCCGTGGTCGGGATATCGGGAACGACAATATAGTTATCTTCCAGGTCAGGAGCCTGGCTGAGAATTTCTTTCGTGTTCTCACAGGCTGTCCATTCATCTTTGCGCAGGGCAGGTTTCCCGTCTTTTCCATACTCCACACCATGCGTGGTGACAGGAAGCTCCTCCGGCAAAGGAATCGCTTCTAACTCTCGAATTGCATCCAACTGATGATTCATTTGCTCGTGCAGATAGTCTTTTTCATCATCTGCCAGCTTAAAAGCTGCCAGATCCACCAGGTGATCAAAAACATCTTGTGAAATCAGGTCGTCTTTATTCTTCATCATCACTCTCTCAGATAAACATTCTGAGGTGAGTATAACCAAGAATAAAGTCATGTCAAGTTATCAACGACTGATAAACGCGCTAGCTTCCTCTCAACCGGTCGACTAGCTTTACCGCCTGGTTCGCATCCGCAGAAAAGCCATCGGCGCCGATCTCATCCGCAAAGCTCTGATTCACCGGAGCACCTCCCACGATAATCTTCGTCCCTTTCAAACTCTCCTGTTCATGGATGGCTTTCACAACGCTCTTCATATTCATCATGGTGGTGGTCAGCAAAGCAGAGAGAGCCACCACATCCGGTTTTTCTTCCAATGCTTTTTCCACAAACAGATCGGTGCTCACATCCACACCCAGATCAATGATCTGGTAGCCTGCTCCTTCCAGCATGATTGACACCAGATTTTTTCCGATATCATGCAGATCCCCCTTAACAGTGCCAATGATTATCTTTCCGCGTGGCTGGATATCTGCCATCTGAAGGTAAGGTTTCAATACCTGTAGTCCCTCTTTCACCGCACGGGCAGCCACCAGCATCTCAGGAACAAAATACTCCCCTTCTTCGAACAAACGCCCAACCTCTGCCATTCCCCTGATGATTCCATCTTGAAGTATTTCATCGGGATTTGTGCCCTGTTCAATCGATTCATGAATAGATCGAACAACAAGGTCTTTATTTCCATCGATCACTGCATCAAACAGAATATTCATATCCATGACTAATTCCTCTTCTATTTATTCTTTAGGGGTGGGAACAGCTTCATCAGACCCAGGTGAATGGAATTTCGCCAGGTCGTGTAATTATGTCCGCCGTTGTTCTCCACCAAATCCACCGCATATCCCTTTTTGGATAATAATTCCTTCATCCGCAAGTTTTCTTTATATAAAAAGTCAAAGCACCCAACATTCATCCATATTTCGACATCTTTTCTAGCAGCGCCATTCACAAATTCATAAATCGAAAAATCGTCCCCGAACATTTTGAATGCCCCTGCCTGGCACAGCACTTTTCCGAATATTGATGGAACAAGCAGGGCAGTATAGAGCGCCATCAATCCGCCCATCGAAGCGCCCATGATCCCGAACGCACCTTCTCCATTCATCAACGGCATCACAGCCGCAGCAGATGGGATCACATTTCTGGTGATAAATGAAACCGTCCCATCATTGCAGGCATATTCAACAAAGCGATTCTGATAGACATTTTCCACCAGTGCGATCGCAACAGGCTGCATTTTGCCAAGCTTTACCAGGGTCTCAATAATTTGAACGATCTTTCCTTTTCGTAAGAACTCCTGTCCGTCAAAAATAACCAGCAGCGGGAATGGACCTTCCCCAGGCGGGATGAAGAAATTTACCTTGCGTTTCCCATTCGCCAGCCGCAGCGGATCGTGCAGGGTCTGAGACTTTGCCTTGAAATAGGCGCCCTCGGTTCTCTCCATTAAAAATGGAGTCCGTTCAAAAGATGGCATGGAAAAATAATTATTCCATTCTCCCAATCCGTTCTGTACTCTATCTTCATTCAAAGGATCAAGTTTTCTTTTTTTATCTATGCAGAAGGCATACTCGATATACGCGTCACCGGGGAACGACAGGCGCAATTCCCACGCTCCGTTTTGATTTCGTTTGAAGGGAAGTGACTTTTCGATATCCCAGAAATTGAAATCACCGATCAATCCCGGCTCTCGTTTCCCATAATAAAGCCAGGTCGCTCCGTTTTCATGGATCAGGGGATTTTTATCACGTTGATGGAAGATTGCCATGATGCCTATCCTTTAATAGAGAATCACACCTGAATATGGGGGCAGATCAAAATGAAGGTTTTTCTGATCTTTTTTCATCTCAATAGCAGATGAACCAAACCATGAAGAAGACGTTGAATTCTCCAGATCAAAATGCTTATCTTCTTGCGCAATGTTGATAACCAGTTCAATGGTGGGATTGTTTTCAAGATCAAGGATCATTTCCGTTGAAGTCACATGCTTTACGGAAACTCCCCTGTGCTTATACAAAACAAGATTTTTACGCAGTTGGTATAGCTGCTGAAAATATTCGTACAACTCATGATCTTGTTTTTCTCCCCATAGCATGGGCAGCCGCGCTTCACCCAGATGCCCATGCCCGCCATAAACCGTTCGAATTCCACAATTCTGTGAAAGACCGACCTCCGTTCCATAATATAAAAAAGGAGGATTCGGCAAAAAACATTGGATAAGAGCCCCCAATTTCAGTCGGCGAATATCATTCCCAGCTATCCATAGAAAACGGTCCATATCATGGTTATCCAACATGGAAGGCAGAATGAAATCAGTTGGGAAGAAAGAAAGATGTTTCACAAGGAAAGCACTGAATTTGCAGAGGTCCCATTCTTCACCGCCCATAGTCTTGCGCAAAAACTCAAGCAAGTGAAAATCCAGGCACCCATCCATCAACCCCACCAGGGCTTGCTGTGAATCTGGCGGATCGATCACTTCACCAAAAATCCAGCAATCAGGTTTGGTGTTCTTGATCGCCCGCCGCAAATCTGCCCAAAAATCGGGAGTGGGTCCGATAGCATAATCGATGCGCAGCCCATCCACTCCAAAATTCACCCAGTAGCAGGCAGCATCGATCATATATTTCCGCGCATCTTTATTCCTGAGATTTATCTGCGGCATCTCCCTTACCTTGAAAAAACACTCATAATCATCCGGGTAGTGGCGGAAGTTGTACCAATCACGATATTCACTATTGGGATTGTTGATCGCATCTTGAAATGTCTCATGCCGGTTTGACCAGTGATTGGGAACAAAATCCATGATGAATTTCATTCCCCGTTGATGCAACTCATCCAGTAATTCATGGAATTCCTCTTTAGTGCCAAACCTGGATTCTATCTCATAGTAATCTGTTGAATCATAGCCATGATGAGAATTGCAGCGAAAAAGAGGGCTGAGATAGAGCGTGTTTGCGCCAAGCTTTTGAATATAATCCAGGTGCTCAAGAATACCTTTGAGGGTTCCCCCATAAATATCTTCAACATCCTCAACAGACCACCATTCTTCTCCATTCCCCGGAGAAAAACGATCAACCATAATATGATAAACAATAGCTTCTCTTGCCCATTGGGGAACCGTGTAATCATCCACGCAGTAAGCATAATATTTCCCATCATCTGCAAAAATTTCTTCACCATTGGGTGAAAATGAACTCATGCGATATCGCACAATGGTACCCGTTCTTTGTGCCGGGATCATGCCGGTGTATCTCTGTATATAACCCCATTCAGGGATATTCCAATTAACATTCCCCTTCTGCATTGAGATCACATATCCATTCTGAGCGATCCCTTTACTACCGACAGGATCAGTTCGATCAGTGGTGTAATAGATAAATGCTTTCTCCGTTAGAATTTCAGGTCCAGTGGAAAGGGTCAAGATAACCGCATCTCCTGGTCGTGTTTTCATTGGAAACCGATGAGAAAGATGGGATACCCCCCTGATAGTTTTTCGATATTTTTCAATGCGTTCCCCTTCGGAAACCATATCACCAAAAATAAAATCAAGCATACCTATTCTCTCTCCCGAATCCAGTGTACGATCTTTTCGCACTCTTCTATGCTTTCCCCCGCAGAGCCAAATACAACATTATATTTTCCTGCAACCACCTCAAAATTCTCCTTGATCTCATCCAGAGTGCAGGTTATGGTCAACGGTATGCCGTTTGTTTTTTCCAATATTTCCTGCAGTTTGCTCATGGTGCGGGGTGTGTTAGGATCTTCCGCAATTTGGACACCCAGCAGGTGATCCAATTTTGTGATCTCGGGAAGTGTGTGGACTCCCAGAGAATGGGTATGGATCTGCCCGCTTCCAAAAGCATCGATCACTTTTTGAGTATATTGACGCACCTGTTTTGCATAGGTCCTGGGTGAGATCAGGCAGGCAATATCTTCAGACATACAAATCGTACCGGGTTTCAGCCATCCCCCCGCGACACTGCCTCCCCAGTACGTGCCAATAAGCTTGTGAATCCGTTTCGCCAGCCAGATAATTGCATCCGCGCAAAAATCCAATAAAGCTGCTACTTCTTTTGGGGAATCGTACATATCGGTAAAAATGGCTTCACCACGCAAGGCATGCGCCATGTCAAGCGGTGAATAGAATCCGCGCACTACCGGAATGGGTCCCTCTCGGGTGTACTGCAGCACATATTTCAGCGTCTCTTCCATAAAAACAACCCAGCGGTTATCATCACGAAGGCATAATTTTTTTAAGTCGTCCCATTCATTGATAACCGTGCTTGCCCATGAGGTATCTTCCGTAAAAACAATATCCCCTGCCACAAAAGCACTGTATTCACCGGTTCCAAAATTCACCCCGTATGTTGGGATGAGGTCATCTTTAATAGTGCGGCTCATATCAAGATAATGTGCATAATTCTTCAAACAAATATCCAGATAAGATTCGGTATCTTTCTCGATATCCAATGAATTCAATGGGGGAACTGGAATTTTATTTTGAAAAGGAAGCATCGCGTAGACCAGGGCTTGTTTCTTTTCGGGATGATCATATAGATCCTGATAACGCTGAATCACACGTTCCAGATTGGGCTTGTAGTAATGAATATCGCGAAAGATCATATGTTTTTTCCCTTATTGATATTTACTTCTTTCACCATTGCTAAGAAATTTTCAAGCGGGATATAATCAGCAATGGAATTTCCCGAACCAACAGCGTAACGATCGCCCTTTCCACAGCTTTCAATTAATTCTTTTGTTCGATTCTGCACCTCTTCTGATGAAGCGGTTGATAAAAAATTCATATCTATCCCTCCCAATACCGCAATCCGTCCCATGAATTGCTCTTGAAATCGTTGAACCGGGATGATGGAATCTTCAAAAGAGTGCTTTCCATCGATCTTCACATCTTCGATTAAATCCTCCATGATCTTCAGAACATTTCCGCAGCTGTGTAAAAAATATGGGATCCCCTTTTGATGGGCAAGGGCTGCATTTTTTTTATGCCAGGGCAGAAAATATTCTCTCAGGTCGCGAGGAGAGATCAATGTGGTAGTCCTGAATCCCATATCATCCCCCGGAAAAACCGCAGCCACATGCTCAAAGTCAAGGATGTGTTGGTAAAACTTATGTTGCAGACCTCCCACCTGATCTGCAACTGCTTTAACTAAATCAGGGGCATCTACCAGAAGATAGCACAGTTGCTCCATCGAAAAGATCCACGAAGTGCGCTCAAACACACCTCCACCGTGAGAAAATATCAAGCCCATCCCTTCCGGAACATGGGCATTCAGATATTCGAAGGGAAAGAAGTCAAATTGAGAAATATCCGGAAATGGATATTTCTCAAAATCACGCCACGATGTGATCGCACCATTCTTTTCATCCACCCAGGAGCGCATACCGGAATCTTTACCTGCTGTATTTTGTGCAGCACCAGATTTACCGGGGAAAGGAAGCGCCAGTTCTAAGCGGATATAATCATAGCCAAGCTCTTTCCAGAACACGATCACATTATCCAGATATATTCCCTGTGAATCATGATCACTCCCTGGATTAACCCATTCTCTTCCCAGTATTTCACCCGTAACCTTTTCAATGATACTGTTATCAACCAAGAATTCCATAAGAGGTGGGGGTGTTAATTTCTTTCTCCCCATTAAATGGTCCATGAAACAGTTGATATCAGGATGTGGTTTTTCCAGTCCGATGAGAGTTCTGTGAGAATCCATGATCAGCCTTTCATAGCGCCTTTCGTTAACCCCTGCACCAGATATTTTTGCAGTGCATAAAAAATGATGACGATTGGAAGGCAAGCAAGTGCAGAAGCAGCTGCAAACATTGCCCAGTTTTCAGCGTAAGGCTGAGTGAAGAAACGCATGCCCAATGCCACTGTGTACATGTTGTTACCGCTTAGAACAATACTGGCG
Source organism: Chloroflexota bacterium (assembly GCA_012798455.1). GTDB lineage: Bacteria > Chloroflexota > Anaerolineae > Anaerolineales > Anaerolineaceae > UBA4781. The sequence continues at coordinate 4,996 of JAAZNC010000027.1, read as the reverse complement.
AGATAATAATCATTATAGAAACTGATGATGTTGAATAGAAAAACTACCACGATCATCGGCAAACAGAGCGGAAAAGCGATCTTCGTAAATGCCTGCCAGTGGCTGGCTCCATCCAGATAAGCTGATTCCTCTATTTCATAAGGAATTGAATCGAAATAACCACGCATGAGCCAGGCATTGAAGGGAATGGTGGTTCCTGCATAGATCAGGATCAATCCTAGAAAAGTATTCTGCAGCTGGATGAATACTGCAATCTTATACAATGCCACAATCGTGACCGTGGCAGGCAGCATTTGTAATAAAATCAAAAACATCAATCCATTTTTCTTCCCCTTGAATTTAAAGCGTGAAAATGCATACGCCATTGTAGTTGTTTCCATCAAAGCTAAAAGGCTCCCCATCAAGGTAACAACTGTACTGTTTCGCAGCCATTTCAGGAATTTCGTTTTCCGGAAAAGATTCACATAATTTTCAAGGGTGATCTTTTCCGGAAAAATAGAAGAGGAAAACAAAGAGCTGCCCTTTGAAATGGAGGCACTTGCCATCCACACAATAGGGAAAAGGACTGCGATACAAACAAGAATCAAGACCAATCTGTTCAGATTTGTCGAAAGAAAAACCTTGATTTTCTTTTTCGATTTGGGATTATTGAAACAGTTCATTTCTTCACCTCACGAAAAGCGCCAGTCATTGATAAATTAACTAGCGTCATTCCTCCCACAATCAGGAAAATAAGCAATCCATTTGCCGAAGCCAGCCCATAATCAAAATTCGTGGCGCCAAACGCCACTTTATACATATAAGTCGACAGCAAATCAGTAGCTCCTGCCATCGCAGACGGACTCTTGAACGGACCGCCCTCGGTTAACAGGTAGATCACACCGAAATTTCCGAAATTCATCGCAAAACCAGAAACCATCAACGGCAATACGACCGAACGCAGCATGGGCAGTGTGATATGTATAAATGTTTGCCATGTATTGGCTCCATCCACACGACACGCATCATACAGCTCTTCAGGAATACTCTGCAATCCTCCCAGAAATGCCGACATCATAAATGGATACCCGATCCAGATATTTACAAGTAAAACAGTAATCCTCGCCCAGGTTGAATTTGAAAGCCAGGGAATCGCCGAGAAGCCTATTCCGGTGAGCATACGATTAATCGGTCCAAATGAAGAGTTGAAAAGACCTTTCCAGGTCAAAACAGTGATCGTCGACGGTAAAGCCCAGGGCAGGATCAACAACACCCGATAAAGATTTCTTTCAACTATCCGTTTATTATTGAGCAGTAATGCAAGAATCAATCCTACCAATGCTGTACCGATCGTTGAAATGAGAGCCCATTCAATATTCCATGAAAAGACACTCAGAAATTCCCCACGGTTGCTCCCGATGAATATCTTTGCATAATTCTCAAGACCAATCCAGCCCCAATCTTGAAGATGGCGCAGCGAATAATTTGTGAAGGAATAATAAATGGTCATAAAACCAGGGACAATGATTGAGAAGAGAATTGCAGCAAGCCCAGGTATCAAATATAAGTACGGATAAATTTGTCTTCCTTGTTTCTGGCTTTTGACTAACTGTGTCATTGTTGCTCCAAATCAAAGTAGAGTTGGGAATGTACCCAACTCTACTTTATTCTTCAACTGCTTATTCAATACCTGCTAGAGACGTAATAATTAATTCCTGCGCTTCTGACAAGGCAGTGGGAACATCTATTTCGCCATGCACGGCTGTCAGAAAAGCAGTAGTGGCTGGAGTCCAAACATAATTCATTTCATCGATATTGGGTAAAGGATCGCTCATTTCCAATTGACTCATCCAGGCTGCTAATTCGGTATTCGATGCGAGAGCAGAGTCTTCCAATACACTGGAATAAACAGGGATATTGCCGGAATTGGCTTCATACAGCGGCTTTCCAACGTTCGCACCAATATACTGCACAAGGCTGATCGCTTCTGATTGATGCTCCGAATAAGCACTAACCGAAAAACCCGTATAAGTTGCAAAAGGTTTGGGTGATCCTACATCATCGATGACCGGAATAGGTGCAACACCCACATCAATGCCAGCATCTTTATAAGAGGGCACCATAGTGGGGCTGGTGATGATCATGGCTGATTTGCCCTCGGAGAAGTATGCATCCATCACCTCCCATGTTACGTCAGCCGGCATTAATCCTTCAACAGCAACCAAATCGTGGATGTACTGCAGCCCGGCAATGCCTTCCGGAGTATCGAAACCAATATCGCTGGTATCCCATCCATTCCCGGTCCAATTAAAGACGTAACCACCAAATGCCGAGAAGAACGGGTAGCTGTACCAGAAGCTGTCGATCTGATAGAGCAAACCGTATTCATCTCCACTGGTTAGCTCTTTGGAAATAGAGATCAGATCTTGCATTGTGGTTGGCACTTCAGTAACTTTTTCCTTGTTGTAGACCAGTGCATTTACATCTGCCGCAACCGGTACGCCAAGTAATTGTCCGTCAACTGTGAAAGCATCCAGCGCACCAGGTAAATATGAATCTGCATCGGTGAATTCATCCTGAATAGGTACAATCAACCCACCCAGATAATGCCCACCGACATAGTTGTTCACCGTCATGAACACATCCGGACCTTCTCCAGCAGGGATGGCAACGGGAATATTATTGAGCATTTCAAATTGATTTCCTTCGGTAATATTGACGGTGTTCCCGGTTTCCGCTGCCCAGTCTTCGATCACCTGTCTGGCAGCAGCCATCGCATCTGTTCCAACACGGTCCAGGATCCAAACTTCAAGAGTAACGGGCTCTTTTTCTTCAACCTGCTCATCTGCAGCAGGTTTTTCTTCTAAATTTTCGATCTCGCTTTTGTTTGCACAACCTGCTATCAAACCCATCAACAAAACTGTAATGATAGCAAAACACAACATTTTCGTTTTTTTATTCATGAAATCCTCCAAGATAGTATTTTGGAAATTAAAGAAAAGAAAATAGTTGAGTTGGCACCTCCTTTTCAAGCAACTGATTGCCTTGAAACAAGTTCTGGGGATACAAGGATCTGTTCTGTATAACGTTCAGGATCCATTAACTTCTTCAACAAGATTTGAGCTGCAATACTTCCTAATTTTCCGGCACCGTTGAATACCGCGCTAATGGGCGGATCGAGGTATTGATAGATATAGTTATCGGCATACCCAATTACCGCCAGGTCTTCAGGGATCTGTAGATGCAGTTGTCGTGCAACCTTCAAGGTATTGAGGACAGCGATATCTGAAACTGCAAACACTGCAGTTGGGTGATCCGATCCTGAAAGAATTTTTACAAGATCGGTGATCATTTCATCCGAAGATTCTGCCATGTTCGAACACCAGGCAGGTTGGTATGGGAGCTTCTTTTCTGAAATCCTCTTTTTAAACTGTTCGATCAAGCGGTAAGAAACACCGGCATTCCCTTTTTCTCCAACCATGCAGATCTTCTGATAGCCACGCTCTGCTAAATGATCAACTGCCAATCGGACAGCGTCATGAATATCTGCATCCACATAATCCAGACCGTCATTATCTTCGGTGCGCCCGATCAATACAAAGGGGATGGATTCTTTTTTAAGGATCTCAATACGTTTATCCTGCAGCTGGACATGCAGCAAGATCACCCCATCCATTTGGTGTCCACGCGCCGCTGCCTCAAGCTCCAGCCAGGAATTAGCCCGGTCAAGTGTGGGATGCATGAAGAGACGATAATCGCTCTTTTCCAACACCTCACCCACCCCATTGATCAACTGAATAAATGAGATCTGATTTTTATATACTGTCAGGGGAGAGACAATGGAGATGGTAAACGTCTGCCCGCTTGCCAGCGCACGGGCAAAGCTTTTGGGTTCATATTTCAACTCTTGGATCGCCTTTTCAACACGGGCAGTCGTCTCAGGGCTGACCCGTCCGCTCTTGTTGATCACATAAGAGACGGTGGCGATTGAAGTTCCTGCTGCTTTTGCAATATCATAAATTGAGGTCATATTTATTTAAGCGCTTAAGCATTTGGATTTAAAAAAATTGCTTAAGCGCTTAAATTATACACATATATTTTCACGAATGCAAGTGCTTCTTTGAAATTCACAACAATAATAAACGGTCTAGTTTATTTCCACCGCTCCCAGATCACAGGGGGCAACTCGGCTGACCCCACGCTGATCAAATAGGACCACACAATCATCTTTAGGCAGCAGATCTGCTGCCGGACTGCCCTGCGCTAGGAGATGCGTCAGGGTAAATCCGCCATTATCCGATAAAAGTTCTAAAAATAGTTCCCCCGAGAATTCCGCATCACAACTACCATCTGACACCCAGTTATTTTCATTCAACGCAATCTCCGTATTTCGTCCCATCAGGCAATCTTCTGTTCCATATTCTTCCAGTCGTGTATAGTTGTTGGCAATGATGCTGTTCTTGAAACTTAACTGCCCTCTCACCGCATCTTTTTCTCCGCTGCCTTCTGCGCTTATCCCACCCCCATTGATAGCCTTATTTCCCACAATAGTGCTGTTGATGATTACTGCCATTCCATTGATAAAGATCCCCCCGCCATCTGCATAACTGTAATTCCCGCTGATGGTTGAGTTTGTAAGATAAAGCTCTCCCAAACAGGCAACATGGATCCCTCCTCCTTTACCTTTCGCACTGTTTGCATAAATGGAAGAATTTTCAATAGTCACAGGACCACTCATGATTTTTATGGCTCCGCCCGTCTTGCACTCGGTAAAATAGTCTCCCCCACCTTTGGCAATATTGTCGTGGATACTGCTGTTCACTATATACAAAGTTCCATCATTCAAAATACCGCCCCCCGCGCTGGCTTGATTTTCATGAGGCTGTGGAAAAATGGAGGAAATTTGGAGAAAAGTGGAGAGAATGAAGATTTTTCAACGCAAAACCCTCTATCTGAATGGTATCTGGCAGATCACACCCTGACCGTTTTTATACTCTTTGCTTCTATTCGAGTCATT
>JAAZNC010000026.1 GCA_012798455.1 Chloroflexota bacterium | reverse complement strand
GGGTGTAAAGGTGGAAGCTGGTTCAAGTCCAGCGCTGTACCGCAACTGTAAGTCATTTTTGACAAGCCAGGATACCTTCCTCAACAAAACTCTTTTTGAACCCTTCTCGGATTAAGGAGGTAGAGTATGGCAAATACTTGTTTACCTAATACATAAAACCCGACCCGAAAGGTCGGGTTTGTTTTTTCCAAAAGTCCATCATAAAACAGGAGATTAATATGTTTCGTAAATATTTTTTACCGATTTTTTTAGTTCTTGCTTCTTCTCTGAGTGCATGCAATGGAACCACCCCAATTGCAAGTGAATCACCTGCAGCGACAGCAGTGATTGCGGAGTCAATTGACACAGCACCGATGTCAGTCTTCCCGATGACCATAACAGATAGCAGTGGACGCGAAGTAACAATCGATACCGAACCCGCGCGCATCATCTCTCTTTCCCCATCCAATACAGAAATAGTATTTGCCATTGGCGCCGGCTCATTGGTCGTGGGCAATACAGAATATTGCGATTACCCCACTGAAGCGGTTTCAATAACAAAAGTGGGCGGATATTCCGCGGATTCCATGAGTATTGAAACCATCGTCTCACTGAAACCCGATCTGGTATTGGCAGAAGGCTCCAGCCAAGCGATCGTGATCGAGGCATTGGAAAATGCCAATATCACTGTAGTAGCCATTGACGCAAAATCTTTTGAGGACATTTATGACAATATATTGCTGGTCGGGAAAATCACCAATAATGATACCAAAGCTGTTGCCCTCGTTGAAGAAATGAAAACACGGGTGAGCGCAGTAACAGAAAAAATTGCCGGTGTTCCTGAAGAAGAGCAACCCACTGTCTTTTGGGAAGTTTGGGACGAGCCATTGATGACCGCTGGTCCTAATACGTTCATCGGGCAGATGATTCAACTTGCCGGCGGTATCAATATTTTTGCTGACCTGACCGAAGATTGGCCATCTGTCAGTGCTGAAGAGGTCGTTCAGAAAAATCCAGCTGTCATCATGGGTCCTGACTCACATGGTGACAAGTTAATTGCCGAACAATTAGCTGCCCGTCCCGGGTGGGATCAAATTGATGCGGTTAAAAATAATCGCATCTACTTGATCGACGGTAATACCTCTTCTCGTCCCGGACCGCGTGTTGTTGACGCATTGGAGTCAATCGCAGAAGCACTTTACCCAGATCTCTTCAAGTAATTTCGATAAAACGGTCTTGCCGCAGAGTCATTGGACCAAAATTTTTTGACTCTGCGGTTAACCCACAGCACAAGGGTACAATACGATGAGCCATCGCCACTACACGATATGTCTGTTGATCCTGACGGGTATCCTTCTCGGCACTCTCATAATCAGTTTGGGTGTGGGAGCTGTATATATACCCCCGGATCGTGTTTTGAAAGTTCTCTTGAACTCGAGCCAGGGAAAAGCAGATACCACTGATATAGCCATAATACGAGACCTGCGCCTGGCACGTGTTCTACTTGCAACATTGGTGGGCGCTGCATTGGCAACAGCGGGGGCAGCTTTTCAAGCATTGTTCCGAAACCCGCTTGCCGATCCATATATCATCGGGGCATCCAGTGGGGCTTCATTAGGCGCGACCTTGGCAATAACTTTGGGGTTGACATGGAGTTTTGCCGGTTTTGGTCCAATTTCACTGGCAGCATTTCTGGGAGCACTGTTGGCTGTGTTTCTGGTCTATGTTATCGCCGGTAACAGTGGAAAATCGACTGTAATCGGTATGCTTTTAGCCGGCGCTGCCCTCAGCACTGTTCTTTCATCTGCAGTATCCATGTTGATGCTAATCAGTAAAGAGAGCATTCATGAAATATTTTCATGGCTCATGGGTGGGTTCAGCGGGCGAAGTTGGATCCAATTGTGGAGTTGTAGTCCTCATTTATTGATTGGAATGGTATTCCTGTGGTTTTTCTCGCGTCCATTAGATGCACTCTCATGTGGAGATGATACAGCCCAAACGATAGGGTTATCTCTATCTAAAGCTCGCGGAGGAATTATAGCAGCCGCCAGCTTGATCACGGCAGCCGCCGTGGCGGCGAGCGGTGTTATCGGTTTTGTAGGGCTGATCTCCCCGCATATCGCTCGCATGCTTTCCGGTGCTACTCACAAGCATCTCATCCCCACCAGTGCGTTGATCGGTGCAATCCTTACCCTGGTCGCCGACGATCTTGCACGAACCATTATGGCACCTTTGGAGATACCGGTTGGAATCATCACCTCACTGGTGGGTGGTATTTTCTTCCTATACTTGCTTAAAAAAAGTGAACACAAAACGCGAGGCAGAGCATGAGCAAGCTAGAATTAATCGACGTCACCTGTGCTTATAATGAAGATCCGGTCGTTAAAGATATCTGCTTGCAGACCCATCCCGGCGAGGTCTTAGCTTTAATTGGTCCAAATGGTGTTGGAAAAAGTACGCTTTTGCTGGCAATGGGGCGCTTACTGCGCCCACTGGATGGGAAAGTAATCCTTATCAATCGAGATCTATGGCAAACCTCTGCACGTGACACCGCCAGACAGTTAGCGTTTGCAACCCAATCAAATGATATGTCCTGGGCTGCCACTGTGGAACAGGTCGTTGCTTTGGGGCGCGCGCCCCATCGCGGTTGGTTCATGCCATTAACAGCGCACGATCAGCAAATAGTTCAAAAAGCGATTCATCTAGTGGGATTGGACCATCTAAGCAGTAGAATTTCAACCGAGCTTTCAGGTGGTGAACAGCAGCGTATGGTACTGGCTCGTGTTCTTGCCCAAGAACCATCCATCCTTCTTTTAGATGAACCAACTTCGCACCTTGATCTGAAATATCAAACCGATATCTTGGATCTGATCCGCAAACTGGCACATGAAGAAGGGTTGACAGTGGTTGTCAGTTTGCATGACCTGAATCTCGCTGCTAGCTATTCCGATCGTGTAGCACTATTAAAGAATGGAGAACTTGCTATTGCAGGTACTCCTGCACAGGTGTTGACCGCTGACCGGCTTTCACAAGTCTACGGTGTCCCAATCATGGTAATAAAACACCCACTCAGGGATATTCCTTTCATTCTGCCCAATACCGGTCCACCGGAGGAATCTTATTATGATGAAACATGATCCCGGTATCACCCGAAAGCAAAAAGGACTTGTCATCGTCAACACCGGTGATGGAAAAGGAAAAACAACTGCTGCCCTGGGGGTTATCTTGCGTGCCTGGGGACGCGGATTTCGGATCTGCGTGATCCAATTCATCAAACCGGAAGGTATCAACACCGGTGAATATATTGCCGCCAGCAAGTTAGCAATTGAATGGTATCGCTATGGCGATGGATTCACATGGGTATCAAAAAATGGAGATGAATCCATGAACCGCGCGCGCCAAGGTTGGCAATTAGCACAAGAAAAAATAGCCAGCGGAGCATACGATTTGGTCGTATTAGATGAGCTCACCTATCCGCTTCATCTGAATTGGATCGATACCGGCGAAATGGTGAACTGGCTCGCACTGAATAAACCTTCACACCTGCACTTGATCATCACGGGTAGAAACGCTCCCCGGGCACTGATCGCTTATGCAGACCTGGTAACAGAGATGAAAATAGTTAAACATCCCTTTAACCAGGGTGTTAAAGGGCAACCGGGAATCGAGTTTTGATGCGTTTGGTGATCGGTGGTGTTCATAGTCATGTTGGAAAAACAACCATTGTTGCGGGGTTGATCGCTGTGTTACGTCAGCGCGGGCTGACCGTTCAACCATTCAAGGTCGGTCCCGATTACATCGATCCTTCCTATCACACGCTGGCAGCACGCCGACCCTGCATCAATATGGACACATGGATAACACCCTCTGAAGCTGTAGCGGGGCTCTTTCAGCATTACGCTCAAACCACAGATTTTTCGATCATCGAAGGCGTGATGGGCTTATTTGATGGGCAGAATTACCAGGACGATACCGCCAGCACAGCACAGATCGCGAAACTGACCCGATCCCCGGTTATTCTTATCATCGCTGCGAACGCAGCCGCCCGCAGCGCCGCCGCCATTGCCCTCGGATTTCAACAATTTGATCCCGAACTGTCTTTAGCCGGGTTCATCGTCAATTACGTCGCCGGACAAGCCCACAGCCGGGGCGTTGCTACTGCCATAGAACAGGCCACCGGGCTGCCTGTTCTGGGCTGCCTGCCCCGCAACCCCGCACTGAGTATTCCGGAGCGTCATCTTGGATTGATACCTGCTGCGGAGACTGGTGATTGGCAGCGCTTTATCACCTCCGCAGCCGAGCATATTTCCAGGTGTTTAGATGTTGATCGTCTATTGGAAATTGCACGAAATGCTCCCCCCTTTTTTTCCAAATCCCCATATCCGGTATCTATCAACCGCGATCGATCACATCGACCAAAATTTCATCCTGTGATCGCCGTCGCCAAGGATGAAGCCTTCAATTTCAATTATCAGGAAAATATCGATTTGCTTCGCACCGTTGGAGCTGAGATCGCATACTTTAGCCCCCTCCACGACTCCGGTCTGCCCCATGGAACATCGGGGATCATCCTGAGCGGAGGATTCCCGGAGCTTTATGCCGGAGAAATTTCCGCCAATCATGCCATGCGCCAGGCGCTCCAATGCGCCATGACAAGCAATCTGCCTATCTATGCCGAATGTGGTGGATTGATGGCGCTCACGCAATCTATTACTGATTTCCAGGGAAAAGAACATCCCATGTTTGGATTACTTCCCGGACATACAGTGATGACAAGCCATCTCCACTTGGGTTATCGACAAGCACGGGCAGTGAGTGATTCGTGGTTATTCCGTCAGGGGGAGACCATACGCGGGCACGAATTCCACTATTCCATTTGGAAAGGGCGTCCAAACAATTTACCTTACGCCTTTCGCTTATTCTCACCCAATGAAAAAGATACTTCAACCCTCGAGGGGGTTTGTACGGGTACGGTATGGGCATCGTATATCCATTTATCCTTTTGGGCAAAACCTGAACTTGCAGCACGTTTTGTAGATTTTTGTTATGAGAGTAAGAAATGAGCATTAGCATTCCAGGGTATGTATCGAACCGTAACAAAAGCGCAGCTTGCACTTTCACCATTGCCCATCCAACCGCTCATGTTATCGAAATTGATGAAAGGGAACTCTCCTGACATGTCCGCAAAAAGCCTCATGGTGCTGGGAAGTATGTCGTCGGTCGGAAAGAGTTTGCTCGTGAGTGGGCTTTGCCGTTTATATGGCAGAAAGGGCTGGAAAGTAGCCCCCTTTAAAGCGCAAAATATGAGCAACAATGCAGCGATCTGTTCAGGGGGAGAGATCGGTCGCGCGCAGGCATCTCAGGCATATGCGTGTGGTATAGAACCGACCATAGATATGAATCCGGTATTGTTAAAACCAGAGGCGGATTCACGCAGTCAGGTTATCGTTCATGGACAGTTATGGGATGCATGCTCCGCAAAGGACTATTACGCGCGACGGAATGCTATGTGGCAAGCTATTACGGAAAGTTATAAGAATTTAAGGAAGCAGTACGATCTGATCGTCATCGAAGGCGCAGGCAGCGCTGCCGAAATCAACCTCCGGTCGCAGGATATTGCCAACCTGGCAGTTGCTCATCACGCGCAGGCGCCCTGTTTGTTGGTGGGGGATATCGACCGGGGCGGGATCTTTGCCCAATTGCTGGGAACGCTGTGGCTTTTAGACGATGATGATCGAAAAATGATCAGTGGGTTGGTCGTGAACAAGTTCCGCGGAGATATGAGCCTGTTTACCAATGGCGTTACGGCTCTTGAAAATCGCGGGGGAATCCCTGTATTGGGTGTAGTGCCCTATATTCACAATCACGGGTTGGCAGAAGAAGATGCCGCGACCATCAAACAAAGTTACGCATCGGGTTCGGATAAAGCGGATATCGTGGTGATCCACCTCCCGCACATCAGCAATTTCGATGATTTCGATCCTCTCCTTGTGGAACCCAACCTGCAGATCCGCTACGCGAATCGTTTAGAGCAGCTTGGAAAGCCCACCGCCATCATTCTCCCCGGCACAAAAAACACCATCTCCGATTTAAAGTGGCTGAACGAATCTGGTCTGGCAGATCGCATCCGCTCCCTGCGGCGGCAAGGGAGCGGCATTGTCGGTTTATGCGGAGGTTTTCAAATGTTAGGAGAGACAATTTCCAATGAGAACGAAGTGGAGTCAACGGTTAAAAACGCGCCCGGTCTGGGTCTGCTGCCTGGAAAAACTCATTTTGAGTCGGTGAAAACCATTACGCGAAGTCAGGCACACATCATAGCAGCAGGGGGATTCATGAAGAAATTACAGGGGCAGCTGATCCAGGGCTACGAAATTCACATGGGGCAGACAAGCAGCCCTCACCCATTTTGTGAAATTTTCCGGAGGGAAGGGCAGCCCGTCGAGTCGCTTGACGGTACCTGCTCTGCAGATGGGAAAATCTGGGGTACCTATCTGCACGGTATCTTCGATAATGATCCCCTGCGCATGGCATGGCTTGCAAGCCTGGGAATCCAAGCTTCAAACACGCCTTTTATCGAACAACGCAACAAAACATACGATTTGTTAGCCGATGCCCTGGAAGCATCTCTGGATTTGAAAACCCTGGACCGGATTATTACAGAGGGTATTTAGAAATGCACAGCGCATTGATCGGATTGGCGGTGGCTTTTCTCATTGATCTTCTGTTTGGTGATCCCCCCAACCGGTTCCACCCGGTTGTCGCTATGGGTAATGTGATCCGCTACGCACAAAAGAAATTCAACACCGGTTCGAAAAACAAACGCTTCCTGTCAGGGCTAGGGACGGTTGTGATTGGCGGGGTGCTTTTTTCTCTGCCCTGGTTGGTGCTCGTCCCTTTGATCAACAGATTACCGGTCTGGGCAGCGGGTCTCGTGGTAGGGTGCTTCCTCAAACCGGTTTTCTCTTTCCGCAACCTGATCAGAGCCGGAAAAGAGATCCAGCGGTGTTTGAAAGCCGATGACCTCGCAGCAGCCCGCCACCTGGTCGGCTGGCATCTTGTCAGCCGCGATACCAGCCAGCTATCCAAAAATCAGGTCGCGTCAGCAGCGATTGAATCTCTCGCAGAAAATATAACCGACAGCTTCCTTGCTCCTTTGATCTTCTTTTCAATCGCTGGACTACCAGCAGCCTGGTTCTACCGTTTTGTAAATACAGCCGATGCAATGATCGCCTATCACACTCCGGAGTTGGAGTATTTCGGAAAAACCGCTGCCATACTCGACGATATACTCAACGGGCTGCCCGCCAGGTTAGCCGGAATTATTTTGGTTATTTCCGCCGGCTTTTTGCGGTTGAATATGAAGTGTGCCTGGCACACCATGACGACTCAAAATCGGCGAACCAGCAGTCCAAATGCCGGCTGGACGATGACAGCAGCCGCCGGTGCGCTTGAAGTTGTGCTCGAAAAGCCCGGAAATTACCGCTTGGAAGGTGGCACTCAACTGCCGGACGAAGAAAGCATTGGTCATGGTATACGACTGGTAAGGCTTGGCTTGGTATGGTGTTTGTTCATTTGCGGAGGAGTTTTAGTTGTTGTCCAATCTATCGCATGAAGAACACGGTGGACTTGATCCATTGGATCTGAAAAGAAGGGGATTGAAACCCGATTCTATGCTCGATTTTTCGGTCAATAGCAACCCTTTCGGTCCTTCACCATATATAGCCAAAGTCTTGCGGTGCGTTGACATATCCGGATACCCTGACAACCATTGCAGTGTGCCGGCAGACAAGCTGGTTGGGTTGAACAACGTCAGTGAAAATCAAGGATTGATCGGAAATGGCAGAGAAGGAGAACCGCAAATTGATCTGCATCATGAGAAATATCAGGAGCGAATTATCTTCATATAGAAATGATGTCTGTATAAACTTGACCAGAAAGGGCTCTATGTATAATGCTACTTCCATCCATCCCAACTTATGATAAGCAAAGTGCGGGAAAAGCACGTATTCGCCAACAACAGTTGACAAAGCCGCTCGGTTCACTGGGGATGCTTGAAACACTTTCCATCCAGATAGCAGGAATCTCCGGAAACGAACATCCTCATTTTTGTCATAAAGAAGTGATCATCATGGCGGCTGATCACGGTGTGGCACAGCAAGGGGTTAGTGCCTATCCCCCGGACGTAACAGCCCAGATGGTGTTGAATTTCCTGGCTGGTGGCGCCGCGGTCACGGTCTTAGCCCGGCAAGCCAATGCCGCAGTTTCGATTGTGGATATTGGAGTTAACCATGATTTTAAGAATGTTCCCGGCTTACTCCATCGAAAGATCGCACCGGGAACCCGCAACATACTGCATGAATCTGCCATGACTCGCACCCAGGCAGAAGAAGCCATCCAAGTAGGAATGGATATCGTCAATCAACGCGTCAAGCAAGGGATGGATCTGGTAGCCATCGGTGAAATGGGGATCGGCAATACCACCCCCTCATCGGCAATTACCGCTGTTTATACGAATCTCCCTATAGAAAAAGTGACGGGACGGGGAACAGGGTTAGATGATTCGGAACTGAGCCTTAAAATTAAATTGATAAATGAAGTGCTCGCTTTCCACCATCCCGACCCGCGAGATCCTCTGGAGGTATTATCAAAGATCGGTGGTTTAGAAATTGCCGGGTTGGCGGGTGTGATCATCGGGGCGGCATCTCATAGAATTCCGGTGGTGTTGGATGGTTTTATTGCAGGAGCAGCCGCTCTGATCGCAACAGCAATGCTGCCCACGGTAAAGCCTTTCATGATAGCCTCCCACCAATCCCAAGAGACCGGACACGCTGCCATCCTGCAGAAACTGGGCTTGAAACCGCTTCTGAACCTGGAAATGCGCCTGGGAGAAGGAAGCGGGGCAGTACTAGCCCTCAATCTTATTGAAGCAGCCACAAGAATTTTAAACGAAATGGCGACATTCAAAGAAGCCGGAATAAGTGAAAAAATATGAAATATTTCACATTGGCAATCTCATTCCTGACCATTTTCCCTGCAAAAGGAAAAGGGCATATCCTCCCTGGTGATCTGGGCAGATCTTCAGCCTGGTTTCCATTTATTGGGGTCATTCTGGGCAGTTTGATTGCTGGCGTTTCTTATGTTGCTTCCCTCATCTTCCCTCCTCTCGTGGCAACCGGGATGACCGTCGCAGTCTGGATCGGAATGACCGGCGGGCTGCACCTGGATGGTCTGGCTGATTGTTGCGATGGGATGTTCCACGCTTCCGATCCGGGACGCAGGCTTGAGATAATGAAAGATCCACAGCTTGGATCTTTCGGGGTGATCGGACTCATCTGCTCCATCTTATTCAAATTTATCTGTATCTACAGCCTTCCCGCCGCTACCGTCTGGATCGCGATTCCACTGGCAACGTCAACGGCAAGATGGTTGTTGATATGGGCAGGCAAACAAAAAATGTCGCGCCCCACGGGCATGGGGGCAGATTTCTCAAGCGGCATCACGCTACGGTTCGTAGTTCCTGCACTGGTGACGATCACTGCCGTGACGATTCTTGCGGGGTGGCAGGGAATTCTCATCGTGCTGTTCGCGCACCTCATAACCTGCTTGATCTTTTCTGTGGCGAAAAAACAACTGGGAGGATTGACAGGGGATGTGCTTGGGTTGATTGTTGAGATTTCTGAGATCATCGTTTTATTAGGGTTTTGCGTCAACGGGTAGGAAAAGATGAAGAGATTCCCTTTCCGCATAGGAACCACATCGTATATCATCCCTGAAGATATTTTGCCGAATGTGGTCTTTCTTGCCGATCTAGTGGATGATATCGAACTCGTTCTGTTTGAAGTTGACAACGGTCCCAACAACTTACCTGATAAGAAGGTAATTGCTGAGTTAGTTAAAATTGCGCGGCAGCACCAGCTCAGCTATACGGTTCACCTCCCTTTGGATCTGCGTCTGGCTGGAGAAAACAATGAACAGCACGTCTCATTGATCAAAGCCAACAAAGTGATTGGCTGTACGCGAGAACTGAATCCGCATGCCTACATATTACACCTCGACGGCAGAGATATTCTTCATCAAAATGACCCGGTAGCCCTCACACAATGGAACCGTCAGGCATTGCTCGCGCTGCAACAAGTCTCACAATGGGTGCCAAACAGCCGGGTTCTTGCGGTCGAAAACCTCGAGCATTACCCGGCAGAGCTTTGGGATGAAGTGATAAAACAAGCTTCGGTTAGCCGGTGCGTGGATATCGGGCACTTTTGGGTGGATGGGCTCGATCCCATCGCTTTTCTTGAAGATCGCATTCAAGAAACGAGAGTAATACACATTCATGGAATTGCAGAAAGAGACCACCAATCTCTTGCCAACACGCCCGCTGAAGAATTGGAACGGGTTATTGAGTTTATCGTTGGGTCAAATTACCGGGGTGTGATGACAATGGAAATTTTCAACGAAAATGACTTTTTCTCATCCATGGAAGTGATAAAGAAGGTGTGGAAAAAGATAGTTCAGGAGGATCGATGGGACAACAGTTAACTTTGATCGTTGGTGGCGTGCGCAGTGGAAAATCTGACTATGCACAGATGTTAATACAGGAAGACAAGCAACCCGCTTTGTTTGTGGCGACTGCTACTGCCGGCGATGAGGAAATGGCAAACAGAATCGCCGCCCATCGTGCAAATCGCCCTGCAAATTGGCAAACGCTGGAAGCTTCGCTCAAAATCGGGCAAGCAATTCAAAAGACGCCGCCACTCCCGTGGGTACTTGTTGATTGCCTCACATTACTGGTAAGCAATATTTTAATGACCTGTTCCGAACCGCTCGATGAACATAGGTTTCATAATATAGTTGAACAGGAAATCGATGAGTTGATTGCCAGTTATAAAAAGCATACCGGTAAGTGGGTGATCGTATCCAATGAGGTGGGTCTTGGTTTGGTCCCGGCGTATCCACTTGGCAGATATTATCGCGATGCCTTAGGACGAGCCAATCAGAAAATCGCAAAAAATGCCGATAGGGTAATCCTCATGGTGGCAGGAATTCCAATGACTGTTAAATAGATTGATGAACGGGCAAACCTTATTTTTTAGCCAGATCAATCAAAAGATTCATTCTTGAACCAGCTTGAGCAGCCGTTTTTCGATTTAAGATGCATTGCAGAATAGGAGATGAACGATTGCATCATACCCGGCCATTTTTCTTTTTCAGAAGGGATCAGTGAACTAGCATTGATAATGTTTACGGCATCAAATTCAATTGGACATTCTTTTCTTCAAAATCTCCATAACAAACCCAATCGCCCCATCACGAGATTCTGCAGGGGAAGTATTCTGTTGAGACAACAACTTATGGGATTGATCATCGAACAGACATATCTGATTCAGCACCGTGGGGGTATGCCGGCAGAACACTACTGAACCAATCTCCTATAAAATGGTTGACAAACTCTGATGAAATCTCTATAATCTTATTAATTTGTTTAGCCAAGCAACAAACAAAAGGGAACGATAAGGGAAATTATGTTTCTGTTGGCTGTTTTGCGGATGTTTATTTGAAGAAAACAACAAGCTCAGTTGAATATAGACAGGATCACATGAAAAACACTGCTGATCAAAACTTGATGCGCAGAATGAATAACAAAACTGTCATCGACCTGTTAAGGAAAGAAGCACCTCTTTCCAGGGCAAATCTTTCCACATTGACCGGTTTGAATCGTTCTACTGTATCTTCAATCATCGATGACCTTATCAACGAAGGCTGGGTCACAGAAACCACCTATCAATCAGATAAAGTTGGTCGACCGGGTTTACTGCTTGAGATCAATCCGAGCGGGGGGTTTGCAATCGGAGTGGAAATCGGGGTTGATTTCATTCTTGCAATCTGCGTTGACTTCTCGGCAAAGATCACCTGGCATAAGCGCATTGAAACCGACCCCGACGAAGGCAAGACTGAAATTCTGGGGAAAGCCTTCAAATTGACCGCTGAAGCGATCGAAGCCGGGAAAACGAATTATAGCAGACCGCTTGGCATTGGCATCGCCATCCCCGGTCTGGTGGATGTGCACGAAGGCGTGTTAAAAAATGCGCCCAATCTTCACTGGTATGATGTGCCATTGAGGTTGATCTGGACCCAGCAGTTTAATATCCCGGTGTATGTGGAAAATGAAGCCAACGCGGCCGCCTTAGGAGAGTTCCATTATGGTGCTGCCAGGGGTATCAACAACCTTATTTACATTGCGGCCGGCTATGGTTTGGGTTCCGGAATCATCATCGATGGGAACCTTTTAAGGGGCAACAAGGGTTATGCAGCCGAAGTTGGTCACATGACCTGCGATCCTGATGGCGAAATGTGCAACTGTGGAAAAAGGGGCTGCTACGAAACATTGATTGGACCACGCGCGGTCGTCAAGCGTGTCAAGAAGATCATTGCCGATGAGGGGGGTGATAGCACATTCTTGCATACAACAAAAAATGGGCAGGCGGTTTTTGGTTATGATGCGGTCGTGGATGCGGCAAAGCATGCTGACCAAGTCGCCCTGACCGCTCTTGAAAATGTCGGAAAAAGTTTGGGGGTCGTGGTATCCAATTTGGTAAATGTCTTCAATCCCAAGATGGTCATTCTGGGTGGGGCACTGAACTATGCCAAAGATTATATCCAACCGGTTGTAAAAGAAGTGGTCAAAGCCAATGCATTGGAATTATGCCAGCAAGATCTGGAAATTACCAATTCTCAGCTTGACCCATATTCAAGTGTAATGGGCACCATTTCGATGATTTTGGAAAAAAATTTCTCCGATCTGGAATGGCTGAGAAAATTCAATTATTGATAACAGACAGAAATAGGAAGGGAGCAAAATGAACACAAAATTTGAACCGAAGCCAGAGCATAAATTCACGTTCGGTCTTTGGACCGTTGGCAACAAGGGAAATGATCCTTTTGGCGATGATGTACGCAAGCCCCAATCTCCTGTTGACCTGGTTTACTTGCTGGCAGAAGTGGGCGCTTATGGGGTGAATTTCCATGACAACGACTTGATCCCCATCGATGCCTCCCCTAGCGCAGCAGAGACGATCAAAAAGGACTTCAAAAAAGCCTTGCAAGATACCGGCTTGGTCGTTCCCATGGCTACCACCAATCTCTTTTATGACCCTATTTTTCGAGACGGTGCTTTCACATCCAATAACGCCCATGTGCGCAATTTTGCGCTCCAGAAAACCATGAGATCGATGGATCTGGGAGTTGAGATGGGAGCGGAAGTTTTTGTATTCTGGGGTGGCAGAGAAGGGACGGAAACGGACGCTGCCAAAGACCCGGTGGAAAGCATAAAACGCATGCGCGCAGCGATGAATTTCCTGTGCGAGTATGCTCTCGATCAGGGTTATAAATTGAAATTTGCCCTGGAAGCAAAACCGAATGAACCCAGAGGGGATCTATATAATGCCACCACCGGACACATGCTGGGGTTCATTGCCACACTCGATCATCCGGAAATGGTGGGGGTCAATCCCGAAGTGGCACATGAGCACATGGCGGGGCTCAATTTCTCGCATGGCGTTGCCCAAGCCATTGATGCCGGAAAGCTGTTCCATATTGATCTCAATGACCAAGATTTCGGGCGCTACGATCAGGATTTTCGATTCGGGGCAGTAAATCTTAAGCGCGCGTTTTTCCTTGTCAAGCTTCTCGAAGATCATAGCTATACCGGCAGCCGTCACTTTGATGCGCACGCCTATAGAACCGAAGATGATGAGGGGGTAAAAGATTTTGCGCGTGGTTGTATGCGTACCTACCTCATATTGAAAGACAAAGTTGATCGCTTCAATAATGACCCTGAGATCCAGAAACTTTTAGGCGAATTAAAAAGAATGGACCATGAACTTCCAGAGTTCAAGGGACCTTATTCTCAGGAGAAGATGAAAGCCATCAAAGCACATCCTTTCGATCGGAAAGCCATCAGTGAAAAAGGATTAAGGTATGAATTGCTTGATCAATTAACCAATGAGGTGGTTCTGGGTGTTCGTTAGGGGATAAAGAATCCATGCAAGAAAAAGAATTCCTTGGTCTCGATTGTGTTGAAATTAGGATGGGGAAAATTGATTTGATAATTTCTGAATCAATCGGACCAAGGATTCTTTCATTAAGAATGAATGGGGGTAATAACATTTTTGCAGAACTACCGGATCAATTTTTGGAATATCCGGGAGAGGGTAATTATTATCTTTATGGAGGGCACCGCTTATGGATCGGACCGGAAGTTCCCTCCCTCACCTACCTTCCTGACTCCCATCCCATCAAAATTGAACAAAGATCAGGGTCAATAGACCTTATTCAGGAAGTTGACCCAGCCAGCGGTATCCAGAAAACTATCAAAGTAAGCTTGACGGAATTTAACAATATCGTCATTATCGATCATCAGCTAAAAAATATGAATGATCGCCCATGCAAGTGTGCCCCCTGGGCTATCACCCAGTTAAAATTGGGCGGTACGGCAATCCTTCCACAACAAATTTTCAAGCATGAAAATGATGCATTGCAACCCGATCGCTCGGTCATTCTTTGGCCATACGCCGATATCCATGATGCAAGGCTCGATTGGTCAAACCGCTTCATCATCGTCCATGCCAGCCCTGTCGATCGGGCATTGAAAATTGGTATTGCAAATTCCCAGCAATGGATCGCCTACTCCATTGACAATCTGCTGTTCATCAAATACGCAAATTCGTATGCAACCCGTGAATTAATCGACTATGGTGCCACCAGCCAGTGTTATTGCAATTCCAGATTTATTGAATTGGAAACCCTGGGACCCCTGAAAAATATCGAACCGCATGGGGATATCGTGCATCGTGAAGTGTGGAGGGTGGTTGAAAAACCATTCAAAGAATTCTCCTCAGACGCCATGCTGGATTTTATCATGCACGATGAGATGGCTGATATTTGCCGCATGCTGCTTAGATAAGGATTCACCTATGGACATTTATTTAGGAATTGACACTTCCACCACTTCCACCAAAACCATCGCCATTGACCAAAATGGGAAAATTCTTGCTGTTTCATCCTCAGGATACTCCTTCGAAACACCTTTTCCCTTATGGAGCGAACAAGACCCGCACCTGTGGTGGCAGGCAACAAAGGTCAGTATGTGTGAATGTGTAATGAAAGCGGGTATTGAGCCCTCTCAGGTTAAAGGTATTGGTCTGACCGGGCAAATGCACGGGCTGGTGATTTTGGATGAAAAGGGGGAAATTCTAAGACCATCAATCTTGTGGAACGACCAGCGCACCCAAAAACAGTGCGATGAAATCCGCGAACTGATTGGGAGGAAAGAATTCATCCGCATCACCGGCAATGATGCCCTCACGGGTTTCACCGCCCCGAAGATCCTGTGGGTTAAAGAAGAGGAACCCGCCATATTCAAGAAGATCAAACACATTCTTCTCCCCAAAGACTATATCCGCCTTAAACTTACCGGAGAATATGCCATAGACCGGGCCGGCGGATCGGGAACGGTGCTTTTCAATTTGGCAGACAGAGATTGGTCTTCCAATTTGATCAAAACGCTGGGGTTGAATGCAGAATGGTTCCCGCCAACCTTCGAAGGCACTCACATCACCGGGACATTGACAAAACAAGCGGCTGAGGAAGTTGGGCTGATCGAAGGCATTCCTGTTTTTGGCGGCGGTGGCGATCAGGCAGCTTCTGCTGTGGGAACCGGTGCCGTCAAAGAAGGAATTGTATCCCTCAGTTTGGGGACATCCGGGGTTATCTTCGCCTCGGTAGATTCGCCCTTCATCGAACCGGAAGGAAGGCTGCATGCCTTTTGTCATGCGGTTCCCGCTAAATGGCACCTCATGGGGGTGATGCTTTCCGCCGCCGGCAGTCTCAGGTGGTATAAAGACACATTCAGGGATCAATCAAACTTTGATGATCTGCTTACCGGAACAAAAGGGATCATGCCGGGCAGTGATGGGTTGATTTTCTTACCCTATCTCACGGGTGAGCGAACGCCCTACCCCGATCCGTTGGCGCGGGGTGGTTTTATTGGCATCACGGTGCGGCATACCATCCAGCATTTCACCCGAGCTGTGCTGGAGGGGGTTGCCTTTGGATTGCGCGATAGTTATGAATTGATGAAAGAAGCGGGTCTGAAAAATATGGAACAGATCCGCATTACCGGCGGGGGTGCCAAAAGCCTCATCTGGCGTCAGATCATCGCCGATATTTTCAACACGGAGATAGTTTCGATCAATTCCGAAGAAGGTGCCGCTTTTGGAGCAGCGCTGCTGGCTGCCACAGGAGCGGGATCATTCGCATCCGTGGAACAAGCCTGCTCCAGCACCATTTCGATAACAGACCGGGTAATACCTGGTCAGGATGTGGAAAGATACAACAAAATTTATGCAGAATATCGTTTGCTTTATCCCGCTCTAAAGGATACTTTCCATAGAATGCCGGATATCATTTCATAAGAGCCGATGCCGAGGTGAATTAGATATCACAGACATTTTATCCGTCTAAATTAACGTACATTAAACTGGAAATGCGCTCATCATCTTTGGCGTTCTTGTAAAAATGAACTCCCTGCACCAGGGAAGAAGCGCAGTTGCCAATCCCAATAATAGCAGCCCGCACTTTGTGATCTTTACTCATAGAATTTGCTCCTTTGAAGGAAATAATAGGATGGTAATACTATCACCAGTGATTTTTGACTTGGGAGATATGTAGTAATTTCCGCGAGGAATTTGGATAACGGGTATTGTCCTATTGAAAGATTAAATGCTTTAGCTTATAGCCGGCACATAATAACGGTATTTGCTTCCAATATAGTAACAAAGGTTGTGTTCAAAAAAACTATAATCTGAATTATGACTAACCCGTACATGTTTCAAAACAGGTTCTGAGCTTGAAATTCCAAGTTTTTTTGCAACCAATTCAGAAGGAAGCATTGCTTCCAAATATTCTTTAGCTGAGGTAAGGAAAATCCCTAAATTAGCAATGTAATCATAAAAAGATCCGTAATAATCTTTCGGGTCGGTTGAGAATTTTTCACTGTATGGGAAAGAATTCACCGAATAAGCTATAACTTCACTATCATTGACAGCCCTAACCCTTTTTAATTGTAAGATCTTGTCCCCTTGTTTTATATTCAATAATCCAGCCATTACAGGATCTGCCAGAATTGATTCCAATTCTGCACTGACCGTAATTGCATTCATCCCCCTTTCCCGCATTTCGTTTGTAAAACTCTTTACGGTTGAGAAATTTTCTTCAGCGCTTTCCTGAAGATCCTTTACAAAAGTCCCTTTCCCGCTTATCTTATAAAGATAACCTTCATTCTCTAGATCAGACAAAGCTCTACGAATGGTTATTCTGCTGGCGTTGTAAACCTTACAAAACTCATTTTCAGAGAGAGTTTTATCTCCCGGTTTCCATTCTCCCAGCAATATCCGATATTTTATATCTTCCTCAACTTCACGATATTTTGGCAGCTTTTTCCCATTTTCTTTAGCGTGATAAACATTTTGATTGTCCATACAATTCGTTAATTAATCTCCCTTTGAGATATTTACTCCAATAAGGCTGCCAATATCTCTTCTTTTGACGTGGACGTAAACAGCTTATTTTTTATTGTATCATCAAGTAATTTCTTAGCTACGGAAGATAAAATCATAAGATGTTGATTATTAACATTGTCCGCCGGAACAGCGATCCCCAGGATATATTTCGCCTGATCATCCTCATTCCAATCAACCGGTTCTTTAAGTCTGATATATAACAGGGAAGCAATTTTAACCCCATCTGTGATTGCATGTGGAATTACAATCATATCGCCGACGAAAGTGGAGACAATATCTTCTCTCTCGAAAACATCGTGGATGTACCGGTCACGATCATTAAGTCGTGAATTTTCTTCAAGTAGGTCTGCCAATTTTTCAATCACTGCTTCTTTCGAGTTCAAATGAACATCCAGCAATATTAACAAACTGCTTATTAATTCCATTTTGCCTTCTATCACCCATCTTTAATAATTTTGTTTATAATACCTATTGAAGGATGGCTCCCGATTTCTATTTATAATCACTTTCCACATTTCGGGAGCCATTTCTCATTACCTCAACAAGATAGGTTTCTTATTGATAAAGTCGTTTTTATTCTAGCTTTCGACTACTTCCTCTTCAACATGATTTTTCAACAATGCACCCATCATGAAAGTCGAGACAAGTGTACCGATAATGAAGCAAAGCAAATACAAAAGAATATTACTTGTCAGAGGTAGAGTAAAAATACCTCCAATGGGAGCTGAAAGGGTCAATTTGAACAAACCAGCCAGGCCACCCGCAACCGCCGCACCAGTCATGATAGAAGGAATAACTTCTTTGGGATGTTCAATTGCAAATGGAATAGCACCTTCTGCAATAAAGCTCATACCCATGATCAAAGCAGCTTTACCAGAATCTTTCAGATGTTCAGAGAATTTTTTCGGGAAAAGAATTGTTGCCAAGGCACAGCTGGTGCTGATGGTCATACCAGCACAACCCACCGCACCCATTGGGATAGAGGCTACGGCTGTACCTGCTTCGCTCGTTAATGAAGCAACGCAAAACAGGTATGCTACTTTATTTACTGGTCCACCCATATCAAATGCAACCATTGCCCCAATAACCGCACCAAGAACGATTGCACTGCCTTCACTTAGGTTCTGAAGGAAATTGTTCATAACCAGCATAATTGGATTTACAACAAAATTAACACCGATCATTGCTAATCCCGTGAGCAATACTCCAAAAACCGGGAAAATAATCAGCGTTTTTGCGCCTTCGAATGATCGCGGCAGCCCTTTGGTGACCTGCTTCAGTAGCTTAATAATATAACCGGCAGCAAAACCACCAGCGATCGCACCAAGAAAACCCGAACCGCCATCCTTCGCCAGCAAACCAGCCACCATACCAGCCAGAAGACCCGGGCGATCTGCAATTGAAAATGCAATATATCCAGAAAGGATCGGCAGCATTAATCCCATCGCAAGAGCGCCAATGTTTAAAAGCCATGCGGAAACAGGGTTTGTCGCACCAAATGTAGCAGCACTTGCATTTTTCACGTCAAATAAGAATGCGAATGAGATAAGCACACCACCTGCAACGATGAAGGGTATGAAATGGGTCACACCAGTCATAAGGTCTTGATAAACAGTACTTCTTTTTTTCATGTTAATCTCCTTTAGGATTAATAAATTTCAACTTTTCCATCTTCGATAAGCTGAAAGCATTGTGCTGCTTTACGAATGGCATCCCCCGTTGAAATCATAAGAACGGGTTTACCACGGAAACGTTCCATCTCCACCTTCGTGTCAGCAGCAACAATCACTGCTACTGATTCATTAATTTCTTCTTTAGTTAATTTATTCATTGTCCCACCGGCACCATCCGTTTCGACCTTAACCTGGTATCCCATTTTTTTACCGGCTATCTCAAGGCTTTCAGCAGCGATGTAGGTGTGCGCAATACCAGCAGGGCATGATGCAACAGCTACAATCTTTTTCAATTCGTTTCTCCTTTCGTAAGCAGCATATTTTTAAACTCACCTTTATTTAATTCGGTCAGGGCTCGATCGTCCGTGGAGTTTTTTTCTTCCAATAAATTAACCTGATATTTGCATCCACAATCGAAACCCAATTCTATTTCACCTCCTTGTACATTTATTTCTTCACCATTGAAGAGTAGCAAAAGGTATCCATTTTCTTTTTCTGCTTTTCGTATTGTTCCATAACTGCCTTTGAAATCTCTTAGGGAAAGGAATTTATATTCACGCGGTAGATGATCTTCCAGGGGATTCATAGGGAAATATGCAATCGGATAGATCGTCTTATCAATACTCTGGTTCTGGTAATACATGTCATCCACAGCAAATTCAACATAATCTCGCATGATCTGATTTGCATCAAATTTTTGATAAAAACACATCCCTAGATCAAATTCATTTTCACCCAACATTTGATGTTCCGGTGCTTCGAATATTTTATTTGCCAAACCGCTTGGGCGCCCGGGACGTCTATTAAGATCAGGAAGCCCCACATATCCAACAGATCGGAATATCGTCAAGTTAATATCCGTGTAATTCTTACCTGTGAATTGGTATTCTTTCAAACTACGTGTGAAAACAGTTAGGGTGTATTCATCTCCCACTGCCGAAACATGGTTCAATAGAGGGCGTGTGCTGCAGGGTTCTTCAAAGAATCCTTTTTCTCGCCAATTTTCCATCTCCGGTGGCTCACATTCACGCTTCACATACCCAAATTGAGTTCCAGCAAATGAGTACGTATTATCAATTCCTGTTTCAACTCCCAATCTAACCCGGTGGTCTTTTGCCTGATTGTTTATAGAACCATGTATCCTGATGATCTTTGAAGAAGAATTTAGCTCGAAGATTATTTGGTATTTCAAAGGGGCATTCATTCGGCGTTCAGCTCTATCATCCAACGTTCCAGGGATAAAGACGGTTCCTTCTACAGTCATCGAGGCGTATTGTGGTGTTTGGATGCAGTGCACTTCTGCATCTGAAAAATTATTCAATATGATTAATTCTTTTCCTTTATCTGGGTAAGAATAATCATAACTATCTCCTTCATCTCCCCCATCTTCAAGATAAAAGATGTTTTCAAAATTCCTTCCGAGTTCCTTGTCATAGATATGTATACCTTCGGGAGAACATTTGATCTTGTACCAGGAATTACTTATCCCATATGCTCGAT
The DNA here is from genome assembly GCA_012798455.1 of Chloroflexota bacterium. Lineage (GTDB taxonomy): Bacteria > Chloroflexota > Anaerolineae > Anaerolineales > Anaerolineaceae > UBA4781. The sequence goes on along the minus strand of JAAZNC010000026.1, from coordinate 3,713 downwards.
CTTCTACAGTCACGGGATTTTTCTTTTCTGCCTTGGTTTCTTTCACTTTCAGTGTTTTATAGGAGATCCCATTCATTATTCCAACATTGGCAATGATTTCCGTTTTATAGAACCATTTATCTTCGGTCATCAATGCTCTATCTTTTCGGATCACTCCACCATATATTTTTTCCTGTTTTGAAATCGAATATTCAACAGGTTTTTTCTCATTCAGCAAATCAAAAGTAGGTGATTTGGTGACAATGGTCATCTTCGCAACCAGAGCCCTTTTCCATGGGATGGTATTAAAAACAACCAGATCTGAAATTCCAGATTCAGCGCCCTGCAAAGATAATGCAACCAACCGCATCAAGTGGATCTTGGCTGCTTCAGCATAATTTAACGCCGCCAGTCCATTCTCCTTCATCCAGCGATTGGTTGCATCAATATGCGTGGCAGATGCATGGGTTTGACAGTTTACAAGGGTATACCAGGCTTTATCAATAATTCCCTGATCATAAGGTATCCCCAACGAATCAAGCATCGACATTAATGGCTGTGTTTCATAGGTTAATGATCTTTCAGCCCGGTCTAAAATCATTTTTATATCCGCCCTCGCAGAATTCATCCCTGAAAGATGAAGCCGGTGGTATTGCGGAGAGGTCAATTCCGCTTGAATTGTTTTAATATTTTTTCCATTTTTACGAACTCTGGCAAAATAATCATTCCAATTGGTATATCGAAATTCCCAGTCAGGCTTTATCCTTTTGTAATAAGAGATCAATTCCGGTATATTGAGCATGATGGGATTCTGATCAAATCCAAGCGGGAAAACAAATTCATTAGGCAGCGTTGATCGTTCAAGAAGCCTCTCGATTAATAGATCAACATCAATTTTGTTATAATCTTCTGCTTTTGATGTGAACAGCTTTTTCTCCATGAAAGCGTAAGTCCCGTACCCATAGCCTGACAGCATTGCATGGCAAAGCACCTTGCTTCCATCGTTTGATTCAAAATAGAATTCATTGCCAAGGTTATAAATATCACCCACACCGCGAGTGAACACAAATTCATGGATATCAAATTGCGTAAAGATCTTGGGAAATTCAATGGTTTGTCCGAACGGGTCAGCCAGATAAGCTATTTTCGAGGTTTTCCCCAAAGCATTGGCATGCTTCATTCCAAGACGCAAGTTATTAATAACCGATTCACCGCAACAAATAAACGGATCAAGCTGGGAGACAAAAGGACCAATAATAAGTTTTCCATCTGTCACCAACTGACTTATTTTCTCTTTATCTTCAGGATGGACATCAATATACTCATCAATTGCGGCTGTTTGACCGTCAAGAAAGAAATCTTCGATCTTCTTTTCATCAAATGCTCGCAGCATTTCTTTCATATTGTATGAAAAAACAACCATTGAGTCTTGAGACGTAAAATACCAAAATGGATCCCAGTGAGTATGATGAATACAATGAGCGATAATTTTGTCCGTCATAGTTATCCTTTTATTTTTTTCGAACAAATGCCTTATGTAAAACTAAGGGCTGCTTCCCTTGATTCTTTACCTCATAGTCTTTTATTGCCGCTGGAACTAGAACGACATCCAGGTATTTAGCAAGATAGTTATCTCCACGATCTTTCTTCGATCTAATTTCTGCTTTTTCACCATCCACAATCGTTAAAACACAAAAACCATTATCATTTTCCCCTTGATAGGTTCCGCCGGTATTCAAATTTATTTTATGAGTTTCAAAATACATTAGATCATGCCGACCAACAATATATTCTTTAAAATCTTGTTGTTCATCATATAAAACCGGGTCAATTGCCACATTTTCTTTAACCCAGTTTTCGTCTCGATCGAACACCAGCGCTTCTTCAGCAAGCTTGGAATGTATGGGGCGAGGTCTTCCATCCGAATCAATGCGACTATAGTCGTAGATTTTGTATGTATAAGCATTTATGGTAAGGGTTCCAAGCTCAAGCACAACCTGATTTCTCCCTGATCCATGAACTGTACCGGCAGGAATAAATACCTGAAGTCCCGGCTTTGATTTAAGCCCATTAATATATTTTTGATAGGGGACTAAATCGCCTGTCGATTCCGATTGCCTGCATAAATGCAGGAATTCCCGGCTATCCGTTCCCGCTTTAAATCCCAGATAGGTTCGCGCATTATGACCTGTTGTAACCACATAATATGCCTCACTCTGACCCCCATAATCCCCATGAATACGCCTTGCCATTTCATCATTCGGGTGGCATTGGATCGACATATTTCCATCGCTGTGCCATGTATCATCATAGTTAAACCGAATTGGGAAATAACCATTAAATCGAGAATACAACTCTTTCCCCACCAGTTTTTCTCCGACAGCATCCATTATGGTCAGGAAGGGAACATCAAGATAGTGAGAATCTATCTCGAATGCCACACTGGCTTCAGTTGGGATAAATTCAAATGCCCAGGAGACCTTTTCGACCACATCATCCGGTATATGACGCAGTTTTTTTATGAACTGTCCTCCCCATACTCCTTCAATATAAAGAGGTTTCGGGCGAATAGGCTGACTGCTTGTTCTTTCTAGTATTTGTTGAAAAGCCGTTTGATTTATATAGATGAAATGTTCTTTATAATTTTCAAGAATATAGTAATCAATCAATTTGTTTTTTACTGCATGACGCCTTATTTTAGTGATCAACTCAACATCTATAAAGTAAGCCCTACGCGTCATCACTTCAAAATCACATTCTTCTTCATTGCCGATATTGATATATCTGGAATTGTTGATCCTCAATCCAGTGTCTTTCGGAGTCATATCTATAAATACCTTTGCTTCAGCAACATCAGTAAATTTATTTATTAAGCTGCCATTACCAAAGAGAATTATTTTTTGATCACTGTTCGCACTTATTAAAAATTCATCTATTTTTGTTTTATCAAGAAAATCTTCGATTTCACCCGGATATAATTTTCCATAAATCAATCTCGGATCTGTTTCTCTATCTTCTGGCAAGCAATCCGCAATTAATGCATCAATTTCCTCTTTTGATCTAAAAAGTGACTTGACATCAATAATCCTATCTGCGGAAGCAAAAGCATAAATTGATCTCGCAAAAGATTCAATATCGGCTGTCATATACCCATCGACAATTAATAGTCCGTTTTTATATTGAGAGCAAATCAGTTTTACGATTTGTTCTTTACCCTCTACAATCGAATCATGTGCAAACTCTAAACCAGAGATTTTATTAATATTTTCTTTATCGTCAAAATTAACTGGATTAATGAAATAGCCCATTGGTTTCTTTTCTAAATATTTATAAGTTGTTATAACAGCATAATAGCATAATATCATATCTGTGTCAATAATTTCATCCTACTCATATACAAAGCGAAAAGAATTCGATTCTTAATTACATTAATTAAAATTAAGTTTGGAAATGTCTTTTCATGAAGAGCATAGAGGGTGTGGAAAAAGTCATATTTTTCGGATTTTCCGTAGTTTTTCTTCTGTAAACCACCATATTTGGCTAAAAACCGAGTGGTTTTACAATTTTTAACATGTTTTTCAACAGTCTCAGCATAGAGGCTGTGGAAAAATGGAGGAAATTTGGAGAAAAGTGGAGAGAATGAAGATTTTTCAACGCAAAACCCTCTATCTGAATGGTATCTGGCAGATCACACCCTGACCGTTTTTATACTCTTTGCTTCTATTCGAGTCATT
>JAAZNC010000025.1 GCA_012798455.1 Chloroflexota bacterium | reverse complement strand
GCAAAGCAATGATCCTGAAAAAACGTCACCCTGAACGTAGTGAAGGGTCTTTCAGGATTTTATCTGTCCCATGTCCATCCCGGATACCAATATCTCTGTCAATACGAATGAATAATAACCTTGTACAATATCCCCATATCAATTAAAAATCCATAGATAAGTGCATCAAGTTTTGAAGTAAGGCGCTTTTCCATAACCGCCGGAAATATCCGTAACTGAATATCCGCTGCCGGATAAGACTGGGGGTGGAGCCCATTTCAATCTGTCGGTGGATGGAACATTATTGCATCCCCGTTATGATAGGGTTGCTTCACGCTATGCGGGAATGCTTATCACATTAGATTAGAATTGAGGTATATCGAATGAACAAGATGGTTATCTTCCTGGTGCTTTCCGGTTTGCTATTGGGGTTGCCGGCTTGTGCCGCTTCAAATGTCCAGAATGCCCTCGAATCCACACAGGTTGGGTCGGCTGTTGATCAATCGCTGGATGTCACCGGGCTTACCACCACCAGTGCTTCCTTCAGCACAGAGGATGTGGATTCCAGCTCGATCGATGAAATCGACGCTATCATTACCTTGAATGGTGATTCCATCAATGTCGATGGTAGTGGCGTGGATGTCGCTGGCAATATCGCTACCATCACCGCCGCCGGCACCTATCGTGTCAGCGGCACCCTCAATAATGGACAGTTGCTGGTGGATAGTACTGCTGAAGAAAAGATTACATTGTTGTTGGATGGGGCAGATATCACCAGCACCACCAGTGCACCTGTGTATGTGATCAACGCTGCCAAAGTAGTGATCGAGCTGGTACAGGATAGCGTCAATACCCTCACCGATGGTGCCACTTATATGTTCTCCGATCCGGAGAAGGAGGAACCCAACGCTACCCTGTTCAGCAACGATGATCTGACCATCAAAGGGACGGGTTCCCTGACCATTAATGCCAATTACAACAATGGCATTGCCAGTGATGATGATCTCAAGATCACCGGCGGGTTGATCACCGTCAATGCGGTGCATGATGGCATTAAAGGCAAGAGTTCCGTTTCCATCAAAGATGCTGCCATCACCATCAATGCCGGTGGTGACGGCATCCAATCTACCAATGCTGAGGATACCGAAAAGGGCACCATCACTATTGAAGGCGGTATTCTCTATATCACATCCGCGTTGGATGGTATCCAGGCGGCTTCCACCCTCACCATCAATGCCGGGGATGTGCACATCATGGCAGGCGGTGGCAGTGTCAATGGCATCAGCCATGTTGAAAATTGGGGAGATCGTGGTGGTGGGCAAAATTTCCAGCCCGACAATGTAACCGTAGCAGATGACACCGCTAGCATGAAAGGGCTCAAAGCCGGCACGGCTATTCTCATCAGTGGTGGCACCATCACCATCGATTCTGCCGATGATACCCTCAACAGCAATGAGAGCATCCTCATCCAGGATGGTATGCTCTCACTTACTGCGGGTGATGATGGGCTGCACGCCGATACATCCATCACCATCAATGGTGGTGTGCTGGATATCATCCAATCCTACGAAGGCATCGAGAGTGCCCTCATTACCATCAACGGTGGCAACCTGCACATCATCGCTTCTGATGACGGCATCAATGTGGCGGGCGGCAACGATGGCTCTGCCATCAACGGGCGCCCCGGGCAGGGGCAGTTTACTGTCGGTGGTGATTACTTTCTCTACATCAATGATGGTTATATATACATCGATGCCGCTGGTGACGGGCTGGATTCAAACGGCTCGGTCGAGATGAACGGCGGTACGGTGCTGGTCAATGGTCCCACCAGCAATGGCAACGGAGCGCTCGATTATATGGGCACCTTCAATATCAATGCTGGTTTTCTGGTGGCAGTGGGCAGTTCCGGTATGGCACAGGCGCCCAGCGCCTTATCCACCCAATACTCCGTCATGGTCAATTTCACTTCCATGGCTCCTGCCGGCAGTCTGATTCACTTCGAAACCACCGATGGCGACCCCATTCTGACCTTTGTGCCCGCCAAGGAATACCAGTCGGTCTTGATCTCTACCCCCGATATTACCAACGGGTCGACCCTGCTGCTCTACTATGGCGGCACTTCCACCGGCAGCCTGCAGGACGGTTTGTATACGGGTGGTACTTACACCCCCGGCAACCAGATCACCAGCCTCGATATCACCAGTGTGGTCACCGGCGCCGGCTCGGGTGGGGGCATGATGCCCGGCGGTGGCGGTAGAGGACGATAGAAATTAAAAGTGAAAGGACCCGGAAATTTTCCCGGATCCTTTTATCTTTCCCCGTACCTTCCTCCAACGTCACCCTGAACGAAGTTCAGGTCTTTCAGGACTTTATTCATTAATTATCTAACCCGGATCCCATTTCTCTATCAATACGAATGGTTTGTCATTCCCATTCAGTTCACCAACCAGAGGACCTAGAAAGAAAAAGGAAAAGGACTCGGATGATTTTTACCGGGTCCTTTTTTATCAATAGGATTCTTGATGATACATAAATGCCTCTACTGCGGCATTTCAAAATCCTTTTCGGTAAGATTGGGATAGATATCCTTGATCGGTGAATAATCTGTTACCAGACTGCCTTCCAGCTTCAGCACTTTCAGGTTGGTCAGGTTTGCCAGGGGAGTCAGATCGCTTACCAGTGTGTTGTCAATGTATAGGGTGAAGAGATCCTTCATACCAGACAGCACACTTAGATCGCTGAAAGTTGAATAATTGATCATTAAGGTGTTCAAATTGACCAGGGTTGCAAGTGGGCTGTAATCGCTCGCCTGGCAGCTATACATGATCAACCCCCCCAGGTTTGTCATCCCTGTGAGCGGTGTCAGATCGGTTACCCGGTTGTTGGCAAAATTCAACCCTCTCAGGTGGGTTAATCCTGCTATCGGGCTCAGGTCACTCACTGCGTTATTACTGAATGATAGTTGTTCAAGGTTTACGAAATATTGCATTGCGCTGATGTCTTTGATCTGAGTTTCCTCGGGGATCTCCGGTTGCCATTCCAGATCAAAGTTGAAATTCTTTACTTCAGCCGCTTCAGCCAGGGTGATATCACCCTCAGGCTTGCCCATCTGCTCGCGCACCATGCTCTCCAGTATCGGATCGTTGAAGATCACTACATCTGTTTTGGTGGATGGCTCGGAGGACGCCGCTTCATCTGGCTGCCCTTCGGATGTGCTGCAAGCGCTAAAACCGAGCAGCAGGGTAAGGATCAGCATTGTATAGATAAATCGTTTCATTATTATTGGATCTCCTTTGTGAATACCTTTCTTAAAAGATTGCTTAATCTATACCATGTTTTTTGATTGTTGTGGTGTGCAAACTGCACCCATGCCGGCACAGCAGGAGCCTCCCCCAATTTTCACGAATTGAAAATGAGGGATAAGAGGGGGGTATTTCCATAATGCGCCGGAAAAATCTAAGCATCCTTAACCCTCTCCTAATGTCATCTCGAACGAAGTGAGAGATCTCACCTTATCCTTCTCAATCAACCCGTAAGTCGCGGAGCAATGATCCTGAAAAAAACGTCACCCTGAACGTAGTGAAGGGTCTTTCAGGACTTTGTCCATCCATTGTTTAGCCCGGAGCTTACTTCTCTATCAATACGAATAGTTTATCTTTCTTCCAGTTAAACCAACTTGTTTTCCCCATTTTCTTTCCCTAACGTCATTCACAGGGAACATGCACCGAGGAATCTCTCCATTTCGATTTGTAAAACTATATAAGTCGCAAAGCACGAATTAAAAAAAATTATCGTAAAGCACATTACCAATGCAACATCATTATTTCCTCACTAATACAAAGCGGTGGTTGCTGTGTGTTCATACTCACCATGATCGTTTCCTCCCCTATACAGGAGCATGGGAGGAGGTCAGGAAGAGGCAACCCCTATCACCCATTCCTTAATCCGCCTTTCGATTTGATCGCGGATAGCACGGAATTTTTCCAGTTTCTCTTCCTCGCTGCCCTCAAACGCTGCCGGATCTTCGAATGACCAGTGCAGGCGCTGGTTCACCCCCGGCCAGTTGGTGGGACAGTTCTGCTCGGCTTTATCGCAAACTGTGATTAGATAGTGAAATAGCGTCTTTCCCAGATAGATCTCCACCCCCTTGGAGTGTTGTCTGCTGATGTCGATTCCGCTCTCCTGCATCACCTGGACGGTCAGGGGGTGGATCGGTCGGGGTTCCAGTCCGGCGCTGAACGCTTCGAACTGCTCTCCGCCGTATTTTCGTAAGAAAGCTTCTGCCATCTGGCTGCGCGCAGAATTACCGGTACATAGGAATAGGACACGTGTGGGCATAGAATTCTCCTGTACATATAAAATGCCAATTTAGCATACTTTGCCGGGATTAACGCCCCATTAACGTGCGTTTATGGTTGATTAAAACCTTAAGCAGGTTGCAGTATGAACTTTCTCCCCATCATCATTCCAATCGAAAAAGCTGCTACTCCAGCAATTGGTTCAAATAATCCGAACCCCAGTGCGCTGCTGAATCTTCCTTCGAGTAATGCTCCCGAGATCAGCGCTACGAAAGTGGAGAAGGTCGTGAAGGAACCCAGAAACCCGATGATGCCCAGCTGCCGCAGTGGATGCTCCGGATCGTCTATCACGCTGGTCAACAATCCCAACAAAAAGCATCCCAGTATATTGATGGCAAATACACTGAAGTCACTGCCGGTATGGAAGAAATTTTCGATCACCAGCATCAGCAGATAGCGAAAATTGGCACCCAGCATGCCACCCAGAGACACCAAAAGCAATTGTTTCATTTTCTCTTGCGCCCCCGCAAGATCCTGCCCAGTAGATTGGACGTGCGTGTTTCATTAGTACCCCCTAAGGCAGAAGTGAGCGCTTCGATCTGTTTTTTCAGTTCATCATTTTCTTTTTTTAATTGCGCCATGCCAAGGGTCAACGAATCGATGTTTTTAAGATGGTTGAAAGCTGCTTTTCTTAATCCGATATTTTCTGTTTGAATTGCACCGCTGGAAAGCTTCCAGTTCTTATTGGCACTTTCTATTTCAAACAGTTTGTATTGGAGAGATGCGATAATGGATTCGCCTTCGATCACCCTTCGAATGAGGGCTGCTTTTTCATCGGGAGATGGATCCTCTTCAATAAAGGAGTGCATTTCAAGATAACCCAAACCGGCACCCAAAATGCGGCGGATACCCTGCTCAAATTCCCAATTGTTTTGTTGGTTGATCGATTGAATGCGTTGAATTGTGTCTTGGGTGATCTGGAGTTGCACGTTCTCAGATGCTATATTCTTTTTATCCATAAAAAAAGCCTCCATCCAAAGAGTATTGTTTTGAATAGAAGCCATCAGCCGTTTATGGCGGTTTGGGTTGAGTGAGCTTCATCACTCAGGCATAAAAAGTGGGCGCGGAGAGACTCGAACTCACGACCTCACGGATGTGAACCGTGCACTCTAACCAGCTGAGCTACGCGCCCGTTTGTGCACTAGATTATAGCAAAGCTTTCCTCGTTTGGGTAGAGAAATGATTGAAAGACTTTTTTTGTGTAATGTTTTGTCCATTTCTCTATCAAACCAACCAACTTGCTTTTTCCCATTTCTTCCCCCCAACGTCATTCAGAGGAAGCATCGCGACCGATAAATGTCTTCAATTCCAGATTCCTTCCTAATACTGTCACAATGACCTGACCTTATTCTGGTAGAGTGCATTCCCAACGCACCTTTTTCCATGTTATTCAGAAGGAGCGCCAGCGAATGCATCTCTCCCTTTCCGTTCTTTTTCCGGATCATATCCCATTTTCCTCCTCCCTCGTTTCAACATCCCCCTCGAACCCCAGCGTCTGTTTCCCAACAACTTGCAGAGAAAAGGTCATCAAGGATATTTAATGAATAATTAATATTAAGCCCGACTTTCTTTGATAGAATCTTATTTGTATTGTGCTCAAGTAACGGAAGTACATGCTGTTCTTCGTCGATCTTGTTTGTTTTCCATAAAACCAGACAAAAAAATTTCAATCGAAAGACACCTCATTGCCGTAAAAAATTCTTAGGAGGATACGACACATGAATAATCAACATATTTACCATCATCTTACTGCTGAAAAAACTCTGTCCCTGTTGCACAGCAGCCATTTCGGGTTGACCTGGGATGAAGTGGAAAAACGCTGGGCGCAATATGGACCCAATATCATTTCATCTAAACGCAAAACCAGTAAACTCAAGATCCTGCTCGACCAGTTGATCAATCCCCTGGTCTTGATCTTGTTCCTGGCAACCCTGATTTCTGTCTTGGCAGACCATGCTGTGGATGCGCTCGTCATTGGAGGGATCATTGTCATCAACACAGCCATTGGCTATTTTCAAGAATCCAAAGCCGAAGATACCCTGGCTGCCCTTAAGAATAGATCTGCTCCACAGGCTGTTGTCTTGAGAATAAACCCCGCCATCGGGGAGAATGTCGAACAAACTATCCGCTCAGCCGATATTGTTCCCGGTGATGTTATTCTTTTGGAGACCGGTGATAAAGTTCCGGCTGATTGTCGCATTCTGTCTTCCATCAATTTGGAAATTGACGAATCAACACTTACCGGCGAGTCACTGCCTGTTCGTAAGATCGAAGAACCGGTTGATGAAAAAGCCGGAGTCAGCGATCGGGTCAATACTGCTTATGCCGGCACTGTGGTCACCCATGGGCGTGGCAAAGCCGTGGTCTATGCCACCGGCACTCACACCGAAATCGGCAAGATTGCCCGCTTGATTCAAGAAACCGAAGAAAGCCCTTCTCCCCTTAAAAAACAGGTCAATGCCCTGGGAAAGAACCTTGCTTTCATTGCCATATTCCTCAGTGCCCTGGTCTTTTTGATCGGCTCCCGTTCGCTCAATGGTTCAGGTCTGGAAGATCTCTTCCTCTTCGCGCTTGCAACAGCCATTTCTGCGATTCCCGAAGGCTTGCCCGCGGTCATGACCATCACTCTGGCAGTGGGCGTCAAACGTATGGCTGATCGTAATGCGATCATCCGCAAATTACAGGCGGTGGATACGCTGGGTGCAGCTACTGCCATCTGTTCCGATAAAACCGGCACACTTACAACCAATCAGATGACCGTCAAGCAGATCCATGCAGGCGATCAGGAGATCAATGTGGGTGGCATTGGCTTTGATCCCCATGGCGATTTCACCATTGCCAACAACCCAACTACCATCGCGAAAGATTCTCCGGCTTATATGACGCTCTTGGGCGGAGTTTTATGCAATGATGCCCATTTACTGTATAACCAGGAGCAGCCGGGCAATGAGTGGTCGGTGCGCGGTGACCCAACCGAAGCGGCACTGGTTGTTGCTGCCCATAAGGCGCAAATGTATAAGGATGTATTGGAAGAACAACTACCGCGTCGGGATGAGGTTCCTTTCGATTCGAAAAAGAAATATATGGCAACCTTTCACCACCATGCCAGCGGGGAGCAGCGGATTTTCTTGAAAGGTGCGCCTGAAGAAGTGCTTGCCTTCTGCTCCAATGTGCTAACGAACACCGGTACACAGAAGTTGACATCTCAAAAAAGAGAAGACATCCTCGCCCACAACGAGAAGATGGCACAAAAAGCCATGCGCGTTCTGGCGGTTGCTTATTGTGATGAGCCGCTTGGTGACATGCATAGTTTGAAAGAAAACATCTATTTGGGCAAACAGTGCCTTGTTTTTGCTGGTTTGATCGGGATGATAGACCCGCCTCGTCAAGAAGCCAGAGAAGCCATCAGGGTTTGTAAACGCGCCGGAATCAAAGTCATTATGGCAACTGGTGATCATCCCATTACTGCCAAAGCCATTGCCCGAGATTTGAACTTGCTTGAAAGGGGTGGCAGGGTCATGACCGGTTCACAGCTTGAAAAGCTCAGCGATGTGGAATTGGATAATATCGTTGAAAACACCCCTGTTTTCGCGCGTGTTTCCCCCGAACATAAATATCGCCTGGTCGAATCACTCAAAAGGCTTGGGCATGTGGTCGCCATGACGGGGGATGGCGTCAATGATGCTCCCGCCCTCAAATCAGCCCAGGTTGGGGTTGCCATGGGTATTTCTGGGACTGATGTTGCTAAAGAAGCTGCAGATATGGTGCTCACCGATGATGATTTTGCCAGCATTGTTAGCGCAGTTGAAGAAGGACGCGTGGTGTTCCAGAATATTCGTAAGGTGGTCAAATTTCTCATTTCAACAAATTTCGGTGAGATGCTTGCCATCATCTTCTCCATGTTGCTATTTAAAGACATCCCGCTCATCTTTACCCCCGTGCAGATCCTTTGGGTCAACCTTGTCACTGATGGGGTCCTTGATATCTCCATTGCTATGGAACCCAAAGAAAATGAGGTGATGCTAGAATCACCCCGCGCGATCGATGCCAGGATCGTGAACAATGACATCCTTTTCAACACCTTGATGATTGCTGTTTTTATGGCTGCTGGAACCTTGGCTATGTTTGCCAGGGGATTTCAATCCGGCGGCATTGATCGCGGGCGCACCCTCGCTTTCGTAACCCTTGCCATGTATCAGGTCTTCAACGCCTTCAATGTGCGCTCCAGATCACAATCCGTGTTTAAACTTGGATTGTTTACTAACAAGTACCTCAATGTTGCCATCCCTACTTCAATCGTCCTTTTACTGGCAACCGTTTATCTGCCCTTCATGCAGCGCATCATGCAAACCATGCCATTACATCTTAATGATTGGGTTATGATAATTGCCCTTTCCGGCACTGTTTTGGTGGTAGAGGAAATTCGAAAAGCCTTGCGAGGGAAGAAAAGAACCTCTGATAATGAACCCTAGAAAATAGTGATTTACCCTTTGTATGGTGCATTCCCATACGCGCCAACATAAATGGGCCGGGTAGGGTGCGTTCCCAACGCACCTTTTCCTCTACGTCATTCAGAAGGAGCGCAGCGACTGAAGAATCTCTCCAGTTCTTGATTTCTTCCCGAACCTGTCGCAACGACTTAACCCTTGTCCAGGTAGGGCGCATTTCCATATGCGCCAACATAAATAAGCTGGGTAGGCTGCATTCCCAACGCACCTTTTTCTCTACGTCATTCAGAAGGAACGCAGCGACCACCGAGGAATCTCTCCCAATCCTTATTTCTTCTTGAATACGTCACAATGACTTGACCTCTACATGGATAAGGCGCATTTCCATACGCGCCGGAAAATCCATACCCTTCCAGTACGTCATCTCGAGCATGGCGAGAGATCTCTCCAATTCCACATCAATCAAACCAAAAGCCGCACAGCACTGACCCTCTCATAACGTCATCCTATCCAATAAATAGGTTGAGGGCGGCATTCCATTGCCGCCGGAAGTACTGAGTGAAAAGAAATCTTCTACTTTGCCCCATGCGCACGCAGGAAATCTGATGCATTGTTGCGCAATTCAGTTTCTTCCTCGTCCGGTGACACACCTAAAGTAGCAAAGAAGCTGTTCACTGGTGTTCCCTGCAGAACAGAAGCGAGTGGAGTTTTCCCTTCGTTATCCACTGCATTCACATCCGCACCATTTTCGATCAACAATTCCATTTTTTCGATAGTGGGTTTTGATGCCGCGACAATATGCAGTGGAGTTCTCCCTTTTGCATCTTTTACGTTCACATCCGCGCCGTGCTCGATGAGCATTTGGATGATCTCTATGCTGCTGTTGACGGCAAAATGCAATGGATAACCACCTCTTTCATCGGAAATTGGCTGGTTGGGATCCGTACCTGACTCAAGGGAACGGCGTACCTCTTTCATCTCGCCTGCCAGAATAGCGCTTTCTAGTGATATTTTTTTCTTTGGTTTTCCGAACATGGGTTCCTCCTAAAAATTGGTTTGTTTCCCTGATTCGTTTCAGTGGAACGAATCCCTGCTTGCACTGTTTTTGCTGTCAAGTTTTGTCAACTTTTGTCAAGTTTTTCTCTACCAGGTCCCACCAGTTTCCATACAGATCTTCAAAAACCGCCACTATCCCGTAGGACTCTTGTTTTGGTTCTCGCACGAAGTGGATGCCGCGCGCAAGCATCTCGTTGTAATCCCGCCGGAAATCATCGGTGGTGAGGAAGAGAAAGACCCTGCCGCCAGTTTGATTCCCGACCGCGCTGAGCTGTTCGGGGCTGGTTGCTCGCGCCAGCAGCAGTGTTGTTCCATCAGAGTTGGGCGGAGCGACCAACACCCAGCGTTTATCCTGCGCGGGTTGATAGGCATCTTCCACCAAACTGAAGTTCAATTTTTTGGTGAAAAAATCAATGGCTTCGTCATAATCCCGCACAACCAGAGCAACATGGATGATGGATTGTTTCATGATGTTTTTTACCCGAACCTGCCTTCCACGTAATCTTGTGTGCGCTTCTCCTTGGGGTTGAGGAACAGCGAAGAACTCTCACCCACTTCTACCAGCTCGCCCTGCAGGAAGAACGCCGCGTGATCCGCCACCCGTGCCGATTGCGACATATTGTGCGGCGCGATGATCACCGTCACGTGTTCCTTGATCTCCTCCAGAAAGCTCTCGATGCGCGCTGTGGTCACCGGGTCCAGCGCTGAGGTGGGCTCATCCAGCATGATCACCTCTGGCTCCAGTGCCAGGATGCGCGCCAGGCACAGCCGTTGCTGCTGCCCGCCCGAGAGCGAGATGCCCGGGTCAGCCAGCCGGTCGTATACCTCTTCCCATAAATAAGCCTGCTTCAGGGCTTGTTCCACTGTCTCGCGTATCGCCGCCGCATCTTTCACCCCCGCCATCTCCAAGCCGAAAGCTACGTTATCGAAAATGCTCTTGGGCAGCGGGATAGGGCGTGAGAACACCATGCCGATCTTGCGCCGCAGCCACGTCACGTCTGTCTCCTTATCCAGGATGTTCACCCCGTTGAACAGGATCTTACCCTCCACTCTGTCCGCGTCCGCCAGATCGATCAGGCGGTTGATGGAACGCAGCAGTGACGATTTGCCGCCTCCTGCCGGACCGAACAGCACATTGATGGCATGGGGCTGGATCTCAAGGTTGATGTTCTTGAGTGCCTGCATGCCATCAGCATAGCGCAGCGAATAACCTTGGATGGAGATCTTGGATGCGCTCATATCACCACTGCCTGTTGCGGCGAGCACGTGTCCGGATGGTGGTCGCCCAGAGATTCATCAATAATACAAACACCAGCAACACCAGCACCGAGCCGAACTGGATCTGCAGCGGCATGCCCGGCACCTGGGTGGAGATCACGAAGATGTGATACGGCAGCGCCATGGTGGCATCCAATGGGGAGGATGGTAAATGCGGTAAAAAGAAAGTTGCGCCCGTGAATAAGATCGGGGCGGTCTCTCCCGCGGCGCGCTCCAGCCCTAAAATGACGCCTGTCAAAATACCCGGCATGGCTTCCGGCAGGATGATTTTGCGGATACCCTGCCATTTGTTGGCGCCCAGCGATGCGCATACCACCCTGAAGCGCTCCGGCACCACCCGCATGGCTTCTTCCGTCGTGCTGATGATGGTCGGCAACGTCATGATAGCCAGCGTCAAGCTGGCGGAGAGGATGCTGGTACCTAGCTTGAGGAACAGCACGAACAACCCCAACCCGAACAAACCATATACCACGGAGGGGATGCCTGCCAGACTGATGATGGCAATACGGATCAGACGCGTCGAGTAATTCTGCGGTGCGTATTCCGCCAGGTAGATGCCAGCCGCCACCCCCAGCGGCACCGCGAAGATGGCGGTGCCCACCGTCAGGTATAGCGTACCCACGATGGCAGGTAAGATGCCGCCCGCTTTCATGCTATCAGTGGGCATGCTGGTCAGAAATTCCCAGTTGATGGCAGGCGCGCCGTTGGCGATGATGTACAACACAATGCCCAGCACCGGCAGGATGGTGAAAAAGCTCACGATGTGGATGAACACATACCCCACCCCGTCCTTGAATTTGCGCAACTCGCGCGCGCCTGGGTTGCTTTTCATTGTCATGACACCACCTGTTCCTTTTCCTTGCGGTTCTTCTCACTGAAGTGGTTGGAGATGATGTTGATGATCAATGAAAACACAAATAGCACGATGCCTATGAAGAACAACACGTGATAATGAGTGCTGTTGGTCGCCACCTCGCCCATTTCCGAGGCGATGGTGGCGGTCATGGTGCGCGCTGGTTTGAAGATCGACTGCAAACCCTTGAAGATGGTGGGGGCATTGCCGGTCACCATCATCACCGCCATGGTCTCGCCCAGCGTGCGGCTGATGCCCAGCATCATAGCTGTGATCACCCCGCTGCGCGCCGCGGGCAGCGTGACGCGCCAGATGGTCTGCCAGCGTGTGATCCCCAGCGCGTAAGAGGCTTCTCGATACGACTGCGGCACGGCATTGAGCGCATCTTCCCCAACTGATACGATGGTCGGGATGGAGATCAGCGCCAGCAGCACCGCACCGGTAAAAGCGGTCAGACCAGTGGGCAGGTTGAGCAGTTCGCGCAGGGTGGGTGATAAGAACACGATGCCGATGAATCCCAGCACCACTGAAGGGATGCCCGCCAGAATCTCGACCAGCGGCTTTAGTATCTCCTTCACGCGTAGCGGCGCGATCTCGGCGATATACACCGCTGTGCCTACCCCAAAAGGTACTGCAATCAGCAGCGATACCAAGGTTACCAGCAGTGAGCCGGAAAACAGCGGTAGGATGCCGAAATAGTCTTCAATGGGATACCAGCGCGCGGTGAACAGGTCTTGCAGGCGCACCTCATTCAGCGCAGGCAGCCCGGCTTGCAACAGGAAAGCGAAGATCATCAGCACGATCACAATGCTGGAAAATCCAGCAACTTTGATTGCGCGGCTGATGGTCTTATCTTTCATGCAGTTCCTCATTCGTTGGACTGGACGGGGATGAACCCCAGTTCCAGCACGTAAGCTTGCCCGTCAGGAGAAAGGATCCAGTCGATGTAATCCTTGATGGCGCCCTGCGGTGCGCCGTTGCTGTATATGTAAAGCTGGCGGGCGATCGGGTAACTCATGTCCTTGACCGTCTCCGCTGAAGGCAGGATAATCTGTGCTCCTTCACCCAGACCCAGCATCTTTACCTCGGAAGTCACATATCCCAACCCGTCATAGCCGATGGCATTGGGGTTGTCACGCACCTCGGCAATGATGCCCTCGGAAGAAGGCAGTAGCAGCGTTTCTTGTGAGAAGAGCGCCTTGCTGTCAGGGTCACCCAGGCGCACCACCGTCTCCAGAAAATACACGTGCGTGCCCGAGTTGGTCTCGCGCGACAGACACACGATCGGGCGGTCTTCACCGCCCACCTCTTTCCAGTTGGTGATGTGTCCCTGGTAGATGTGCGAAACCTGTTCCAGCGTCAGGTGGTCGACCGGGTTTTCTGGGTTGACGATCACCGCGATGGCGTCGTTCGCCACCACCAGCTCATAGGGTTCGATGCCCTGAGCGTTGGCTTCTTCGATCTCCTCGGGTTTGATGGCACGCGAGGCGTTGGCGATATCCACCGTGCCGTTGATCAAAGCGGTGATGCCGGTGCCCGAACCACCCCCCGAGACCGAGATCTGCACTTCGGGATGGGCGAGCTGGTATTTTTCCGCCCACACCAGCGCCAGGTTTACCAGCGTGTCGGAACCTTTGTTTTCGATATATGCATTGGAAGTATTGGCATCCGCTGCGGATTGGTTTTGGGGTGTGCTCGCAGCACATCCCGCTAAAAAGAATAGAAAAATAAAAAAAATCGCCGCGGATTTTTTCATGATGAAAAAATTATACCTTATCCAAAATACGGATAAAAGGGGCAGGCACCGGTTCATAACCGAATTCTGTCATTGCCGGTTAGGTGGAACCATTTTTCAAATTTGTGACGATTCTTTGGTACCCAGCCAATCATATATAATATTCTTTTGCTAGTACGTCATTTATTGTTCTTTTATTGAAGGAGAGATAGTTGATGACCTTTACACGACGTTTGTATCTTAGCGGTTCACTGGTGTTTGGGGGATTGATCATTGCAGCTGTATTTTCAGGATTCAATCTATGGGCGATTCCCATCATTGTAGGATTATTTGCCATCTTTGTGGCTGGCATCTTTGTCAGTCGCATCGTCACCCGCAAGGTAAATTCAAAAGAGATGATGGAGGTCAGCGATGATATCCATAATGCAGCGCGCGTATATCTGCGCCGGCAGATCCGCACCATCTTACTGGCAGTACCCTTTATGGCAGCCGTGGTGTGGGCGTTCATGGGCTGGCGTGAAGCGTTGGCTTTCACTCTGGGGGTGTGCACCTCCATCACCGCTGGTTACCTGGGTATGTCCATCAGTGTGCGCACCAACATCCAGACCGCTGACCTGGCAGAAAATTCCTTCTCCAGCGCCTTCCGCATGGCAGTGTATGGCGGTGGGGTGATGGGTCTGCTGGTGACCGGACTGAGTCTGTTGGTGCTGACCGTGCTGTTCCTGATCTTCAAAGATCCGCGTGTGTTGGTCGGCTTTGGGGTGGGTGGTTCGCTGGCTGCCTTGTTCGGGCAGATCGGTGGTGGCATCTTCACCAAGTCTGCGGATGTAGGGGCAGATCTGGTGGGCAAAGTCGAAGAGAAGATCCCCGAAGATGACCCGCGTAATGCAGCGGTCATCGCCGACCTGGTGGGGGACAATGTAGGTGATTGTGCCGGGCGTGGTGCTGATCTCTTCCAGACCTTCAGCGACGATATCATCACCGGCAGTGTGGTGTGTGCTACGCTGGTTTCGATCTACGGTAGCCAGGTCATTTACCTGCCTATCCTGCTGCAATGTGTGGGCATCATCTCTTCCATCATTGGCATTCTGGCGACCCGCCAGTGGTCATCTGACCAGAAACCCACCAGCATTTTCAATGTGGGCTTATGGATCAGTGCTGTTCTCAGTTCCGGTGGAGCGATCGCTCTTTCTTACTGGTTGATCGATGATATTACCATTGGTCTGGCAGCTATTTTGGGTGTGGCAACCATGCTCATCACCGCTGCCACCACCCGCCATTTTGCAGGTATTAATAAAGGACCCGTCAACAAGATCGCGGCGGCTTCCCATCGCGGTGCTGCATTGACCCTCATGACCGGCACGGCTTTCGGATTGCGCAGCCCCATCATCAGCATGTTGACCATCATTGCCGCCATCATGCTGGCGTTCAGGGTTGCCGGGGGCACCATCCTGGCGATCCTGGCGGTTAACATTGGCACCGACCTGCTGATCGGCATCATCATGGCGTCCGATGCTTTCGGTCCCATCGTGGATAACGCCGCTGGCATTGCCAAGATCGGCAAAGCCAAGCGCAAGGTGTTTGAATCGCTCTCCCATCTTGATACGGTCGGCAACACCCTCAAAGCCACTACCAAGTCGTATGCCATGGCATCCGGTACGGTGACCGCTTTTGTGCTGTTTGCTACCTTCTTCACCATCACTGGTAACACTGTGTTGGATTTGATCACACCCTACTCGCTCGGTTTTATTTTTGTGGGTATCTCTCTTCCTTATCTGATGTCATCGGTGGTCATTGGAGCAACCGCTAAGACTGCCGAACTGATGGTGGATGAGGTACGTGACCAGTTCCGCCTGAACCCTGCCATCATCGCGGGCAAAGCCAAACCCAATTACACTCATTGCGTCGATATCGCTACCAAGAACGCCTTGCATGAAATGCTCCTGCCGGGTGGCATCGCCTTCCTGCTGCCCATCACGATCGGTTTTCTGTTCGGTAGTGCCGCGCTGGGTGCCTTGTTGATTGGAGCGGTCTCTTCATCCGCTTTATTGGGCGCTTTTTTCAACAACACTGGCACCGCCTTCGACAATGCCAAGAAGACCATCGAAGAGGATCCCAGCCTGGAAGGTTCGCTGGCGCACGCTTCGGCGGTGGTGGGTGATACTTACGGAGACCCATTGAAAGATGTGGCTGGACCCTCCCTGCTGATCTTCATGAAGCTGATCGGTATGACCTCACTGCTGATTGCTCCCATCTTGAATACGGTGACCGTCATCTTCAAATAGGGCTTTATCCATCAATCACTATTGCACGAGGGCATCAGTATTGCTCTCGTGATTTTTTAATCTTACTGGCATAGGGAACTTTCTACCGGCTGGGAGGGAGTAAGGTATAATTAACACTCCCGTAAGGTCATTGAGGAGTTTTGATATTTAATGGAAATAAGCGGATTAAAACGAATAGACATTGATCAGGAGATGCGCACATCCTATATCGATTACGCCATGAGCGTGATCGTGGCGCGCGCGCTCCCGGATGCCCGTGATGGCTTGAAACCGGTCCATCGCCGTATTCTGTACGCTATGATGGATATGGGCATCCGCGCCAGTTCTTCTTACAAGAAATCTGCCCGTATCGTTGGTGAAGTGCTCGGTAAATATCACCCGCATGGTGATGCAGCGGTCTATGATGCCATGGCACGTATGGCACAGGATTTCTCCATGCGTTATATGCTGGTGGATGGGCAGGGTAACTTTGGTTCCATTGATGGCGATCCGCCGGCTGCCATGCGCTACACCGAAGCGCGTATGGGCGCCATGGCAGAAGAAATGCTGGTGGATATCGATAAGAACACCGTCGATTTCATCGATAATTTCGATGGCTCCCTGCAGGAGCCTTCCGTACTGCCGGCGCGCCTGCCCAATATGTTGTTGAATGGCGCTTCCGGTATTGCGGTGGGGATGGCGACCAATATCCCTTCCCATAACCTGGGCGAACTCTGTCGTACCCTCATTTATATGATCGACAACCAGGATAATCTGGATGATATCACCGTCGAAGACCTGGTGCGCTACCTGCCGGGACCGGATTTTCCGACCGGAGGCATCATTGTGGGCACCGAAGGTATTCGTCAGGCTTACAGTACTGGCAAGGGCAAGATCACCCTGCAGGGTAAAGCCCAGATCGAAGAAATCCGCGGCGGACGCTATGCCATCCGCATCACCGAGATCCCCTACCAGGTGAACAAGACCACCCTCATCGAACGGATTGCCGATCTGGTGCGTTCTGATCGCATTACCGAGATCTCGGATCTGCGCGACGAATCGGATCGCACCGGAATGCGCATCATCCTGGAATTGAAACGCGCTGCCCAGCCCAAACGGGTGCTTAACCGCCTGTACAAATTTACCCAGTTGCAATCCACGTTCGGTATCAATATGCTGGCGTTGGTGAATGATGAACCGCGTCTGTTGACCTTGAAACATTCCCTGCAGATCTTCATCGATCACCGCATGGATGTCATCAAACGTCGTTCTGAGTTCGAACTCGAAAAAGCCCGCAATCGTGCTCACATTCTGGAAGGGTTGTTGATCGCGCTTGCCAATCTGGATGACGTCATCCGCACCATCCGCGAGTCAAAAGATGCGGATGTCGCCAAGACCCAATTGATGAAACGCTTCAAGTTGAGCGATATCCAGGCGCAAGCCATCCTTGACATGCAGTTACGCCGCCTGGCAGCGCTGGAACGCATGAAGATCGAAACCGAATATAAAGAGATCATGGAAAGAATTGCTTTCCTTGAAGACTTGCTGGCACATCCCAAAAAGATGTTGGGTCTCATTCGTGCTGACCTGGAAGAGATCAGCGAGAAATACAGCGACCGCCGCCGAACCCATATTTCTGAAGGTGGGGTAGAAGATCTGACCGATGAAGACCTGGTATCGGATGTCCCTGCGCTGGTAACCATCACCAGCCGCGGTTATATCAAGCGTGTTTCCCCGCAGGTCTATAAGACCCAGGCGCGCGGAGGGCGGGGTGTGATCGGGCAGGGCATGAAAGATGAAGATGAGATCGATCTGCTTATTCCTTGCCGGGCATTGCATACCCTGCTGTTCTTCTCTGACCGCGGCAAAGTCTATTCCGAAAAAGTGTTCCAATTGCCCGAAGGCGGGCGCACCGATAAAGGTGTGTCATTGATGAACCTGATCGCAGTGGAGCAGGGCGAACGCATCACTGCTGCCCTGGCGGTACCGGATTTTGAAACTGCTGGCTACCTGACCTTTGCGACCACCCAGGGCTATATGAAGCGGGTGGAATTGAAAGAATTCGAAAGCGTGCGTCCTTCCGGTTTGATCGCCATCACCCTCGGTGAAAAAGATGAACTGGGCTGGGTGGCGATGACCAGCGGTAAGGATGAATTGATGCTGGTGACTGCCGATGGGCAGGCGTTACGTTTCAAAGAAGAAGATATCCGTCCCATGGGGCGCACTGCCCGTGGTGTGATCGGTATTCGCTTCAAAGCCGGGGATGCTCTGACCTCTATGGCTGTGGTTGAAAAAGGCGCTTCTCTGCTGGTGGTGACCGAGAAAGGTTTTGGCAAGCGCACCGACTTGGATGAATATCGCTGCCAGAGCCGTGGTACCCAGGGCGTGGCGACCATCGATAAGAATGCCCTGGATAAGATCGGCAAGATCGCCAGTGCGCGTGTGGTGCAGAATGATGACCAGGTAACCATGATCTCCAACAATGGCATCATCATCCGTTTGCTGGTAAAAGATATTTCCAGCTCAGGGCGCTCCACTCGTGGAGTGAAATTGATGAACATGGAAAAATCGGATAAGGTGGCTTCGGTGGCGCGTTTCACCGATGGCATCTTGAGTGGGAAGGTCGAAGTATAAGTCGGGCTTAATCGGAATCAAGCGGGCGCAGGCTGACATCCCCCAGGGGAAAAGCAAGCTGGCGCCCGCTTTTTTGTTGCAGCAACAGGTCACCGTTGGGGGCAGTGCCGCTAAAGATACCTTCTGTTTTTTGATCCCCGTTGCTGATGGTCACTGCCTGATGGAGAAAAGCCAGCCGTGCCTGCCATTGGGATAAGAAAAGCGGAGTAGGGAAGATCTCGCGCAGTCCAATGAAATTTCGCAATATATGGTGCAGCACTTCCCAACGCTCTGGGGGTGGGTCAAGCATGTCTTGCAGACAAGTCGCCGGGAAGAGCAGGTCTGACGCTGGGGGAAGAGAATGCTTGCCAATGTTGACGCCGATTCCCACCACCAGCCCGGCTAAACGGTCTGCCTGCCAGGCAGCTTCACACAGGATTCCACTGCATTTTCTGCCGTCCAGCAGCACATCGTTTGGCCACTTGATCTGCACTGCTTTAGTGGGTTGAAAGGAATCCAGCGCCTGCGCAACAGCCAGGGCTGCCAGTGCCGAGAAGAGCGGCAGCACAGCCTGTTCAATCGGGGTGGGATACACGATCAGGCTGAAAGAAAGCGAAGCGCCTGCGGCTGCATGCCAGCTGCGCTGCAGCCGCCCGTGCCCGGCAGTCTGCTGCTCTGCTACCAGCAGGGAATATTCCATGGGCTTCTTGGAGAGCCATTCCAATGCACTGGTGTTGGTGGAGGGCAATTCGCAAAAAAAACGCACTTCCCCGAGCAGCAGGTCATCCAGCAGGTGGGCGAGTTCTTCTTGTTGCATGGATGAATTATAGACCGGAATAGAAAAAGACAGTCCGGCTGAACTGTCTTTTTCAGGTTATTTGTTTTGTAAATTTATTTGGTGACACTGACCTTGATGGTCTTCGGTTTGGCTTCCTCTGCCTTGGGAACCCGCAGGGTCAATACCCCGTTTTCCACGTTGGCTTCCGCTTTGGCAGCGTTCAGCGTGGCTGGTAGGGTGATAGTGCGGTGGAATTTCCCACCGGGAATCTCTTTGTGGATATAGTTGATCTTTTCATCCTTGCCAAAATCCAGTTCTCCGCTCAGGGTGACCGTTTCGTTGATGACCTGGATATTGAGGTCTTCAGGTTTCAGCCCGGGTACCAGCGCAGTGACGATGAAATCATCATCCTCGGCACGCACATCGATGGGCACCATTACCTCGCGCTCTGAGAATGGCATATCATCATCAAAGAATTCACGCATACGCCGCATGCGAGCGGCTCTGCCAAAAGGTGAGTAAACATAGTATGTCATGATTAAACCTCCATTTTTTTGTTCTGTTTCTTATGCTATAAATAATAAAAAGAGATGATTAAAAAAAGATAAGCGAAATCTCATTGTTTTATTAAAAAGTACGCGCCAGTGAATTTGATTAATGGTATGATTGTGCCTTTGGAGAGCAAGCATGACAAAGAAAAATCTTGAAGATAAGATCACGATCATCGAAGGACCTCCGCCGGTGTTCGAGCCTATCGAAGATGGTTGGGCGCTGGGGCTATCGGAAGGTCCTCTTTTATTTGATATGAGCCTGACCCAGGTGCGCACTTTCAACGGTCCTGAATTGGTGGAACGCTGCCACCGCATGTGGAAAGAAAATGGGGTGATCCATCTGCATTACCGCAATGATATGGGCGTGGAAGAAACCGTGCCGATCATGGCAGCACGTTCGATCGATACCGATGAGGGACAGATCTTGCTGCTGTGGACGCGCCACACCCCGGATGAATTCGAAGATTTTGATGATCTGGAGGGGGATGACGAAGAAGATCAGGAAGATGAATGATCTGAATGACGAAAAAACGGGTGAACTAATTTGGTTCACCCGTTTTGGTTAGTTTTCATAAAACCTAACGATCTTTGAGAAAATTTAGTGCTCCCTGCCGCCCGGCTGCTTTGAGCATGTTGTATTTTTCGTCACCTTTCACGATGGCGAAATCTGTCGACTGGATGCCACAGTCGGAAATGGCGATGGTGCGGTGTTGGTCGATGAAACTGGTCTCGAACTGGGTGGTCTCAAAAGCGGTATACAGGTTGCCGATCACGATGCCCAGGTAATCCATCAGGTTGCGCGGTATCTCGTTCTTTACTAACTTCAGTCCATTTTCAGGGTAAAGGAACATCCCCAGCGTTTCCGGGTTGCCCTTGGTGCGTTTCAGATCGGTTCTCCTGACGTAGGGTGGCTGGTCGAACAGCTTGATGGGATAGTTGTTGAACACACCGCCATCCGCGTAATAATCACCCTTGCCGAATTTCTTCCCGTCGAACCGCAATGCCTCAAAATAGAGCGGGATCGACATGGACATGCGCACCGCATCTGCCACTGCCACGTGGGGCGTATCGTGATAAGACATGATCTCCCCCTGGCGTTTGATGAGATTGGCGACCACAATATACAGGTCGCGAAAGCCACGCTTGTGGAAATCGGCAAAGGTGGCATCCGCATTGCCGTCGCAATGTTCTGCCACTACCGAACGCAGCCATTCATGGAAATAGGAACTGGAATACAACCCGTATGATCTCACGATACGCGTCAGTTTTTCTTCTTCGCTGGGTAGGGGGATAGGGAGCCTGTGTTTTCTGGTGGAAGCTTGTGGGATCTTGCGAAAATCGAGCGTCGAGAAAAGCTCCAGGATCTCCGAAACAGGTAAGCGCAGGCTGACCAGAAAGGCGGAAATAGCGCCGGCAGAGGTGCCTGCCACGCGCTGGATGCCGGGCAAGATGCCTTTCTCTTCCAGTACTTCCAATGCCCCAATGTAGGCAATGCCACGAATGCCGCCACCCTTGAAGACCAGGTTGCGGTAGGTGACGGGTCTCGAGAATAATAAGGTGAAAATTGAATTCATAGTACCTTTTGAGAAACAGATCGTTGATATTATTTTT
>JAAZNC010000024.1 GCA_012798455.1 Chloroflexota bacterium | reverse complement strand
TGACAGGCTGCTTCACTCCTTGAATATCCCCATCTCAAGTGTTGATAAGTCAGTTCACTTTTGAAGTTTCGTCCAGCTTCGGAAAATTTCACAGTTCACTTTTAAAGTTTTTATGTGTCCACTTTTGAAGTTTTCCCAACATTCTGCGTAATGCCTCTGTGTAATGCCTCAGATAAAAACAACTAGCTATCAATTTGGGTTGTGATTCCGTTTTTTCATAAAATGGTTATAAAGATAGAAACTTGTCAGGGAACAAAGGACGCTGAACAGGAACATCAAGCGATAACCCCAAAAAGCCCCTGACCCCAATCGATTTGCCAGATCGATGAAGGGACCTTCTAATCTACCCACAGCACTGGCACCAGCGGTGGCAAGATTGGTCAGCCCCATAAATTTTCCTGCTTGTTCTGGCGGCGCTAGTTTCACCGCCACCGTCCAGTTAGAAGTAAGGTATAAGCCCATACCTGCCCCGATGAAACCAGCCACAATAGTAAATGTACCTATCTCTTGAATAAAGAAAAGGATAGCACTCCCCAACGCTGTGATCAGCATGGCTGTATTCATCAACATCCTAGAACCAATTCTTTCACTCAGCCATCCGGTGACCAACACACTTACAACCAGAGCACCTGCAATGACCGCCATAACATTCCCGGTTGTTTTTACCGCATTCTCCACCTGTAGAACATCTCCAATATAGTATTGGGCAAAGGTTTGTATCCCATATACACCCAGTAAGAATATGAAACGCGCTTGGATCAAATTCGCAAAAGCAGAGTGCTCTTGCAGATCGATCTTGAATAACTCTTTTAATTTTATATTCGTGGGCAGGTGCAAAGTATCATTCTCGTCATTTCTACTTGCAGCAGCCAGAACAGTGATTAGAGCTGTAATTCCCAGTATCATAATGATTGCAACAAGGATCCTGCCAGATCCTACTCCGGCGGGAGAGATCAGCGATCCCGCCAGTAAGGATGCTGCTATCACTCCAGCAACATCCATGAAATTTTTGATTCCGCTTGCCAATCCTTTTTGTTTTTCGGGAACCATATCAGGGATAATTGCCTGCATGGGTCCATGCGCAATATTGGATGAGATTTGAAGAGCAATGTAACCTATAAAGATACTAAACAATGTATTGGTAAATGCCACCAAAGAGATGACCAACATATCTACAAAGGTTCCCACCGCTATGAAGGGCACTCGGCGCCCCCAATGCGACTCAGTTCGATCACTGATGGATCCAGAAAGGGGCTGTACTATCATTGCCAAGATTAAGCCAAGAAAAGATAGCAAACCCAAATAGGTATTCTTGCTGGTTGCAGGAACATAAGAGAGCAAAATAGCAGGCAGGATGATCGGATGCAGTGAATTCCAAAGGAATGAGAGTCCAAACCAATATGAATTCAATGAGACAAGTTTTGTGACAGACAATCGCTGTTCCATCAATAAACGATCCTATAAAAGAAAGTGATATGTTTATACATCAATATTAAATAAGCCATGTTTGTTTTGGATGAAGTGCCGGGTTGTTATTGAACATATTCCTCACCATCGGGAAAGCGCTGTCTCCTAATTGGGTTATAATCGCCATTTCATCCAATAATTTGAGGTCATGTTGAGTCAATTGGATATACCGCTTGTCCAGATAGCCCCACAAATCCCAGGGTAATAATTCCATGGAATTCAGAGCCAGTAGATCGCGTTGCATATTTCCCGCAATAAACATCTCTCCCTTATACTTGAAGATGCCAAACTTTTGTGGGTCAGCTCTGTTCTGCCTGATCAACTGCCAGGCACGTCCAGCCGGGATGAATTTTCCCTGTGGAACATTATTTACATCAAAATTTATCTTTAGTACTTTCTTCTGGTATTCATCAATTTGCGCATCCACCATTTTCCATTGTTGCGCTTCAACATCCCAATATTCACAAATCCAATGATCTTCATATTTTTGAGGAATGAAATAAGTGGCGAAACCACACCGGCACCGGGCAGGAATCTCCTTCATCCGTAAAAAAGTGGTCATGATAAGGGAGATGTCACGGCAGTTCACAACCAGCTTTTTTTCTTTTTTACGTTCTATATTGATGGTTGCATCATCGAGTTCAAACAAGCGCTCCATCTTTTTTGCAAAAGATCGTAACCGTACATCAGATTGACGTACTTCATCTAAAGGACATCCCATCCGTTCTGCCCAAAAGATATGGATCGCGATATTGTGGATCAATTTGCACAAAGAGGGAATATCATCTGGTAAGTATTGTTTTAAAAAGGCAAATTTACCATGATCGGTTAAGTGACCTGGTTTGCAGTAATAATCCTGGGGGGAGATATTCATAACACTCCTATTCTAATTGAAAAGGAGCAAATTAAACAAAAAAGTCTCTTGGCAACGACCTACTCTCCCAGGGGGCTGCCCCCCAAGTACCATCGGCGCTGACGGCCTTAACTACCGGGTTCGGTATGTTACCGGGTGTACCACCGTCGCTCCAATCACCAAGAGACTTAAGTGAACCTTGAATAGTATGTAGATTATAACAAAGAGTACCGAGTACTCCGCACCACGCAATGAAGCCCTCGATCATTAGTACGGCTTAGCTTAACACATTACTGCGCTTACACACGCCGCCTATCAAGCAGGTAGTCTACCTGCGATCTTACTCCCTT
>JAAZNC010000023.1 GCA_012798455.1 Chloroflexota bacterium | reverse complement strand
GTTTATTGCAGAGAAATATAAAGTGTGTGTCTATACTGATTATCGTGATTTGTTGGTGAAAGAAAAACCGGATGTAGTTTCAATTGTAGTTCCCACCAAAGATCATGTCGCCGTTGCTCTGGATTGTGTTCGGGCTGGTGCACATTTATTAATTGAAAAACCTATTGCATCTACGGTTGGAGAAGCGCAAATCATCATCAATGCTGCCCGGATTGCCAATTGTAAGCTGATGGTGGGGCATATCGTCCGTTTTAATCCGGCGGTGATGGAAATGAAAAAGCGTCTTGATGCAGATGAATTGGGACGCATTTTTCAAATAGTTTGCCGCCGGGAAGGGCCCTTCCCGGCTCGCATTCGAGATGTAGGTGTAGTGGTCGATTTGGCACCACATGATATTGATATAATTCGCTACTTATCCGGTTCAGATCTAATCCGTTTATACGCGGAAACAGAAAAACGTATTCATACTGAACACGAAGACCTGATGATTGCGATCATGCGTCTTCAGAATGGGATCACCGCCGCACTGAATATCAATTGGCTGACCCCCGCCAAAATACGTGAAATCACGGTAGTGGGTGAAAAGGGGATGTTTAAAGTGGACGATCTTACCCAAGATTTGTATTTTTATGAAAATTCCCTGGCGGTACAAGAAATATGGGATTCATTAAAGACTATTTCAGGGGTGAACCCTGGCAAAATGATTCGTTTTGCCATTGATCGGGTCGAACCGCTTAAAAAAGAAATCTTTTCCTTTGTGCAAGCGATAGAAAACGATTCCATAATGCCGGTCAGCGGTGAAGATGGGCTTCAGGCTTTGCGCATTGCCTCTGCCCTGGTGGAATCCGGACTATCTCATCAAGTGATCGAGCTGTGAAATGAGTTTAACTGATCTTAGAAAGAAGATCGATAATCGTACCGCCAAATTGACGGTGATTGGGTTGGGGTATGTGGGCTTGCCGCTGGCTGCTACGTTGGCAGATTGTGGTTTTCATGTGCTGGGCGTGGATGTAAAAGCTTGGCGAGTAGAAACGGTCAATAAGGGAGAAAATCCCATTGGTGGTGAGGAACCGGGCTTGAATGAACTTATTAATAAAAACGTTGCTTCCGGTTCCTTGCAGGCAACCGGCGATTATGCTGACCTGCATGATCGAGATGTGGTATTTGTCAATGTAGAAACTCCCGTGGGGGACGATCACAAACCGGATTATCGGGCCCTTATTTCCGCCTTATATTCGCTGGGCAAGGTTATCCCCAAGGGAGCGCTGGTCATTATCGAATCCACCATTTCCCCGGGAACTATGCAGCAGATTGTGCAACCCATTCTCGAAGAGGAGAGTGGTGGAAAATTAAACGTGGATTTTTATCTAGGGAACTGTCCCGAACGGGTTATGCCTGGCAAGCTGCTGGCAAATATCCGGAACATGAGCAGAGTAGTAGGTGGTGCGAATGCAGAAACCGCTGCTGTGATGGCAGAACTGTATCGCCTGTTTGTAAAAGCGGAGATTGATCCAACCGATTGGATTACCGCTGAACTGGTGAAAACAGTCGAGAACACCTACCGTGATGTCCAGATCGCTTTTGCCAATGAGATCGCCATGCTGTGTGAGCAATTGGGCGCCGATGTATGGCACGTGCGCGAGCTAGTCAATAAAACGCCACACCGCGATATCCATTTTCCGGGTGCAGGAGTGGGCGGACACTGCATTCCCAAAGATCCCTGGCTGCTGACAAGCAGTATACCCGATGATCAATTTTTAAAACTGATTCCAACAGCCCGCCATATCAATGATGGCATGCCAGCGCATATGACATCTCTGCTGGAGCAAGGCTTGAAGAGAATGGGAAAGAACCTTGCCCAATCGAACATCCTGATCCTTGGCTATGCTTACCTAGAAGGTAGTGATGATAAACGCAATTCACCCTCAGCTTCCCTGGTGCAAATGTTGCAGGATCGTTGTGCTTCCCTACGCGTCCATGACCCCTATATTCCTGCCTACCAGGGGAATCTGTATGAATTGGCGAAAGGATGTGATGCACTTGTCATTATGACCGCTCACAAAGAGTATTTTTCTCTTGAGATAACGAAATTACTGGGAAGGATGCGTTCCCTCTTGATCGTGGATGGGCGCAATGTCATCCGGGAAGATGAAGCGCATGGCTTTACCCTGATTCAACTTGGAAAGGGGAGCGTCGTATGATCTGGATATTCATCCCGGCATTTAATGAAGAGAATGCTATTCTTACTCTGCTGGAAAAAGTGACCGCTGGGTTGCAGGGTTGGGAATATAAGATTGTGGTGGTGGATGACGGCAGCTCCGATAAGACCTCTTTGCTTCTGCGCGAAGTCAGCCACAAATATCCTTTACAGCTAGTGACCCATCCCATCAACCGTGGATTGGGAGAGACTGAACGTGATGGTTTTGAATATGTCGCTGTTCACAGTAAACATGACGATATCGTTGTGCGTGTGGAAGGTGATAATACGCATGAACCGGAATATATTCTGGATTTGATTACCATGATCAATCAGGGTTATGATGTTGTCAATACCTCTCGTTTTCGACCCGGTGGTGGACAGTTAGGTCTTGACTTTCAACGAAAATTCATCAGTCGCTGTGCTAATCTTTTCATGCAGATTGTTTTCAATATAAAGGGTGTACGCGATTATTCCTGTGGATTTCGTGCTTATCGCGCTGGTGTTATCCAGGATGCCATTGCGTTGTATGGCAATAATTTCATCCAATTGAAAGGGATTGGTTTTACCTCTACCCTTGAAATTTTAGTGAAATTGAAACTAATGGGGTGTAAATTTGCAGAAGTGCCTTTTGTATTGCGTTATGATCTGAAACAGGGAAAAAGCAAAATGGTGGGCAGTATTACCACGGTCGGTTATCTATTGTTAGCTCTTTTTTATCACTGGCCGTTTGGCGGTTGGAAAAATCACTACCGTAGCCTGGGCAAAATATATCAACAAGACCGGCAAACTGCTGTCCAAAAATTTAGAGAACAGAAAGTACAGAACAGTTTTCCGACCAAGATCAATTCTTAAGAGGACATATGTGTGGTATTTGTGGCATTTTTCATACGAAGCAGAATGAAAAAATTGATGGCGAAATTCTACTTGCCATGGCAGAAAGTTTGAAACACCGCGGTCCGGATGATGGAGGTTGCTTTGTGGATGGGTGCCTGGGGTTAACACACCGCCGTTTGAGCATTTTGGATCTTTCCACGGCTGGGCATCAACCCATGCAATCGTACGATGGTCGTTATTGGATCATTTTCAATGGAGAGATCTATAACTATATCGAACTGAAGCGTTATTTGATGG
>JAAZNC010000022.1 GCA_012798455.1 Chloroflexota bacterium | reverse complement strand
GAAATTTAACCTTCAAAATCTATTTTTTCTATATTGTGTAGTGCTAATCATTCTTAAGCCAAAACGGACAAGAATGGAAACTTACAATAATTTCCGAAATTCAACTAAAGGAAGCATACATTTTGCATGCAATCCGTAACCGGCAAAACTAGCCACATAAAATTTGAGATCAAATAGCTGTGACTGTGCATATTTATCAATTTCAGGATCACTGAGTATCGTTTTTAACTTCGGACTTCGTGGATTGTGGTTGGCCAGGATAAAAATCACTTCAGGCTTTTCGTCAGCATTCAGTTTAACCTTTGCATTACTTGTACCTTTATTAAATTTCAACATCCCAAGTTCATCAAGTTGATTAAACTGGCTTTCCATGGTTTCCAATAGTTTAGCGTAACTATCTTTATTTGAGATCAACTTTTCCATATCTTTGAGATGTTTAACCAAGCCAGCACTACCCCCAAGCGCACCATCACCATATTTCATCTCAATCAAGGCAGCTTTACAGTTACTACCGTTTTTTCGCTGGGCTGCCAACCAGCGAATGGCCATAATATCAAATCTAGCATAAGGTTCAGTAACTTCGATATCCGAAACGAAATATTCACTTTCATTCGAAATGGTCGAATTGTTATTTTCACGAGCAATCAACTGTTGAAACTCTCTCTCTGCCTTGCCATAGGTTGAGAAGTATTCGTCCATGATATTCTTGCGACTTGGGAATGAATCAATCCAACTCCTTGAATCGTTCTGATTGTTAATCTCGGTTGGAGAATCAGGAATGAGAAGCCCAGATTTATTATATTGATCATCAAATGAAGCTTGATAAAAACCTTTGTTGTGCTCCTTGAGATTGAGGATATTTCCACCGCGATAATAGATATTGATGAAATTTTCTCGAATTGCCAGCATTAATGTATGGTCTTTTTTTACTCGTGCTAAGATTGGGTATAGCACACCATCGGAATCAACAAGATCACCCATAAATTTTGCAGATAACTTTCTCATCTATACCTCCCACCACTCGCCATCATTATGCACTTCCACATTTTGGAATAACTCACTATATCGTTCAGGGAAAAAGGTGTGGATTGGAACCACCTTGCGCGGATTGATTGCTGTCACGATTTTCTGTAAATCTCCGGGACTGGCATGCCCTGATGTATGGATACTAATTTTAGGGATAGCATTCCGCTCCAACCATTCCTTCAACCTATTGTAAGAGTCTTTTTCCCAATATCCCTCCCATTGAGAATAAATATAAGTGGCTCCTTTCAAACAATTTCCCCGCTCGAGGTCAGGACAATGCAGCGGGCGAAAAAGCAATGTGGATTTGCTCTGTGCCTCATGCAAATTCTCTATGAAAATACGATTTGCCGCATGGTGTTTGAGAAGATCAAACCAGGCATTATTTTTGATCTGGATGCGTTGAGCTTGGGGGATGAACAACGCGACCTCTGGCCAGTTGGATTGGGGGATATGAGGATTACCGGTTGCTTCTAGAATAGCAGCCGTGTACAGATCGATAATTAGTTTTCTACCCGTCCGTTTGCAAGCACGCAAGATGGAAACAACTCGATCAATATTTTGGGCTGAAGTATGAACCAGCGCCAAACCTTCGGTAGCGGAAAAAGCCTGCACAAGTTGTGTCTCAATATCAGCTTCTGTGGGAAAATGTTGGTCGTCATTAAGCCTTCCTAGTGAAGATCCTTCCAAAAGTAGAGTATCGATGTTCGTAGGAGGATATACAACCAGGTGCTCGAACAGGGCTGCCTTACGTCCATGAGCACGAAGATCGCCGCTATAGAAGAGGTGTTTTCCATCACTTTCAACTAAGAGTGCATAGGCATCATATGCCGAGTGATCGACAAGAAAGGGGGTGATTTGAAAAGGGCTCACTTCAAAATATTGCCCGGATTGGTAATCCCATCCCTGTGAGGGAACAGGCCAGTTGCCAGGTAAGAAAGGCGCGGCAGCAGCCAGGATGCGGCGAGCAGCAGGCCCCATACCAACAGGAATCATCGGTGAGATATGAGTGAGCAAGCCGAAATGGTCGAGGTGCGGGTGGGAAATAAGGATACCAAGTAGAGATGCATCATTGCCGTCTAATCCGGATATCTCAGGCAAGTATTGACTACTATTATTTTCTGCATCCAATGGTAAGCCCAAATCAATAAGCAGCCGTTGACCTTGGCTTTCAACTTCAACACAGCTTCCGCCTATTTGTTTGCTTCCACGATGAATGCAGACTCGCAAGTGGTTTTTCCCATCTAAACTAGTAGATATAAATTGGATGCATCATGTTTTTGGATAACTTTAACTCTTATCCAAAATCACATGAGCTGTTCTAATTCCATGATAATTTTTTTAACCGTTTCGGCAAATTCGGATATTTCTTCAGCGAGAATCTCAACCGTGGTACCAGGTTTCTCGCGACTCATTGTATCCGCATACGCTTCGTCGGCTAACGACAGGTTGTGCCCAATTACGTGTCGTTTCTCAATGTTCAGTTTCATTAGATCCAACTCTTCCAGAGTAAGTACGCTGAACGGATCAAGTGAAAGTTTCTTGTACAGATCCTTAGCCTTATCCAAGTTCTGGAACCGGTTGCCAATTGCTCCCTTATCAATCATTTTTTCTGATTGATCTTTAGGGAAAATCTTTTTGATCATATATCTATAAAATACTTTTTGATAAGTTTCAAATACAGTTACTACATCTTCGTGTGCATTCCCAAGAATTCGATAGGAAAGTTCACTATTGTTAGTCTCCGCAACCTGCTCAGCCAAGTCTATTTGTTGAAGGATGAGCTCGATTTCGCGTTCAAAGTGCACGTGTAAATTTTTACCGCCACAGTCAGGGCAAAATAGGGCAATTGCGTACACTCCATATTTTCGCCCACAGATATTACAAGCCAAATTCCGAATTAAGTCTTCTCTCCATGCTCGAGGTTCCTGACTGTAATCTGGTTTAATGTCCATCTTGATAGAAATTAATCCACCCCTTGGTTGGGAACGATTGAAATCCTTGGCCATTTTCACAAAGTAATCGTTAACATCTCTGGATGCTGCCCATTCGATATATTTCTGTATAGCTTTTATATCACCAAGGTAATTAAATTCATCATCATCAGCATCCATTCCACAATATGGACATGTTGTTCCTTGGGTTCCGGGAGTTCTCTTTAGCTGGGAAATATCAAGCTTTTCCGGTATCTGCGCATCACCAAGAAGAAATAATCGTGGTGTGCAATCAACATTTGGACACCATCGGTAAACTTTCCCACTGGGGCTATGCGGCAAAGGAACCTTAAGCTCCATCTTATCCCTTGTACCACCCACTTTATACTTTTCAAGACGTTTGAAATGGAATTCTGACATTTTTTAACCTGTCTCCAATAAGTCACTATCCAAATTTGTAGGAATTATCTCATCTTCGTGACCAGAAAGCGTCTTCCAGGTGGATAACGTTTCAAGAATCCAATTAATAAAATCCTTATCATCTGACTAAATATATGCAAGCGCATAAAATTTTTTGAAGAAAACATATTTTTGGTATTCGGAAACGATACCTATAGCTTGTTCAACGCGGCCACAAGATCTTCACCATGCAAGTCTACAAGGCCACTTGCAGATTGGGGTTGCCCGCCATCATCCTGGCTAAAGAAACTGGGCAGAACCTGGCGCAAAAGGTCAACCTGGCCGTAGAAATATTCTTTGAGCAGCGGTACAACCTGGTAGTTCCAGATATCATCCAAACAATTAAGCTTTTCCACCTCATCCGCGATCACCTGGAGTGGTAGAAAATAACTGTGTCCGATCTGATAATCTGCACCACGAAATTCAACAATGCGCTGATTCAAATTTTTCAAGCACGTTCCGATATTTAAAGCATCTTCTTCTGCTAACGAAACGTTGATTCCGTCAAGTAGTTGTGCCTCAGGTAATAATTCCAGAAAAGCGAATCGCCGGCGTAAAGCAACATCCAGTAACGCAATGCTTCGATCAGCCGTGTTCATTGTGCCAATAATGGCTAGATTTACCGGAACTTGGAAATCTTCTTTGCTGTATGGAAGTTCAACTGGCTGCTTACCTCGCTTATCCGCTTCAATAAGCGTCATCAGCTCACCAAATATTTTGGCGATATTTCCACGGTTGATTTCATCAATAACCAGAACATATTGGTTATTTGGGTCATCTTTAGCACGTGCACATAGGCTACGGAAGATCCCCGGTTTCAATTCAAAAGCCAAAACCATCGCATCACCCTGCTCAGTTTTGGGCCGTAAACCTTCCACAAAATCTTCGTACGCATAGGACTGGTGAAATGTCACCCAACGAATAAAATCTTCTGGTTGGTTTGTTGCGGGAGGACCTTGTTTGATCAAGGTAAGACGATCCGTTAAGGTGCCTTGGACATATTCCTTGCCGGCAGGTGTCAAAAACCATTGGCTATTTGCAGTTTTGTCAAAAAGGAAAGGCTCAGCACGTGAAGTCAGATTGACGGTCTGACTTTCGATAGCTGTGTGCGCCTGTAGATACCCCCATATTTGGTTTTTTTGGTGTTTTACCGGACTTTGTCTAAAACGAGCCTGAACCAATTCCATTTCTTCAAGCTGAGGAACTGTATATTTTTTGTCATGTCCTGTTCTGTACATATCCAAAGCTAAAATATCGTAGAAAGGTAAATCCTCTATGACCGTTTGCAGAAAGGTCGCTCGAGACTGCGCCTGTTTGAGTTGGGGAGAGACCAGTCGGTTTGCAATAATTTTCGCCCAGAAAGTTTTGCCTGTTCCAGGAGGACCGAAAAGAATCAAATTCATAAAGCGGTTCAACAAACGCAATGCATCAACCACAATCCTGGTATCATTTTGAGGTTCTTCTGGTTTATTGCCTGTCTCAGGTTGCGGCGGTGTTTCCACTTCATCGGGATTCCATTCTTGTTTAAGATCCTTATAAAAGTCAAAGTTCTGGCCACTTGGTTGGGCGCTGGCTAAACCTTCCCGGATTTGGTGTAACCGCGTGTCGAGATCTGTGTGTGGGTCAGAAACATACTTAATATAACGACTAACAATTTTTTCTTTGTGCGTGGTGCTGATAATCCGCTCATATTGATCTGGGAACATCAAATACAAGATGGCATGTCGGAGATCATAAGCTCGATCGCCTTTTGCTGGGATACCTTCCAGGATTTCATCGAGCATTGATTGGACTTGGGGCGAATCTGTAAGTATTTGTTCGGCATTACCTTGCTCTTTTAATCTTAAAGCAAATGCAGCCAATAAATGGAGTTGGGCATATCGAAAATGATATTTCTGAGTGGTTCTGGTAAATCCATTCTTTTGAGCTGCCCAAATGGGGTCGTTTTCTGGTGGTAGCGTCAAACCGCTTTTCTGAGCAGCCCAGCCTATATTGCGCAAACGTGTGGCAAGAATGATGTTCGCAGAAGGTAAATAGTATACATAATGCAAATCAGCTGCTAACCCCCATAAGATTGGTGGTGCGCCAACAAGTTGTTGTTCTAATTTCTCATTAAAATTTAAATTCCCTTCCAGGTTAGGGCTATCAATAACCTGCGTTTTCCAACGCTGTAAGTTGGCGACCGTCCATATCGGTTGGTCCGGCCAAATAAGTGAACGGTCCTGCTGTAAGCAACGTTCCTGAAACAGGTGAAACGCCTCATAGAGTGGTTGGAATTCTGTCATGCGGGCCATATTACCTCCGATGGTAAACCTACTTGCGAGAAAATAGAAAACAAAATATTACGAAATTCTTGGATCAATGGAAAAATTTGATTCAATGGTTGATGTAAATTCAAAGTCGCAACGAATATCCGGATAGAGGTTTGCTCAACCATTAGCATTTTAGGTGTGAACTCTTCTGCTCCAAGTGTGTGAGGGTACAGAAGTAAAATACTACGACAATGAAATTGAGTTGCATAAGCCAGCATTTGATAAGCATCGCCTTCAGCGACTGCTCGATATGACTGTTTTAATGGAAGCGCTTTATTTTTTGTGTCAATAATCAGATTTGGTTGACCGGGTAAACCTAATAAGATGTCAGGTTTTAATGGAAACATCGGTTTCTCAGGCAGCGGCATCGGTAAGACCAGGTGTCGCTTGGATATGCTGCCTTGTAATTCAATTGGTAGATCTCGCCATTCCTCAGGCAGAATAAGCCGGCTGTAAGTTTGCAAAAAACTGGCGATAAACTGCTCAAATAGGCGATCCATATCAAAAACAAATGCAAATGCGCG
>JAAZNC010000021.1 GCA_012798455.1 Chloroflexota bacterium | reverse complement strand
GCTTCACCCGGAAGTTCAATCCCTGTAATTGCCCCAAATCCGAGAGCCTTCGCGTATTCACTCAATCGCCAAATTCCTAACCCTGGATTTACTTCATTTTCATATCCTCCAGTGATCTTATAAAAATAAACATTT
This sequence comes from Chloroflexota bacterium, assembly GCA_012798455.1. Classification (GTDB taxonomy): domain Bacteria; phylum Chloroflexota; class Anaerolineae; order Anaerolineales; family Anaerolineaceae; genus UBA4781. The sequence goes on along the minus strand of JAAZNC010000021.1, from coordinate 4,458 downwards.
ACAGAATGAGACAGTGCTTTAAAAAAGTTCGCTTGTCCATGTCCGCCATCTTTCCAATCCACAAATTCTCGTTTTGTGCCGGTTTCATTTTCCAAATATTTGTCATCAATTGTGATTGAATATGGCGTTATAAGACTTTGATAAGGAGCGATAACCCCTTCATTGATAGCACCGATTGCAGCAACAATCTTGAATACCGAACCCGGAGGATGTTCTGCCGAGATGGCATGGTTAAATAACGGGCGGTTTGGATCAGCACTCAATTGCTCATAATAATAGGCTGGGATAAAACGCGCCATACGGTTATTCTCATAGGTCGGGTAGGACACCAGTGCCAATATTTCACCAGTTTTAGGATTGATTGCGATCACTACCCCATTCGTAAAACGTACATCATTAAACCAGCGATTCCACCAATCAATATTTCCTACCAGTGCCGCTTTGGCTGCCTCTTGCAAACGGGTATCGATAGTCAATTTAACATTCAATCCAGACGCAGGTTCTACCGGTGGCTCAAGATCACGGATCACTTTACCCGCAACATCTTTTTCCACCACACGCAACCCGTTGGTCCCGCCAAGCACTTCCTGCATAGTCGCTTCAACACCTGCATAACCAACTTTATCGCGCCCTGGTTCGAACCCCAATTCCGTATAGTATTCTTCCAGTGATTCCGGGATGGGACCTAAGAATCCGATGATCTCTGATGTCAGCTCTCCAGTGGGATATTCACGGATTGGCTCAATCTCCACTTCCACACCCGGCCATTCATCAGATTTAGATTCGATCAGTTGGGCAGTCTGTTCATCAACATCACATTTTATTTGCATGGGAGTATAAGGGGCATTGGTATCTGCGATGATCACGATCTGAGAAATACCCAGATTCGTTTCACATGGAGAAAAGGTCCTCACGACCTCATCAGTGAGTTCTCCATTAGAAACAGGCACATCGATCACCTCAGAAAGCTGGCGGTAGATCTCTTGGGTTGCACCCTCATCCACAGGAAGATCGGCTGGTGTAATAACCACATTATAAGATGCAGCGTTCTTTGCCAGCACGATACCATTACGATCATAGATGACACCTCTTTCAGTCTGGATGCTGATATTGGTAGTACGGTTCTCTTCCGCCTGGGCTACATATTCTTCACCATTGATGATCTGTAAATTCAGTAATCGAAAGATATAAAATCCGAAGATCACTAAAATGAGAAGGTACAGGGAGCGTGTACGCCAAGTTGTTTTTTTGTTTCGATCATTAATCATTTTCTACTTCTTGATATACAAATTTCTGAGCATCTTGAACAATAAGGAATATAGGAAATGCAAGGATGATATTCAAGAAAATACTCGGGAGGGTTATTGCTTGCAAACTGGGGAGTAAAGGAATCGTTATTCCCTGAAATTGTATTATAACAATATACAGCAAATGCTGAAAAAACGTCGCTATGATCGTGAGGAGCAGCATTGAAAAAACGGGCATTTCCCATAATCGACTGATCAACGCCCGAGTCAATAGGGCTGCCACCAAATAACTGATGATTGCAGTTGGGAAAGGAAGCGAGGAGATGAAACTTATCAAACCACCTGCCAGCAAGACCGGAATATAGTATTTCCGTGCCTGGCGGTTCAAACACCAGGCGATCACGAATAACAGCAAAATATCAGCTTTTCCGTGGTTCAGCGGGATACGACTCACCACTGAAAGCTGCAAGGACGTAAAAACTAGCACCAACAGGGACGAAAGAAAGATATCCATTTTTATCGTTTACTCATTCGTCAATGATTGAATATCAATGGCACTGAAATTCGTAATGACCAGCACCGCTCGCAAGCTTGAAAAATCAACCTGCGATTCTACCACCCCGGTTTGAAAGATAGCATTTTCTTTCTTCTGTATGTTTAGCACCTGACCAACCAGGATATCAGACGGATAATTACCTCCCAACCCAGAAGTCAATAAGATTTCCCCTGGTTGCACATTCGCATCAGCCGGTATCATAGTGAGTTCCAAATCGCCGGTTGAAGTACCAGTAAGTTGAGCTTCAACATTTAGAGATTGCATTCTAACGTTAATGCTAGAAGCAGGGTCATTAATCAACTGTACACGTGAGGCACTGGCAGTTACCGCATCGATCTTTCCAACCAATCCTTGTTGAGTCACAACCGGCATTCCATATCGAATGCCATCGTCAGAGCCATGATCAATAATCAAGTAATGCATGAACGGATTAGGATCACGACCGATCACCGAAGCTGCCACATAGGTACTCTCTGGTTTGGCGCGTGCAAAATCCAATAATGCATACAGGATATCTGCTTCACTTAATTGTTCTTCCAACTCGATGATCTGGCTTTGTAATTGGGATACTTCATTCCTGAGCTGGGAATTCTCAGCCATCAGGTCGGTCACTTCTCGTGGTAAGGTAAAAAAATCATAGATTGCCATGAACTGGTTGGAGATCCATCCCTGAACCCGCACAAAAGGATCCATCACCTTCCCAAGCACAGGGCGCAGAACCCCGCTCAATGCAAGCAAAATTACTCCCACTATCACCAGTGAAATCACAACGGTTCGAAGCGTGCGATTATTTTCAAAACGCATTTTTCACCATTATCCCAATTTTATTCATGCCAGGAGGGAGGATTTAGAAGCGCTGTTTATTCCCATCAATATCAGTCAATAATCCTCTAAAGCGTTCAAGGTCTTCCAGAACGATGCCTGCACCACGCGCTACACACGTCATGGGATCATCAGCTAACCAAACATGCATTTTCAATTCATCCGCCAGACGCAAAACCATGCCATGCAGCAGTGAACCACCCCCTGCCAGGCATATTCCGGTATCAAGCAGATCGGCGCCGATTTCGGGTGGTACTTCATCTAGTGCATTTTTAATCGTATCGATGATAACCTGGATGGAATTACTCAATGATTCGCGAATTTCGATTGAGGAAATCTCAATTGACTCGGGTAATCCGGTGATCAAATTGCGCCCGCGTACCTGCATGGTTTTTTCTGATTCAAACGGGTAAGCCGAACCTATTTCCCATTTTATCTGTTCCGCCATCCGTTCACCAATGAACAGGCTGTACTTATTACGGATGTAATCGGTGATATCCTGATCCATCTCATCACCGGCCACCCTCAGGGAACGTGATACAACGATACCACCCATGGAATTGACAGCGATTTCTGTTGTGCCCCCACCAATATCGACGATCATTGAACCAGAGGTATCTGCTAATGGTAGCCCCGCACCAATGCTGGCAGCCATTGGCTCATCAATCAGATATACTTCTCTTGCGCCAGCTGCCATTGCAGCATCGAAGACCGCTCGTTTTTCTACTTCTGTAGCTCCGGAAGGGATGCCAATCACCACTCGTGGGCGCGGCATCGGGACAATAGCCTGTTGATGCACCCGACCGATGAAATATGCCAGCATTGCCTGGGTTATTTCAAACTCGGATATTACACCATCTCGGATCGGGCGGATGGTAGTAACATTAGCGGGTGTTCTACCGACCATCTGTTTGGCTTGTGTGCCAATTGCCACCGGTCGGCGGGTACGTTTTTCAATAGCTACCCAGGATGGTTCGTGAACAATGATGCCCTTCCCGCGCACATAAATCAATGTATTAGCTGTTCCTAGATCGATCCCCAAATCGAGCGAAAACAAACCTAAAAGCCAGTTAAAAGGATTTGCAACCAAGCAGGACTCCCGTGGTAAAAGGTATCGAATATTCTAACCACAAAATCGCGCAATATTATAACATGATACCACCTTTTGCCATCCGTCCCGAGGTTGGTTAGTTATGCTTACTTCTTTAGATAGAAATCCACCGATTTTCCCAGAACATGGTTGAATGCCAAACGCGCGATTTCAGCATAGGATGGATGTGCATGGATGATCTCCGCCACATCATTGATAGGAGTCTTCAATGCGATCATATTGGCAAATTCCTGGATAATTTCAGAGACATTATGCCCAATCGCTTGCGCTGCCAACAATTTTCCTCCAGCTAGCCAGAGTTTTACAAAACCATCGGAATACCCTTCGATGTTCGCCCGTAAATTCACAGAGAAAGGAATTTTCTCGACTGTCACACCCTTCAAATCCTGGGGCACAGTTCCAACCACAGCTACTTCCGGAATAGAGTAGATCACTGCCGGAATGACACTGTAATCCATCAGCCGTTGCGATTTCTTCCCAGCCATGCTGTTCTCCCCACAAATCACCCCCTGCTGGATGCCAACATGTGCCAAAATAGATTTCCCGGTTGCATCACCGATCGCCCATACATCAGGTTGATTGGTCATCATATGATCATCAACTGTGATGCCTTTCTTGGTATATTCAACATTCAGGTTATCCAACGCTTCAGTGAGCATGACCGGCTTGCGCCCGATGGCAACCAATACCAGATCAGAATCCACACTTTTTTCCTGACCATT
>JAAZNC010000020.1 GCA_012798455.1 Chloroflexota bacterium | reverse complement strand
TATGTAACATACACGGGCGTATATAAGGGTGCTCCCATCTCTTGTACCAGCACCGGTATAGGTTGCCCCTCTACCGCTATCGCCATGGAAGAACTAGCCCGGGTAGGCGCTAAAACTTTCATCCGTATCGGTACTTGTGGTACATTCCAAGATTACATCGAAAACGGAGATATTGCCATTTTTGATTCAGCAGCGCGCTATGACGGGGCATCCCACCTCTATGCTCCACCCCAATTCCCAGCTGTAGCCACTCATGAGGTGGTGAGCGCCTGCATCCAGGCAGGCAAAAATCTCCGATACCACTACCATGTTGGTACGACTCGTTCAGCAGATACATTCTATGCGAAACACCCAAGACCCGGTTCTTCTTTCAACAATTTCTGGCAGTCAGATTGGAGATATCACTTCGAAGATCTCAAAAGACTGAAAATTATTGCTGGTGAAATGGAAGCCAGTGTGATCTTTGTGCTCGCTCGCGTGTGGGGATTGCGCGCGGGGGGTATATCGGTTGTGCTGGACAATGTATTGAAGGTCACCGGCGATGATGGAAATTTTGATCCGGAAAAAGATATTGCTCATGGAAAAGAATACATAGATAAATTATCCATCATGGGAAGCGAAGCAGTGCGCATTCTATTTGAAGAAGATCAAAAAAAATCATAACCCGATGAAGACGGATTAATGTGAAAAATTTTTTGTAAAGAATTTGTTTTTTTTGGATCCAAAAAAGTAGTTCTACCTGCTTTGATTGTGGCGTTTGATAGCAGCACAGGCAAATTTTTCGTTCATTTTCGTAAATGAAAATGAACGAAATTAATAAACGACATAACCAAAATGCTGTAAACTGCCTGTTTTGCTCCATTCCATCTACTGGCAAATGGCACTCTGGTGGTGTGCACTGACAGTTATATGACCATTCTGAACTGCTATTTCGGGATCAAACAAGGATAGCATTGTCCATGTGTAAGAGAACATACCCGTACCTTCAGAGTATCGCTATCATGCAGGAACTGCGAAAGTAAAGGTTGGCTCCTTCTTCGCGCTCAAAACACGCCGACCCATTCCAGCCCCAGTTCCTGCAAAGTGGCAAGGGTGGGTTTGCCATCTTCACTCCAGCCAGCAAGACGGTAGTAATCTATCAAGGCATCTTCCAACTCGCCTTTGGGAATGAACATGCCATCCGTGGCACCTCCCACCAGTTTCTCCTTCATCTTGGGGGGCACAACATCCGCCTCTTTGCCCACTCCCTCACGTGCGTTGAACGCCCGCAACAAATTCAGGCGCCGTTTACCCACCAGCATCAATTCCCATAAGGAAGTTTGCCAGCCGGTAACGGCATTGACCAGATTAACCAGTTCAAAGGGACGGTATAGCTGCCACACCGGACCATACACAAAGTTGCAGCAATTCAGCGTGTCCAGCAGGCTGTACAGGTACTGGGTATAGAGCGCGAACTTTACCTTCTCCTCGTTCATGACCATATTGGATTGCGGATCAGTCAACCCCAGCGTCGCCATGTGTTCTGAAAACACACCATATGAATAATCATGTTCCGAGGAACAGTGGTCCGCCCCAAAGGAATTGACAGCGTAAATCAACCCCAGGCTTCTCTTCTCCTGAGGCATGTGCGCGGGGAACTCGTTGTTCTTGACCGATACCAGCAGTTCTTGTCCTACTCCCAGTTCGACCGCCGCTCGTTCAGAGCCTTTGCCCAACGTCTTGCCAATACCTTCTTGTTTGGCAATCATCTCCACCAGTTTTACCATGGCGTGTGCGTTGCCAAATTTGCAAGGTTCGCCGGGGATGAAAGTATCTTCCAGATATCCGTGCTCCACGCAGTCCATGAACCAGGCGATGGTAGCCCCGCACGAGATGGTATCCATGCCATACATGTTGCACAGTTGATTGGCATAGCAGACGGCTTCTAGGTCAGTGACACCGCAGTAAGAACCCATCGTGGCGACGGTCTCATATTCCGGTCCACCATACCGTTCAGAGACCTGATACTTGCCATCTTTGATCTCCACCACACGTTTGCAGCGTACCACGCAGCCGTAGCAGGTATCGCGCTCTTTGAGCACCGTGTCATACATGGTCTCACCCGAAATACGTTCGGCATTTTCCAAATAACCGGATGACCAGTTCAGAGATGGCAGATAACCGGTTTTATTTTTTCCTACCACTGAGCCAGCAGTACCATATTTCCCTAGATGTTCAACTGGGGAACCGGGGAGACGCTTAGCTCCTTCTTTTGCGAGTTCTTTGATGCCCTCTGGATTGGCGAAGGGTGTTTTGATCCTGCCACTCACCGCCACCGCCTTGAGGTTCTTGGATGCCATGATCGTGCCCATACCGGTACGCCCATTGGCACGATTGGCGTTAGTGATGATGGAGCCAAACAACACTCCGTTCTCTGCCGCCGGACCGCACTGAGCAATTTGCACTTTATCATCGCCTAGCTCTGCACGAATGGCATCCTCCACATCTGCTGTGAATCTGCCCAGCAGATGGTTAGCATCTCGCAGCTCACTTTTCTCAGAGTTTATCCATAGATAGACTGGTTTCTCAGACCTGCCAGTAATGACAATTCCATCATATCCACTACCTTTGAAGGCAACCGGGAACATACCACCCGATTGGGAATCACCTACCAACTGCGAGGTGGGGGATTTCGCCGTGACGGTAAGTCGTGACAGACCAGATATCGGCGCACCGGTAATCACGCTGGTGAAAAAGCAAAGTGTGTTGCGCGGGTCCAGGGGATCTATTTTGGGTGGAGTATTCTTCAACAGATAATGTACACCCATGGCGCTCCCACCCATGTATTTCCGATACAAGATATCATCAGGTTCTTCGACTTTAAACTTGTGATGGGTGAGATCAACATGTAATATTTTTCCATGATATCCGTTTGGCATACTTCCTCCTAATCCATGTGTTTCTTATCTATGCCTCATCAAACCTTTCAGAAAAGTGGGCTGCACTGCAATACTTCTTCGAAAGCCATATTAACATGTATCATTTTTATTCACAACGAATGATCTTAATAAAGCACAGATGGTGAAGATGCACAATTGTGCAGGTCTTTATTGCTATTTTTAATCCTTTTTTTAATTTGCAGGGATGATTTTTTCCTTATTGATTCTTACATTGAAAATATTTCCAAGTATTAAGAGCACTGCGCCAACCAGTACAACGGGTTGTAATTTCACTCCCAGCATGATAGATGTAACCACAACCCCGATCAGGGGAGAATAATTTGCAGCGATCGATACTTTGTAGATATCACCTTCTGTTATAGATCGGTTCCACAAGTGTGTGGCTACAAATATTGTCAACACAGTACGATAGATGATCTGGAACACCACTTCAAAACTCCAATTGGAAGGTTCAGTCACAAACAAACTCAATAATCCCATGATCAGTCCGGCGACAATCATAAAGTAACCAACAAAGGAACCATCCAAATTGTGTTTTCTAATCAAATTTGAATAGAAAGCCCAACAAATGGCTGACAGAAAGCCCATGAGAAAAGGCAATAGATTGTAGAACTGGAAGAATTGGGGGCCGCTTTCCTGACCTCCCGAGCCATTCATAACCACAACGATCACACCGGCAAACGAAAACAACAGTCCTAATATAGATAATTTTTTGTTTTCTTTAAGAACGGGGACGGACAAGATCAAGGTGAAGAGCGGCCACAATGCTTTTACTACCCCTACTGAAATACTGATCGCGCGAGTTTGGGAAATTGCTACTGAATAATTGTTCAATATTACATAGACAGCATACAGACTTCCACAGATGATTGCTGGTACTGGAAGTTTCACAATTGAGATCATTTTAGTTCCATTCTTATGGTTGAATAAAATTGTTAGCAATCCGCCAAGGGTATACATATAGAAGCCTGAGGTGAATGGTCCTATAACTTCGCTCAAGTAACGAATGACAGCACCAACGGTAGCCCAGATGAGTATCGCCCCATATCCTAAATACGCTTTATCATTTTTTTTCATGGGAGAATGATTTCGACCTATTGATAACTTTCAATTGTTCCATACAGGAGCTTGAAAAATCTTTCCACATCCAGCTCGAGACCTACTGTGCAGTTGGGACTTTCGCCACGGGGAGGCAAAATGGGATCATGGTTTACATCAGTCTTGGGATCTTGGTCCCCCGTATGCCTGTAATCACAAACGGTCATGCCCCTTGTGAACTTGCCCTGTAACTCGACCTGCACATGCATGTCCACAGCTTTGATCAGCGTAGGATCAATTGCCCAAGCAACTGCGCAAACATCGTGTAAAACAGCACCTTTGAAAGGAGCTTTTCTTCCACCAGAACTGATAAAAAAGTCTAGGAGGTCACGACAAAAAAGTGATACTGGATTATTAATGTCCTCCAAGACTTTCAGATCTTTTTCGTTCACAAATGCCTGCCGGGTCAGGTTCAAACCACATAACCGAATGGGAACACCAGAATTGAAAACTTTATAGGCAGCTTCAGGATCGACATAGATGTTAAATTCAGCAGCGGGTGTCCAGTTTCCGTACGTTAACGATCCACCCATGATAAAGATCTCTTCAATCCTTTCTGAGATTGTATGGTCCATTTGCAGAGCCGATGCCAAATTGGTCAGCGGTCCGGTGGCAATCAAAGAGAGCTGTTGGTGTTTGTTCACCGTTTCAACAATGAAGTTTACAGCATGCATGCTCTGCGGTTTGGTTGTCGGAGCCGGCACCCGTGGACCATCCAACCCTGATTCCCCGTGAAATTGCGGGGCGGTCTCCAATTTTTGTATCCAGGGATTCTCAGAACCCTGATAAACGGGTATATCCGTCCTCCCAATGACTTCCAGGATTTTTAATGCGTTCGTTGTTACCTTGTCGAGTGTTTGATTTCCACTGACAGTGGTTACTCCAAGTAAATCCAAATGTTTGGCAGCTAAAATTAAAGCCACAGCATCATCATGTCCAGGATCACAATCCATAATATATTTCTTCACGTGATTCTCCATTTCATCAACCTATCTTTTTACGAATAAAACCCTTCATTTGTTCAAATGTCGGGCTGGTTCTGGCGCCTTCCATAGAAATAGTGTATCCTGCAACCGCATTTCCCCATTGCAGCGCGGTTGAAAAATCATGATTCTTGAGAATTGCCGCGATGAAGCCTGCATCGAAAATGTCGCCAGCACCAATTGTATCAACCACATCAACCTCAAAAGCAAGCGAGCTTACTCGTTGATCACCAGCAATCAAAACAGAACCCTCTTTCCCGCGTCGAACAACTGCGACCTTTTCCAATTTCGCTAATTTTTCTGCTGCTTTTTCCCAGTTATGTGAGGGATCTAACAGAGAGAACTCTTGATCAGAACCCAAAACATAATTCGAATTGGATACAGCGTTCATTACAACATCATAGAATTCTTTCCCAAGCGCCTGTCCACTTTCGCCAACCCGCAGGTTTAAATCAAGAGACGTGGTCACTCCATTTTTATGTGCCCATTCCAGAGTTTTAAGAGTCGTATCACGACCGCTCGATTCAATCCCCAATAGGATTCCGGTGGTATGCAGCCATCCCGTCTCTTTGATCCGATCAAGATTTATTCTTTCGAATTCAATAGAAATAAATGAGGCATTCTCCTTTGGCCATCCCCAAAGAAACCTTTCTCCGTCTTGATCTATGAAAGCAAAAACACAAACCGTATTGAGTGTTGGTTCAACAAATAGTTGATCAATTTCCACTTTTTCCTTTATGAAATCTTGTTCAACCACCTGCCCGTACTGGTCTTTTCCAACTGTGCCAATGAAATAGGTGGTTATTCCAAGGCGCGCGAGGGCGACTGCAGAATTCGCGCCACTCCCCCCTGGATTTAAGTTGGGGGCATGCGCCATAACCTTTACACCATTGTTGATCTCGGGCAAACGGACAATAAGATCAACCGCTGTATCGCCTAATACGCATACTCCCTTTGTCATTCCCTTTCCACCTCTCGAACAGCTTTAATGAACGCTTTCACTTTCTCGGGGTCTTTTCCACGGATTCCTTTCGATTTATCCCAATTCGTTTTCGTCAGAGAATCCACCCCATAGGGTCTGACAACACGAATGGCTTCCGCTACATTTTCTGGTCCCAATCCACCCGCAATGATACAGGGAACTTTTGTGGATTCGACGATCTTCTTGTCAATTTCGAGGCTATGGGTGAGTCCACTGGCACCAATTCCAACGATTCCCTCGGCAACGGTATCAATCAAAAAGTAGTCAGAGATCGCTTCATACGCATCAACATATTCATAGACTTTTGGGTCATTTGCTGGAATTGCCTGCATGATCTTCAATCCCGGGATGCGTTCTTTCAGTTTTTTAACTTGCTCAGGGGAAAATTTGGTAATATCACCAGAGAGATGCAAAATATCAGGCATGAGTATATTGACCATTTCTACTATCTCTTCGAGGTCGAAAGCAACGGTCAAGCCTACCTTTACCGCTTTATCCCCGATACATTCGAAGATTTCGCGAGCTTGGTCAAAATCTAAAAAACCGGGGGTTTTGCCGACCTCACCATATGCCACACCCAAGTGATCAGCGCCCATATCGACTACCATTTTTGCATCATTTACATTACTGATTCCATAAATTTGAGTGATAGTCTTTTTCATGTTTTTTTACCTTTCTTTTTAAGTTATTGTTCAAACATAACGGTAATTATTTTCACATAAGCGCTCCTTCGGGTCAGTCGTTAGCACGTTACCGTTTGCCAAAGTTTCTATCTCTCTAATCAAAAGAGTTGCATTTGTTATTTGGTTTTATATGCTACAAACGATTGATAAAAAATTAAATGACTGTTTACTCTTCTTCTTTCTTAAAAGACTCACAAATTAATTTCTTGGATTTTAGGATATGATCGGTCAATGAATTTTTTGCTGTATCAATCTGTCCTTTTTTGAAAACTGCCACAATCTCTCGGTGAGATCGATTGTTCACAATACTATTATTCTCTTTGAAGTAGGGGTTGTGGAAAAATCCGATCTTGATAGTCGGTACCAAGATTGACCATATTTCAGTCAACTTATTATTTCCACATCGAAGAAAGATGATCTCATCGAATTTAAGGTCTTGATTGATCAAATCATATCGATCACCATGTTGCTCAAGGAGATTTTCAAAATCCATTATTTGATGTTCAAGTTCGATAATTGTTTTTTCAGGCGAATTTTTGAAACAGAGTTCTAAAGCATAAGGTTCATTCAAAGCCCTGATATCAAATACTTCTTCAATATCCTTCGCATCAGGCGAAATAACCCATACTCCATTACTGGGCTTGACCTCTACCAATCCATATTTTTCCAAAGCACGTAGCGCTTCACGAACAGGAACTCTACTGATATTTAACTGCTTGGCAATATTTTCTTCTGTCAGTTTTTCGCCCAGCTCGAAATCTCCGCGCATAATTGCCGTCTCAATAATGTCACGGGCTTGCTGAGCATAGTTCTTTCGCTTTATAGTTGGCAAACTACTCGTCATCATTTTTATTTGTATACAGTATACAATTATTTGGTTTTAAAAGTCAACGGTTAAAGTCCTGTTTTTGTTTTATATCAACCTGGGTTGAGGAACTTCAATTGCGCAAGACAAATGGATTTTTGTCAAGTTCTGTTAGGTTAATATCTCATTGTACAATTTACTTAAATTCTACAGCAGTACGATCTCGATCAGCAGGCGCAGGTTGGCATAATATAACCGCTCCAACGCTTGCTGGTGGGTCTTCACTTTACGCCGTGCACCACGCACCCCAAGCTGCTCCGCCAGGACGCCGGTCTGTTCGATATAATCAAGATTAGCCAGCGGCACATGGGCGCCGCTGGCAATCAGCAACACATCGCGCCAGAATGACAGCCAAGTCTCCAGCATGGCGCGCAGATCTTCTTTGGTCTCCCTGCGTTCTCCACTTTTATATTTGCTGACCCGCTCGGCAAAAGCAAAACGGTCGCGCAAAGGGCTTTGCATCAGATCTAGCAGTTCGTTCAGATACTGCGCGCGGGTTTCGAGCAACTGTGGGTCATCTACCATGCGCAGGGCTGCCCCCGGTCGCCCGCCACTGACATGAGCCAGCAGCTCCGCCTGCTCCGCCGCAACACCACGCTGCTGCAGAGCACTGCTGAGTTCATCTAGAGGTGCGGGGCGCAAATGCAGGATCTCACACCGTGATACGATGGTGGGCAATAATTTCTCTTCATTTTCGGCGGTTGCTAAGATAATCACCCTCGAATTGGGTTCCTCCAGTGTCTTCAGCAGAGCATTCTGGGTGGAATCATTGGCTTCTTCAAAGCGCAGCAGCAGCGCCACGCGGTAGTTGCTTTCATAGGGGGTCAGAGTTAGGGCATGCTGCAAGTCACGGATGTTCTCGACTTTCAACACTCCGCCCTCAATCTCCGCTTGCACCACATGCAGGTCTGCCTGTTGCATGGCTTCGATCTGGCGGCAGGTGCGACACTCTCCGCAAGGTACACCCGCTTCCAAAGGCTGCGGGCAGTTGAGTGCCTGGGCATACCGCAAAGCCAAACTGCGTCGCCCCACCCCTTGCGGACCACACAGCAGGTAAGCATGCCGCACCTGTCCGCTGCGGATGTGCTGTTGCAACATTTCTACCGCCCAATGCTGCCCGATCATGTGCCAGTTTTCCATGCCGTGATTGTAGCGTAAAGGGGGTTGAATGGCAAATGGCAGCACTGAAAAGGAACCCCCGCGCTTGATTTTTTATTTTTTAAAGGATAAGATACCTCCAGCAATTATTTCCAAACCACAAGGAGAATCCCATGAGCTTGCAAGAACGATTTTTACGGTATGTCGCTGTCAACACCCGCTCGAATGATGAGATCACCGATAAAACCCCCTCCACCGAAAACCAGTGGGACCTGGCACGTTTATTGGAAAAAGAACTGAAAGAAATGGGCTTGCAGGATGTGACATTGAACGAGAAATGCTTCGTGACCGCCACTCTGCCAGCCAACACCGATAAGGAAATTCCCGTCATTGGTTTCCTGGCACATATGGATACCAGCCCCGATTTTAACGGGGAGGGCGTGAAGCCCCAGATCATCGAGAACTATGATGGCAACGATATCAAGCTTGGTAAAACATTGATGTTATCCCCCGCTGAATTTCCAGATCTCAAAAAATATGTGGGGCAGACGCTCATCACCACCGATGGCACCACCCTGCTGGGTGCAGATGACAAAGCCGGTGTGACCGAAATCATGGACGCCCTGCAATACCTGTTGGCACATCCCGAGGTCAAACACGGCACCATCAAAGTCGCTTTCACCCCCGATGAGGAGATCGGATTGGGCATCCGCCAGTTCGACGTCAAGAGCTTTGGCGCCGATTTTGCCTACACCCTGGATGGCGGTCCGGTGGGTGAAATCGAGTACGAAAACTTCAACGCAGCTCGGGCATACATCACCGTGCACGGCAAATCGGTGCACCCCGGAGATGCCAAAGATGTCATGCTGAACGCTCAGCGTGTCTTCTTCGAATTTGATCGTATGCTGCCCGAAGATCAACGCCCGGAGCATACCGAAAAACGCGAAGGTTTCTTCCATTTGTGGAAGATGCCTGCTGGTTCAGTAGAAGAAACACAAGCAGCATACCTGGTGCGCGACCACGATCCACGCAAGTTCGATGAGAAGAAAGCCCTGCTGCAATCAATCACGGATTTTCTCAACAAGAAATATGGTGCGGGCACAGTGGAACTGGATCTGCTGGAGCAGTACCGCAATATGCGTGAGGTGCTGGAACCGGTCATGCATATCGTGGATATCGCCAAACAAGCCATGCAGGAACTCGGCATCACTCCCATTGACCAGCCCATCCGCGGCGGTACCGATGGCGCCCAGCTCTCTTACATGGGTCTGCCAACCCCCAACCTGTTCGCGGGGGGGCACAACTTCCATGGACCCTACGAGTATGTGGTGCTGGAATCCATGCAAAAAGCGGTGGATGTGGTACTCAGGATCATCACTCTCTATGCTGAAAAGTAAGTTCCAGGCGCCGCATTCGCGGCGCCTGTTCTTTTTTTAAGAATGTGTCCGTTTTCCGGTAATTTAATCCGTTAAAATCAACAGTCAGCATGAATGACCTTTTAGCCAATCTCAATCCTCAACAGCAAGCCGCCGTCAGCGCACCGGATGGACAGATCCTGGTGCTCGCTGGGCCCGGTTCGGGTAAGACACGCGTGCTCACCCAGCGCGCCGCCTTTCTGATCCGCGAGCGCCAGGTCGACCCTTATCGCCTGCTGGCGGTGACCTTCACCAACAAAGCAGCCCGTGCGATGCAGGAGCGCCTGCAGCACTCCCTCGGAAGCACCCTGGATGGCTTGTGGTTGGGCACCTTCCATTCCATCTGTGCCCGTATCCTGCGGCGGGAGGCGGATGTGATGCCCTTCACGCGCGATTTTGTCATCATGGATGCTGATGACCAGAAGTCATTGGTGAAGATGGCGCTCAAGGAATTCAATATCGACGACAAGATCTTCCCGCCTGCCAGCCTGCACTCCGCCATCTCGAATGCCAAAAATAACCTCACTCAAGCCAAAGATTTCGTAGCCGGCAACTACCGTGAAGAGATCGTGCGCCGGGTGTTCGAACGTTATGAGCAAATGCTGCGTACCAGCAATGCGCTGGATTTCGACGATCTGCTGCTGTATGCGGTGCGCTTGCTGCAGGAGAATGACGCGGTACGTGAAAAATACGCCCGCCGCTTCTATCACGTGCTGGTGGACGAATTCCAGGATACCAACATGGCGCAGTACGAACTGCTGCAATTGCTTTCTTCCCATTACCAGAACATCTTTGTAGTGGGGGATGAAGACCAATCCATCTACCGCTGGCGCGGGGCAGATTACCGCAACGTGCTGCGTTTTCAAAAAGATTACCCCGCTCATGAGACCTTCCTGTTGGAGCAGAACTACCGCTCCACTCAAAATGTGCTGGATGCGGCGCGCGCGGTGATTGACCGCAACACCCAGCGTACTCCCAAAAGTTTGTTTTCGGAGCGCGGGCGTGGCGAAAAGATCATACTATTCGAAGCCATGGACGACCACGCTGAAGCCATGTTCGCGGTGGAAACTACCCGTACTATGATGGAGAGCAAAAAAGCCGGCGGAGGTGAGATCGCCATCATGTACCGCACCAACGCGCAGTCGCGTCTGCTGGAAGAAGCCTTCTTCCAGAGCCGCATGCCCTACCGCCTGGTGGGAGCACAGCGCTTCTACGGACGCCAGGAGGTCAAGGATATGATCGCCTACCTGCGCACGGTGCAAAATCCCGCCGATGAAGTGAGCTTGCTACGTGTTATCAACCTGCCCCCGCGTGGTATTGGCGATAAGACACTGGAAGACCTGCGCAATATTGCCGATAATGCGCAGTTGAGCATGGGCAGCGTACTGCTCGACTTGGGTAATAAACAGGGAGAATCTCAATTCTGGCATACCTTCAGTGGCAGAGCCGCTGCTGCGCTGGCAGGCTTTGGAGCATTGCTGGTGAACTGGCGTAACCTGAATCAAAACATTCTGCTGCCCGAACTGTTCGAACACATTTTAAAAGACACCAACTACCAGGAATACATCATGGATGCCAGTGATGTGGGTTACAGTCGTTGGGAAAACGTGCAGGAATTGCTGCGCATGGCATACGAATACAGCAATTCAGGTCTGGTGGAATTCCTGGAAAACCTGGCCCTGGTCTCGGATCAGGATACACTGCCAGAGAAGAGCGACACACCCACCTTGTTGACTTTGCACGCCGCCAAAGGCTTGGAATTCAAGGTGGTATTCATCGTCGGATTGGATGAAGGGCTGCTACCACATCGCCGTTCGATGGATGACCCGGAGGAAATGGCGGAGGAGCGCCGTTTATTTTATGTGGGCATCACACGCGCCAAGGACCATCTCTATCTGGTGCGCGCTGACCAGCGCCGCAATTACGGTAGTTTCGATTACAGCACACCTTCTCGTTTTCTGGAAGATATCCCTGAAAAGGTGCTGTTGCGTGCAGGGGTGCAGTATCACCGCAGGTTAACCCCCTCCCTCCAGAGTGCTATTCCACGCTGGACCTCAGTCCCGGAGAAAAAGAGCAGCCTCAGAGAAAGTGCCCGTTATTCTGCCGGTATGCACGTGCACCACACCGTGCTGGGCTCTGGCATCGTGATCCAAAGCAAATTGCAGGGAGACGATGAGATCGTTACGGTGGCTTTTGATAAAGCAGGCTTGAAGAAACTCTCTGCCACCATCGCCAAGCTGGAGATCTTATAGGTCTCTATAGTTTTATGTCATCCCTGGCGAGAAAGCGCGACTGAGGAATCTCTTTAAATACCAATTGATTTCCTGGTTTGTCGCACAACTACTTTTCCCTCCTTACGTCATTCCGAGGGAGCAAATGCAAGCGAGGAATTTCTCCAGATCTATGTCAATTCATGAATAGATCGCAACGTGCATTGTCTCAATCTTAACTGCCGTGGAGCGGCATTCCATTCTCGCCGCTAAAGCTCAATCCTCCGGATAGATCCCCAGCGCGTTCAATTCATCCACACACGGTTGAAAATCGGGATGATACGTCAAACACATCATGAAATCCTCTATTGCCCCGCTTTGGTCACCCACTGCCACCTTGGCTCTCCCCCGCCAGTAGTAGCTCTCTTCCAGCGCCGGTTCATCATCCCGTACCATGTCAATCGAGTTGTTGGTCGCCAGATTGATCACATCCGTATAACGCCCCATGAAATAATAAGCATAATATGGTCCGGTTTCATACCACAAGATGCGGTACGGTCGCAACGTGTTATCTTCCGGCAGGTTGTTGTACAGCGTAAAAGCCTGGTCATACGCTTTGGCTGCACCATTGTAATCGCGCAGATATACCAGGTTGGTGCCATAGTTGTACCAGGCAAAGAACTGCGCCAATCCGCTTTCTGAATAGATCTCCTCTGCCGCTTTTTGCAGTGCCAGGTGATAGTTCTGGTCCACATCCGCGTTTTCACCCAACAGGTTCAAAACATCGTTGCGCTCGTTCTTTGGGAACACCACCACATAGGTGTAGTTGAATGAACGCCACTCGTCCACCAGATCTGCATAGGGTTGCTCGTAATCTGCGTTGATGTAGGAATCTTGCGCGATGAACATACTGGTGGCATCGTTGTAGCCGGATAGCAGTTGATAGTGCCCCATCCAGGTGATACGGTAGGTGATATCACGGAAATACGGGCCCTTCTCCACGATCACCGGATACCCATTGGCAATCAGCCGTTTCAACATACTCAGGTCACCGCCCACGCGTGTCAAAGCGTCCAGGTCAGTTTGGGTTTGCACATAATCCACCAGTTCGTATGGCATCACCGATTTGTCTTTTTGATAAGGTTTCGCCACCCGCGCCACATCATCGTGTGTGCCCTCCCAGCCCCAGTAGGATAGCGCCATTGCCAGGTTCGCCGGTCCGCAGTAATTCCAGCGGTTATGTTGTGAAAAATAGGTGATCCCTTCCAGCTCCACAAAGTTCGGCAGGGGTGCCGCTGTAGTAGTGGGGGCGGACGAGGTACTTTCTTGTGAGTCATCTGCCGCTTGAGGGGTTGTGGCAGCCAGATGGGTGACAGAAGGTGCTTCCAAACTCTGAGCGCTTAGTCCCTCTGCCGTGAATTCCACCGCTTCTGGGGGATCTAGCTTCACTCTCAACCAGCTCAGGAACTGTGCGGCATGCCACCCCACTGATTCCTGTACACGTGCATTGAACGCCAGTGCATACCCTGCAGTTAGCACTACCAGCAGGGCTGCCACGGCGATATAGAGTTTCTTTTTCTTTTTAAACATGCCGGCATTATAACCTACCTGCCCCAGCCCTAATCTTTGATTTTTGCAAGAATCCTGTTATTTCCCCATTACCTGTTTTTGTAATGATTGGGGGCTGAACTGACTGATCTCATAGCACTGGCAGCCCTGGAAGCGGGTGAAAGCGCCTAATTTTTCTTTTAAAGCTGCTGTAAAATGCACATCCGGTTGAAAATCTTCTTCCAGTTGCAGATGGTGGATCAACAGTTTCTTTTCTTTGCGCTCTGACTTCACATCCATCTTGCCCACGAATTGATCTTTCCAGAAGATGGGTTGTGCAAAATAACCAAACTTGCGCTGCTCCGGTTTCAAATAACATTCCAGCGCATAATCGAAGCCGAACAGAGCTTTCATACGTGCCCGTTGGATGCAGAAATTGTCGAATGGGGAAAGAATGAACACTTCATCCGTCATGCCCGGCAGTTTATCCATCTGTTCCAGCACTTCCGCCAGTGCATAATAATTGATCGTTCTATCTTCGCTCATCACTGTCACCCGCAACACTTCCCGGTTGGCGATCATTTCTTGTAATGCGCTGACGATGGTTTTTTTGGATGCGGTGCGCAGATGATCCACGATCTCTTTTTCATTCGCCAGTCCATAAGCCCCCAGTGCCCGCCGCACCAGAAACCTTCCCAGTTCTTCATCCGTGGGTTCGTGAGTATCCACCCAGTCCGGCAGTACTCGCTCCGTCAGATCGAATACTTTTTGAAACCGTTTGCGCTCTGCTACCATCAGCTTTCCCTGCCAGAACAGCAGCTCCAGCGCCACCTTGACCGGGCGCCAGTCCCACCAGGTGCCCCTGTTTCCGTCGGCTTCGATCTCAAAATCGCGGGTAGACATGGCTCCTTCCTCACGGATGCGCTGGAGTGTAGGTTCCATCACATGCCCATATTTCTCCAGTCGTTCTTTTTCCCACTTGCCATAGGGGTCATTGAAG
>JAAZNC010000019.1 GCA_012798455.1 Chloroflexota bacterium | reverse complement strand
GTTGGTAATGACCGCTCCGATCACCGTGTTGGTATTGGCGGCAATGTTCAAGATCGTTTTTCCGATCATACTGCGCATGGTTTCCTGTGTATTGGCAAAATATTCCGTATCTCCGATTTGGATGGGTCCTTTCTTGATAGAACGTGTGCCTGCCAAAATGGCACCCGTTTCGGGGTCACAAATATCCCCAAATGCATTTGCAGCTACAATGGCACCCACATAGACCCCGTTACTGATTTCCATAACTGCCCATCCGATGCCTGATTTCATCGCTTGTGACATTCCCAAGATCTTGCCAACCGTGGCACCCGTCCCGGCTCCGAAATTACCACATTGGGGTGGTATGGTGGAAGCCTGCACACAGGCTTGATAGCCCATATCTGCATCCGGTCGAACATTGGCATCACCATATCCCAGGTCATATAGGATAGCGGCGGGAACAATAGGAACTTTCGCATAGCCTGTATCAAAACCGATCTTGTGTTCTTCCAGGTAGCGCATCACCCCGCTGGCTGCATCGAGACCGAATGCCGAACCACCAGCCAGGATGATGGCATGTACTTTCTCTACCAGATGCATCGGTCGTAGCAGGTCGGTCTCCCTGGTTCCGGGAGCACCTCCGCGCTGATCGACTCCACAAACTGCACCTCGCGGGCATACGATAACAGTACAACCAGTTCCAGCTGTTGGGTCACTGACCTGTCCGATCCTGATGTTTTCTATATCGGTGATGGATAATTCTTTTTGGGGCAATGGATCCTCCTTATGATGGAATATAAATAATTCCTTAGAGTTTATTTTAACTATAGAAACTTATCTGAGGATGATGTTAAATCATATTATAAGATTAATAAATGGTTTCTTTTAGAAAAGGTAATGTGATGAGAATAGCGATCATTGGATTAGGAAAAATGGGCGCCAATATGGCGCGTCGATTACGAGCAGGCAATATTGAAGTGGTAGCCTATAACCGTAGTGCAGAAAAGACCACCGAACTGGAAAAAGAAGTGGGAGTGATCCCTGCTTTCAGCTTGCAGGAGGTCGTTGATAATTTAACTGCTCCACGCATCATTTGGTCAATGGTACCTGCTGGAGATACGACACGGCAAATTGCAACTGAATTGGCCGGTCTTCTGGATAAGGATGATATCTATGTGGATGGCGGGAATTCATATTACAAAGACTCTATTGCTCTCGCTTCGATGTTTTCAGATAAACACATTCACTTTCTGGATGTGGGTGTGAGCGGAGGGATCTGGGGTTTAAAAGAAGGGTATTCGCTCATGATCGGTGGGGAAAGAAAAACTGCCGATTATTTAAATCCGATTTTTGAAGTTCTTGCACCGGAAAAAAACAAGGGTTGGGGCTATGTTGGTCCGCACGGTGCAGGACATTTTGTGAAAATGGTGCACAACGGTATCGAATATGGCATGATGGAAGCACTGGCAGAGGGTTTCGAATTGATGCACGCAAAACAAGATTTTGTCTTGGATCTAGAAGATATCGCCCGCATCTGGAGAGACGGGTCGGTGGTGCGTTCATGGTTGCTGGATCTTACCCGAGATGCTTTGGCAGAAGATCGCGAACTCTCTAATATTGAGGGCTGGGTAGATGATTCTGGTGAAGGGCGCTGGACGGTGCATGAATCGATCGATTTGGATGTGCCGGCTCCTATTATTGCAACCTCATTATATCGACGTTTTGACAGCCGCCAGAGGGATGGTTTTGCCATGAAAATTCTCTCAGCCATGCGCAATAAATTTGGTGGACATACCATCAAAGAGAAGAAATAGAGGGCTCAGTGAATGTACAGACACACGAAAATGTGGTTGGTTTTGTAATCTTTGGAGTGACCGGAGACCTTACTAAAAGAAAATTGTTGCCGGCACTCTATCAGCTTGCCAGTGAAAAGAAATTACCACAAAAAATAAAAATTATCGGTTTTGCCAGAAGACCGTGGACTGATGAAGTGCTAAAGGAAACCCTGCGTAGTGGGATTAAAGAATTTGCCAGAAGAAAACCGGTGGATCATTCTATTGTGGAAGATTTATTGACCAATGCAACTTATGTACAGGGCGAATTTGAAAATCCGATGGGATTCGTGGCTCTGAATGAGCTGATCGAACGGGAACATATTGACAGGGTGATCTATTATCTGGCGACACCGCCGGCATCTTACCCTGACATCATCGATAATCTGCATGTTTGCAGCAGTGGGTTGGAAGATCACAATGAGTGGACACGCATTGTGGTTGAAAAACCGTTTGGGCAGGATCTGGTTTCAACCGGAGAGCTAGATGGAAAATTGCATTCTTGTTTTCGCGAAGATCAGATCTACCGCATTGATCATTATTTAGGAAAAGAAACTGTTCAAAATATCCTCGTTTTCCGCTTTGCCAACGGTATTTTTGAACCACTCTGGAATAATCACTATATTGACCATATTCAGATCACGGTG
>JAAZNC010000018.1 GCA_012798455.1 Chloroflexota bacterium | reverse complement strand
GAGAAAAAATCATGAAGAACATCAAGAACAAACTCAGTGTTTTTGCAGGACAAAAAGGGCAGCTAGTGTTGGCGATCCTCACCATCACTCTGTTCGTGTTGGCTGCCGGTGCCCCCAATGCCACCATCGGCATCGGTCGCTGAAATAACCAAAATACTTCGAATATTTAAAGCCTGAATGATCGTTGTTAAATAATATTCTGGCATCTAAATTGCACGTTGATTAATGTTAACTTTATTTAATAGCTGGCAAACAAAGATAATTTAATGGAAAATTTGACACGCACGAAGCATATTCAGTCCATCCTGGTGACCAGTACGCGCACCTATATCAACGATGCGTCCATCGCAGCCGATCTGGCAGCTATGGTCGCACAATCCGGGAAAAAGACTCTTCTAATTGACGCTGATCTGAACAGACCGGTCATCCATCGTGTCTTTGAGTTACCTAACCGGGTAGGCTTGAGCGATGTTTTGTTAGATCAACGGGATATTAATGGGATCATGCATTCGTTGATCGGTGGAAATCTGCACGTGATCACCAGTGGCATCATGCCTACCGTTACTAAAGACCTGATCGGGACGAAAGAAATGAGCAACCTGATCAAGATACTCAAGCAAGAGTACGAGAAAATATTCATTCACGGTCCGGCTTTCTTCTATAATGAAGCTACTCTGCTGGCTTCCCAGGTAGATGGGGTGGTATTGCTCATCAATCCCAGCTATGCCAAATCCGAAGCCACCCAGGCGATCGTCGAAAGATTCCAAAAAACAGGTGCCACCATCGTTGGCATCGTCATGCGCGATCAGCCCAAATATCAATCCAACCAATCTGCATTCATCAATCGCCTGTTGAGTTACGATAAACATAACCGTATTGGCTCTTAATTAATCCCTTATTCTCATCCCTCTTTTCCAATTTGCCGGTGGTAAACCAAACACCGTGTTCATTTTCGGCTTAAATCATCTACAATAAATTAAAAAGGTATGCAGATATGCCCGATCAAACCATCACCGATCCCCTGCAGCAAATGCAGCACATGATCCAACCCTGGCAGCAAGCACTGCAAGATCCGCCAAAAGCCCAGCAAGCAGTGCTGGAGCGCCATCTCGCCATCTACGCCCAAACCCGCTATGGCAAGGAGCATCATGCCGGTCAGATCGCTTCTCTGGCTGAATACCGCCGGGCTTTCCCGGTGCAAACTTATGAGAGTTATAAACCACTCATCCAGCAGGTGATGGCAGGGGATACCACATTATTATTGAACGAAGAAGCGGTGGGGTGGGCGATCACGCGTGGCACCACCAAGGGAGAAAACAAGTTCATCCCCATGACACCCACAGATCTCAGGCTGCGCGTTTCCGCCGGCAGGGCAGTCATCAACTATGCCCTGCAAAGCCAGCATTTTGAGATCTTCCAAGGGGTGAATCTGAACCTTAATTTCCCCAGTGTGGTGGGTAGCATCCGGGTGGGAGAAAAGGACCTGGAATACGGGTATAGTTCTGGCATCTACACCAAACACGTCAGTGCCCTCACCCCTGTTCATTCCGTCCCCAGCCAGGCAGAGATCGATGCACTGGGAGGAGGGAAAACCTTACGCGATTGGCAAGCACGCTTCGAACTGGCATACACTAAATGTGAGCGGCAAAATGTCACCCTGGTAGGAGGAGTGGCACCTACTGCGCTACAGTTTGGGAAGTTCATGAAACGTGCTCACCAGTGTTACCCCAAAGATCGATGGAAAGTGCTGGTCATGACGCTCGGTTCAGTACCGGGCATCAACACGCGCCTGGCGGAAACGCTCTGGGCGTTGTATGGCAGGCAGGCCGCCATCCGTGAGATCTACGGTGCCACCGAGGGTATGTTCGGGCAGCAAATGGACGAACAACGCGCCTGGGTGCCCAATTATGACCTGTTCTTATTCGAAGTGGAAACCCGTTCCGGTATCAAGCTATTGCATGAGATGAAAGCTGGCGAAAGTGGCAGCCTGATCGTATCCACCCCCGTTCTCGCCCGTTACCGCATTGGAGATCACATTCTGGCATTTAAAGCTCCTTATTTTCGCTGTATCGGAAGAGACACCTGGAGCACCCCTATCAAGTACGCCTGGAACGAATTCAGCACCCTCAATCTCGGGCGCCTGTGATCATTTTTGCAGCAGGGTACCGAAAAGAACAGCTGCCCCCAGCGCCAGGAAGAATCCCGGTATCAGGATGACCGGTTCGAACAGACCGCAGCTACCAACAGCCAGCCCGAGGAAAATGAATATGTACATGATCAGGGCAGTCAGGTTGTGGCGATAGCGCTTCACGGCTACCCGCAAGATCAATTCCAGTACCAGAATGGCAACATTGCCCAACAATAACAGCGGGATGACACGAAAATCAAAGGCATATTTCCCCAACCAGTCCCGTAAAAATGGGAACCACACCAGGTTGGGGAGATGCCAGTCTGCCACCCAGTGATG
The DNA here is from genome assembly GCA_012798455.1 of Chloroflexota bacterium. Taxonomy (GTDB): domain Bacteria; phylum Chloroflexota; class Anaerolineae; order Anaerolineales; family Anaerolineaceae; genus UBA4781. Next base: position 20,793 of record JAAZNC010000018.1, on the reverse strand, counting down.
GAATCCAGCCAGCAGACAGGTGCCAATCCACAGCAGCATCACTGCCCACACCACCGTCGCCAGGCGGTCATTCATCAGAATCTCATCACGATCGCGCAATCCAAGATCATCCATGGCGTTCTATTATAAATCGAAAAATGGCATGGGTCGGGTTCACCATGCCACCTGTATTTTTTATAGCGTTCGAATTATTTCTTGCGCAGCAGCCCGCCCAACATCACGCTCACACCCAGGGCAATCAATATCATAGGCCAGATGATGTACCAGTTCAAGAAAGGTGAAAGCCCCCACCCGATCAAGAACGCTGCCAGCACCAATTTGCCACCCACACGGGTGTGGAAGGAAGGCATCAGCAAGCGCGCCAACACTTCCAGAACGATGATGAAACCGGCTCCCAATGCGATCATGTGAAAGGTATTGAACGCCATCAGCTGGCGGATACCGACGAAATGCCAGCGCTGCTCCACATTCAGTCCCAACGCCTGCCACCAGCCCAGATTATGACCCAGGAAGACCAAGCCTGCCCAGATCAATATCGCTGCCCAGGCGATGGTGCTCAGGACGTCATTTTCTTCGGCTTTCTCGTGATGCTTCTCGAGTTCTTTTTCGTCTTTTTCATCGACCATTTTTTCATCTTTTTCGTTTATTTCTTTATCCGGCATTTTAAACCTCCTTGGTAGATCCTCTCAATCAATATTTAATACGGATTATCCGGCACAGGGTTGCACGTCCAACACACATCACCAGCGCTCCCTATTTCAATTTTTGATCAAAGAAAGCGACCATACGTTGGATGAACAGTGTATCTCCACTGTTTTGAAAAGTGTGCGGTTGGTCTTCATAGAAATAGCAGTACACTTCTTTCTGCAGGGTTGCCAGATCCGTGCAAAGCTGGTCCGACCAGGCGGTCGGCACCACCGTATCGGCATCACCATGATGGATACTGAGGGGTGTTACAATGCGATCCAGATAGGTGCTGGGGGAAAGCGAGCGCAGCACTTCGTCAGTGGTTTGCAATTTGAAATTCCCGCGCCCGTCAAACTCAAAGAAATCCAGATTGACCTTTTCATCGGCATGGATGGAAGCGTACAGCAGCGCTGCGTCGATGTCCTCATCGATCTCCAGCACGTGCAGCACAATGCCACCGCCCATGCTGTGCCCCCAGATGCCGATGCGCTCCCCATCTGCTGCTTCCAATGCACCGGGTACACCCGCCTGGGAACGCACCAGAGATAACAGATTGAGAATATCGATGGCATCCCCGATGCCCACCGGGTTATACCCATTCTCAGAGGCACCATAGCCGCGCAGGTTGGGATGCAGCACGATATAGCCGGCGCGCGCCAGTGCATCGGCGTAGCGGGTGGAATAATCGAGCATGCTGTATTCCGCCGGGTCGACATAACCATGCATCATCACCACCACCGGGAAAGGTCCCTGCCCTACCGGGATATCCACAAAGCCGTACAGGTCCAGCCCCTCACTGCGGTATTTGAAGATGGAACGGGTGAAAACACTGCTCTTGGCAAGCGTGCCCTCGATCTGAATGACCCCCCCGCCGTAGCTGCGCTGGCTGAGCGCATCCACACTGTACTGGGTATAGGGATTGGGGGTAGGGGTAATGGTAGGCAGCGGTGTGGTGGTAAAACGCGGGGTGAGCGTAGCGGTGGGAGTGAAGGTGGGAATGAGGGTGGCGGTGGCGGCATTGATTGCCACCTGTGGGTTGGGTAGAACTTCCCCTCCTCCTGATGAACTGCAGGAGGGTAAAAAAAGGAGCAGCAATAGTCCGATTGATAAAAAGCTAGTGTTAAATGCCGTTTTCTTCCTGCAGTTTCTCTTTCTACAAATCAGCATGCGGATGATAATACTATGAAAATAACCATTTCACATAAAAATCATCGGTTAAAATGCTTCTGCATACGGTTCTACTTTTTGTTTGAATTCCCTTCCCGTTGAACAATATGCAGTAAGAATTCTTCTGTCACGTTCTTCACATCTTTCAATTCATCTACGATTTCTCCCTGGCGTAGAATGAGAATGCGATCGCACAGTTCCAGTAATTCTTCCATTTCTGATGACACCAAGATGATGCCATTTCCCCGTTCTGCTACCATGCGAATGATATTGGCAATTTCTTTCTTTGTTCCGATATCCACACCCACTGTGGGGTCATCAAGCAGCATGACCGTTGGTTCTACTGCCAGACATTTGGCAAAGACCGCTTTTTGTTGGTTTCCCCCTGATAGATGTCCCATCAATTGGTCAATACTGGTGGCTTTGATACGCAGATCTTCACTGAAGGAGCCGGCAATCTTTCTGCCCTGCTTGTCATTGATCAGCCAGGCAGTTCTTATTCTCTTCCAGACCGGCAAGAGGATGTTCATATATAAAGATTGCCCTAAAATGACACCGTTATTCCTGCGATTTTCAGGAACATAGATGATCCCGGCTTTGATTGCATCGGAGGGATTCTTGATAGCAGCCGTCTTTCCGTGTATTTTAAAGCGCCCGCTGTCTGGCTTTAGAATGCCGTAGATGCTCTTCAGGATCTCCGATCTACCGCTGCCCATCACACCGGCGATCCCAACGATCTCCCCTTGAAATAGTTTCAGATTGATGTTTTTATATTTATTTTCCAAACTTAGATTGTTAACTTCAAAAAGAGGGTTCTCCAGATGAATATTCTTCTTCTCGTGCTCTTTTTCCGCCAGTTTTTTCCCGACCATTTCGCCAATGACTTGCTCGATGGTAAGGTTGTTAGTTGCATCTGATAAGACGATCTTTCCGTCACGTAGCACGGTAATGCGATCGCAGATATCCATGATTTCATTTAGATGGTGAGAAACAAAGATGATGGAGATCCCTTCTTTTTTCAGCTTTCGAATGATCGTAAACAGTGATTCGATCTCATTGCCGGTCAACGAAGCTGTGGGTTCATCCATGATCAGGATGGAAGCATTCCGGCTTAAAGCCTTGGCGATCTCTACGATCTGCTGCTCACCGACGGGTAAAGTCTCAACTGGTGCATGTGGATCAATAAGGACCTCCAGTTCTTCAAAAATTTCTGCCGCCTTCTTATTTGCCACGGCATCATCGGTAAAGAATCCGTTGCGCGGTTCATGCGAGAGGAAAATATTCTGTGCAACCGTCATGGATGGGATCAAACTGAACTCCTGGAATACCATACCGATGCTGTATTGGCTGGCTGCTTTTGGCGAATCATAGTCAGCCAGTTTCCCGCGCACATAGATTTCTCCCTTATCCTTTGTATAGACGCCATTGATGATCTTCATCAGGGTTGATTTGCCCGCCCCATTTTGACCTACCAACCCGTGGACTTCACCCGGCTTGATATTGAAATTAACATCATGCAATACTTCATTTTCATTGAAGGATTTGGTTGCATGAAAGACTTCTAGTGAATATGTTGCATTACTCTCCAAAGGAACCCCCCTTGAACCAGTTTGCTTCTCTTCCATCGCTTGTAAAAACACCTTCAACTTTCGGTTGCCCAATCGAGATACCTGAAATAGCGCTGACATAAGCTCTGGTCACAAATGCCTGCGGGCGAAAACCGAATATAACTGTATCGCCAATGTGCACTGTATTGGCTTTCTGCTCCTCGACTACTCCATAGTAGTCGATGGCATTGGCAGGCGGGAGCGTGACCGATAGTTTCTGTTCAAGAGCCTGCTGTGCACTGGATCCGATCAATATTTTGACATCATAATCTGGGAAGACGGGGTCGATATACAATCCTCCGCCAAAGCAGTAGGGCTGCCCCGCATGGATATGAGAAATCTCAGAAACATACAGAACCGCAGGTAGTTCGGCAAGATCTTGCAGCGCATGCGGCGGGGTTGTGCCGGTAAGACCATGACCGGGTTCCACCTGGGTCGCCCCAGCAGATGCCAGCAGGTCCATCACGATATGCGAGGTAGTGCCGGGCATGTTCACTTCAATACTGCTCCGTCCTGCTTTCTGTAATTTCGCGAGGGCAGTTTCAAGCGTCTTCAGATTATGGGTCGCTTCTACCTGCTGCTTCTCCTGGTTGAACAGTAATGCCGGGAAAGTGGTTATCCCGGCAAAATGAACATTGGGAAGAACATCAAGGTAATCTGCGATCTCAAGAATATCTTTCGCAGGAAAGCCACCTTCATGCCCCATATAGAAAATATCGCCCTCGTCGAAGATCCGCACCAGCAATGCCAGTTGGTTGCCCTGTTTTTCCGCTGCTTTTGATATTTCGATCGCTTTTTCTTTACTGAAAACGGTCCAATAATAAGGACGCATGGAAACAGCGCTGTCAATTTCTGATCGGGGGGTTTGCACCAGATGCCCCAGATGCCCGATATGCAGACCCTGGTCGTGGATCTGATATGCGCCACTCATGTCAACAGCCACAAATGCGTCCAAACCCGCCTTTGCCAGTACCTGGTTCGCCGCTGGGTTTCGCCCGATTTGCTTTGTCATCGGGAATACTTTCATCCCCAGCCGTTTCCCGTCCTCTGCCAGAATAGCGGCGTTTTTCCCAATGGTGTCCACGTCAAGCACATAAGAGTTGGCAGGGATTTTTCCATCCTGGTGCATACTGACTGCACATTTAATGAACTCAGGATTTCTTTCGATAAGTTTATCTAAAAACATCTTCCATACCCTTCCTGATCGTCTCGATCATCTCTCTAATTTTTCGCGCAAACTTAAGGAGACCGCGATGATAATGATGATCCCGCGGGCGATCATCTGCTCTGACACAGTTAAACCCATCAACAGTAGACCATTGTTCAACATACCCATGATAATGGAACCGATAATAGACCCGATGATGGATCCCTTCCCGCCTGAGAAAGCCGTACCACCAATCACCACTGCGGCGATCACGGTCATCAGATCCGCTTCTCCGAGGGTATAGCGGGCGCCATGCAAACGACCGGCATATAACAAGCCTGCCATGGCAGCGGTGAGCGAACTGATGATCAATACAATGATACGAATTCGATCCGTATGCACACCTGAATAACGGGCTGCAGAACGATTTCCACCGGTGGCATGCACTGCTCGTCCAAAAGGAGTTTTCTTCAATAAGAGGTGCCCGATAATTGTCAATATGATTGTCCATATAAATAATGTGGAGAATGAACCAATATTGCCTGAACCAAATAGAAAATTAAAACTGTCATTCGTGATCGGCACTGCTTCCAGATTTGTGATCGTCCGCGCCAGACCGCTGATCGCTCCGGAAGTACCCAGAGTGACCAAAAAAGCAGGAATTCTAACTTTCGCCGTAATGACCCCATTTACCAACCCCACCACAAAACCAACTGCCAGACCTGCCAGCACAGCCACAATGACGGAATAAGATCTTAATGCCAATGCGCTTACCAATGCCGATAATGCAACTGTTGATCCAATAGATAGATCGATATCGCCTGCGGTGATAGTAAAGGTCATTCCAATTGCCATCACCGAGACCATGGCGGTCTGTCGTAAGACATTCATGATGTTGCCCCCGGAAAGAAAGCCTTTATCCTTCAAAGTAACCCCAAAAAACAACAGGATCAAGATGAAACTGAGATATACGACATATTTTTGGAGATTGAAACTTTGAATTCTTTTTCTAATATCCATCATTCTGATTGTTCTCCTAAAAACAACTCTCAGGCAGCCTGAATGCTGCCTGAGAGTTTCAGAACTTTTATTTTGCCAAAGCGTCCAATATATCTTGAGGTGGATCCATGTTCAATGCTTTGTTCCATGCCTCAACAATGTTGTCTTTTGTCACTTTCATGAGGTCAACAACGACAAAAGACGGTGCCTCTTTGCCAAGCAGCTTGTAGGCTGCCATGCGTGCCATCGTAGCGCCAATGTCATAGGGCAGATCGATGGTTTTTCCGTACATATTTCCATTCATCACCATATCCAGGTCATTGTTAGCGCCCAGATCTTCGGTAACTACTTTCACATCCGTCTGACCGGCTGAACGTAATGCGGCAATCACACCCTCGGCTGCCACATCCCAGGCAACGTAAATGCCGTCGATTTCGGGGTGTTGCACCAGCATGGCGGATGCAACTTCTTCGGTCTTGCTCTCTTCGGTGAAACCGCTGACTGCAACGATCTTGATATCAGGATAATCTTGGGCAATACGGCAGGCAAAAGTGAAGTCACGGTTGTTGGTCACGAAATAATCGGCATCGTAAAAGATGAAGCCGATTTCTCCGCTTCCGCCCAGTGCTTCAGCCATCAGGTCGGCAGAACCCCTGCCCATACCGTAATGATTGCCGGTCACGATTCCGATATACTGGTCGCCAGCAGCGTAGCCATCGACTCCATTGTCCGCGAAAACAAGCGCCACTCCCTGGTCAACAGCGGGCTGGAAAGCCTGGGCTGCTGAAACAGGATCAACAGGCAGGGTCAAGATGATATCCGGCTGCAGAGCCAGAGCGGTCTCGACATCCGTGGCTTGTTTGGCAGGGTCAAATTGTGCGTCAGAGGTAGCAACTACTGCAATTCCAAGTTCTTCGAACACTGCTTGTGCACCATCGGTTAAGCCGTTGTACCACTCTCCTGCGCCTGCCCACAGCAGGGCAGCAGTGTAATTTCCTGCTTGAATTTCGGCGATTTCCTCATCGCTGAGGGTGACATCGCTGGCAGGCACTGCATCTTCGCCATTAGGTCCCTTGGCATATTCCGCAGAGTATTCAGAACAATCAATGCCAAGGCTGGCTAGATCTACTGCAGTGCTCTCCTGGTTATCCATTGATCCGGCATCTTGGGCTTGTTCAGATGATGCACCATTTGAACAGGCACTGAGGACAAGCGCCAGAATTACGGCAACCAACATAAATAGTTTTTTTGTGTTTCTCATCTCTCTTTACCTTTATTTTATTTTTTTGAAAATATAATAAGAATTTCCGTTTCACCTCCTAAGCATAATTTCTCAAGATAATTTTCTAACGACATAAAAATCGGAAACATTATGTAAAAGATTGATCATGGCACCCAATACTGCTGCCTGATGCCCCAGGGTTGAGGCTACAATGGGGGGAATGACGGGGATCTTTCCCTGTAACTTCTTGGTGATAGGACCGATCAACAGATCAGCTGATTGAATGACGCCGCCACCCAGCACGATCACTTCCGGATCGAAAAAGGTGATCACCGCTGCCAGCGCAATAGCCAGGTATTCCACGGTTTCATCGATGATCTTTGCAGCCCAGATTTCTCCTCTGCGGTGCGCATCGAAGACAAATTCTGCGGTAATTTCTTCATTCTCTTTCAAGCGACCACGCGCTTCTAATTCTCGCCTGGCACATTCTGCGATCCCGGTTCCTGCAGCCTGTAGCTCCAATGCGCCAAATCCGGGGTATTCCTTTTTCAGAAATTCACGACCCGGGAGAAGATAGCCGATCTCACCAGCCATTTGATGGGATCCGCGATACAATGCACCATCGATGACCACTCCTGCGCCAATGCCGGTGCCAATATAAATGGTTACGATGTTTTGCGCATCTTTACCGGCTCCGAACCACATCTCTCCCAAAGCTGACATGTTCACGTCGTTATCGACCACCACGGGAATGTTGAATTCTGTTTCCAGACGCTCTTTCAGGGGAAAATTTTTCCATTCAAGGCTGGGCGCCCACGAGATCACCCCGCGCTCATGGTAGGTGACACCGGGTGCTCCCACGCCAATTCCCAGAATCTTTTTCCCGGTGCTCTTGGATTGTTCCAGCAGCTCATTGATCAGATTGACGACCAGTTTATAGCTCTCTTCCTGTTTGGTATTGTGCTTGGAATACTGTTTTTCGAAAATGATCTCACCACCCAGATTAGCGACCGCCCCGTAAAACTTCGTCCCACCCAGGTCAACGCCGATGGTTAAGAAATCCTTGGTGTTGAACTCGATCAGGGAGCGCTTTCTACCGCCGCTCCATTCTTTTTCATTGGTTTCGATCACAAACCCTTCTTCAATCAGTTCATCCACGATCCTCATCACCGTTGGCAAACTTACTTTCAGGGTTTCAGCGATATAGGAGCGTGATGTCGGACCCTCCACACGGATGATTTCGAGGATGGCGGTGCGGTTGATCCCTCGCATTTCTGTAGCAGTGATCGTTTTGATTTGCTTCATAAATTATTCCTCGCCGATACTTAATTACAGTATGTAATAATTACTAACATTGTGTAAGTAATTATATACATGATAAACATGAAAAATCAACTCTCCTTCCAATATTTAAGGTTGGCATTGAATATCGCTCTGTCGGCTGCTGACCCCGCAGACAAGACAAATTTGCCGCACTTTATTCAGGAATAAAAAAAAGAGCAGGCAGATCGAAAAAAACTGCCTGCTCTTTTAATCCGCTTTCAGGAATATTTATTGGTGCATCAACCAGATATAGCCATCCTCCAGCCCCGGTTTCACCGCCACCGCCGAACGATCTGCCGGTTTGCTTTCCCCAACCAGCCGGTAGCGGATGCCGTCGCTCTGATGCAGCATGGATACGATCGTCAACCCCCCATCCGGCTTTTCGGTGCTCGTGGTGGTGAGTTCCCACACATGCCCATCCGCTTTATGGATCAATTCCGTAGGACTGCCAACAAAACAAATGGAACCCTGTGAGAGTACCGCCATCTTCTGGCTGGTCAATCCGATGTCTTCCACGATATGCGTGGAAAGCAAGATCACACGCTCCGCTGCCATTTTCACCAGTAGATTTCTGAAGCGGATGCGTTCCTCCGGGTCGAGCCCGGCGGTCGGTTCATCCACGATCATGATGCGCGGGTCATTGACAATCGCCTGCGCAATGCCCACCCGGCGTTTCATGCCCCCTGAAAAGCCCTTGAGCTTGCGATCGGCGTTTTCCTGTAACCCAACCAATTCAAGAACTTCACTGATGCGTTTGCGGCGTTGTGACTCTGCGTGCATGCCCTTCAAAATAGCCATGTAATCGATGAATTCCCGCGCGCTCAGATCAGGGTATAAACCCAATTCCTGCGGCAGGTATCCCAACTGCGCCTTGAGACGTTGCTTGTCCTTCTCTTGCGAGAGGTCCAGTCCATTGATGGTCACCTGCCCGCGGCTGGGCTGGATGATGCCCGCCAGGATGCGCATCAGGGTGGTCTTGCCTGCCCCATTGGGTCCGAGCAGTCCGAACATACCCTCCTCGATTTGCAGTGTCACTTCGTTGAGCGCTCGCACAGCCTGGTTTCCTCTTCCATAAAATTTGGTCAAATTTCGAATATCGATCATTTTTTCAATCCTTCTCTGTCCTAGATGTAACGTTCCTGCCTCTTTAATAAAAAGGCAGACAGAAATACCAACAGGACGCCGATCAGCGTCAGGCTGATCTGATTCTTAACCAGCATCGTTCCGCCCATGGGGAAGGTCGCTCCCATGAACAGCACCAGGTTGCGTGCGAGCGTTTTGCTCAACAAATACCCTTTCAATGTCAGTTGGAATATCCACAATCCCCCGCTGAAAACCGAACCACCCGTCGCCTGTCGGAGAGCCAGTGCGGTAAAGCAACCCAACCCCAGCATCGTCAGGCTGGGGACCAACCAAACCAGCTGGCGCTGCCAGAAATTCCCTAGGTACGCCAGATCCACCCCCATCAACGCCATACAGCCCTGGAACACAAAGCCGGTGGCAAGCATCACCGCCAGCAGCACCCCGTAGCGAGCCACCAGCAACTGCCAGGCTGAGATGGGGGCTGCAAAATGCAGCTCCAGGGCAGGGTCGGAGAGGATCGGGGAAGATGCCAGGATGCCGGATATCAGCGGCAGCATGTAACCTAAAAAAGCAGTCGCCATGCTGTTCGCCCGCCCATCTTCCAGGAAGAATGCACTCAAAATGCAGAAGAAAGCCAGAAATGCCGGCGGCATCCAGAATTGTTCTTTGCGGTAGGTTTTCATGGCATAGCGCAGCGGTATTTTTGATGAAGCCATCCACCCCTCCTATACAGTCGCTTCGCGGCAGCTGATGATGCGCTCTTCAACAAAGAGAGCAACAACCGCCAGAAGGATGATCACCAGCAGGTTCAAAAGCGCATCGCTGGGAGTGTATCCGCGTGCACCGCCATATGTGATCCCCCAATAGCCTTCCAGCGGATAGAAACCGGCGACGTTCAGGATGGTATCGCTGATCGAAAAGAACTTTTCCGCATTGAGGTAATTTCCCCAATACCAGTAGCCGGTGAACAGGATCTGGTAGATGCGCACCGGCATGAGACTGGGGAACATCACCGAAAAAGCGTTTACAAACAACACCGCCGGGACGTTGACCGCCAGCGAAACCAGCAGACACATGGGGATGATCTGCGCCGGAAGCCCGATCAGGAAGAAGGAAATCCCGATGAGCAACGCCATCAGCAGAATACAGGTGATCTCTGATAAGGTTACACCGAGATATTTACCCACTACGTACTGTTGATTGGTCAGCCTGGTTGTGCGCAGCAATTCGCGCATGCTCAGTTTTTCATCGCGCACAATGCGGTCGGAAGCCAGGATGCCGCACACCACCGGGATGAACAGATTGATGCTCATCACAAAAGAAGCGCTCGACCACAGGTTCTCTTCGGCTGCCGCACCTGCTAAAAGTTCTTCTCGTTGGGTAAACGTGGTAATAACAAAGAACAGCATAAACAGCGCGAAGATCACCAGCAGCCCGATGCGTTGGATGGACATTTTGTATTCGTAACGAACTACACCACTTAAAAAGCTCATAAAAAAACCTCCGGAAGGATTATTTTCGATAGACGGCTGCACAAAAGCTCATGCCAGTAATTTGATCTGCTTTTTGCCGGTAAACCACATGGCAAGAGCAAAAAGCAATAGAGAAATGAACAATAGATGAGAAGGGGTTTCAACCCTGTTGAGAAAGTCCACCAGGGTGGTAAAACCGGCGGCATACTGACCCGAGCAATCGAGCTCCGGCATGATACCTTTGACGACCCACAGGGAGTATGCCACCACCACCGCGTTGACGCTTCCCCACAGCAGCGAGCAAAACAACGCCAGAGAAGACAGAAAAGCCATGGGCGCCATCCAATCCAGCAGCACCGCCCACGAGAATTGAGCGATCTGTCCGTTGAGGAGCAGTAGCAGGATAGATGACGAGAATGTGAGCAGGATGTTATAGCCGAACACCAGCGTCAGCCTTGCCATCAGGATCTGTTGTGCCGAGATGGGCGTAGCCAGGGTCAGTTCCAGCGCCGGGTCGTTCTGCATGCCATAGATATATGCCACCCCGGCTGCCGAGACGAAGGGGGCTAAGAAATAGATCGCGTTGACGTTTTCCACCAGCAACGCCACAATGATGCCCAGCAAAGAGACCAGCGCCGAAGATACCCAGATCTCCGTGCGGATCAGGGTGACCTGCGAGCGCAGGATATACCAGGCTTTCCATAGGTGTCTGGACGGCTTTTTAACGGGAGTTTGCTTTAACGCGGGCGCCCCTAGCTTTTGATCGGAAGTACGGATCTCCCGGGATACAATCTGCCATAACTGCAGTTCTGCCCGGCAATCGGGGCACTGCTGCAGGTGCTGTGCAACCTTCTCGTGCTCCTCATCCGGCAGCGTACCGGCAGCGTAGAACGGGATCAGTTCTTTCATCTTCTCATGTTCGTTCATGGCTCATCCTTCCCATCCATTCCATCTCTGGTGAGAATTCCGCGTAACTGCTGGCGTGCATAGCTGAGGCGGCTCTTTACCGTCCCCAGCGGGCAGCCGCACACCTGCGCGATCTCCTTTTGGTTCAGCCCCTGGTAAAACACCAGTTCCAGCACCTCACGGTGTTCGGGCGACAGGTGACGCAGTGCTTCGCGCACTCTGTTACGCTCATCCTGCTGCGAGATGTCTTTTTCCATCGAGATAGCTTCATCCGCGAGATCCAGATCACTGCCTTCGATGGATTCTGCCGGCTTCTGGCGGAAAAGCTGCATGCATTTATGGCGCACGATGCTCAGCAGCCATGCCAGCACACTGCCTTCTCCCCGGTAGGTGGCTGCTTTGCGCCACACGATCAGCATGCACTCCTGCAGGATATCCTCCGCCAGCGCAGGGTTCTCCGTCAGGCGCAGGGCATAGGCGTACAACCGCTGCTCGTAGCGTTCATACAGGTGGTTAAATGCAGGCGCAACTCCCCGCGTAATGTGCCTCAACAGTTCCTCATCGCTGGATGAAGAGGGATCAAAGATCAGGATATGGGACATGGTCCTTTCCGCTTGCATTCAGTTTACCTCTAACAACGCCGCTTTTCTGCGGTTATCTATCTGTAGTATGTCGCGCAAGTATGGGAAAAGGTTCAAAATTGAGAGGAAAAGATTTCTTGCAAGAATGGCAAGGCATTGCGCTTATTTTGAGGATATATCATCATCACAGTTTAATTGATAAGCAAAATATTGCTCATACTCTCTCTTCAAAAAATCAGTCGCTTCGACTTTTATTTCAAGATCATATTTCCCGAATGGAAAGACCACATCTTCTAAAGATACGTTCTCTTCTATGATACTTTTCCCCAATTTCTCATTATTTTTCTGGAATAAAGAGAAGCTCTGTTTTTGTGGATCGAATAGCAGTACGGGTAACTCCCCGTAGCGATTTTTTTTGATTTTCAGAATGGGGTAATCGTATGATAAAGAAGGATAGACTTTGTTCTTGGGAAGCTCTATATAATACTTAGCGGTATTCTGTGTTGCTTTTCTAATCTCCTCGCGAGATATTTTGTAAAAACAAATACGATAAGTTGTTTCAACGAAAAACAATGCCTCCCTGGGACATCTAATTTTCAAATAAATGAAATTTCCCTTTTTAATGATTCGTGGATAAAAATTAATACTTTTAATTCCTTCTGAATCTGTGAAAAGAGATTTCAACTTATTAAAGAACAAAATAAGTAACGGTATAACGGTACTTAAACACAAAATCAACAATATGGCATAGCCGTAAATTTTCAATAGACAAGCCCCATCATCAACAGCACACCAACCGAACTGGACGATTGCATCATCAACCAGAGTATTCGCCATCCCAACGGATGAAATAAATAATCCAATTAAAGCAATGCCAATTCCTAAAATTGGAAATTTTCCCGGATATTTTAGTGATCTTTTCATTGCCCCATTTTATAATATAGGGAAAAGAAAAATCAATGCCAAAACAATCCCTAACTGCTCAAGAGTATCTCGAACAAGCTAACCAAGCCGCCAACCCCCAAGAGCAAATCCGCTGCTGTATCCAAGCCCTTGAGTTGGATCCCGAACTGCCCCTCGCTTATTTCCTGCGCGGCAACGGCTATGCCAATCTGGCGCAAAACGAAAAGGCGATCGAAGATTACGACCGTGCCCTCCGCCTTGACCCCCAAATGGATGGCGCATACATCAACCGCGGCATATGCCATGTGCACCTGGAGCAGTACGCAGAAGCGGTGGACGATTTCAGCCGTGCGCTTGAAATTTACCCCGAGAATGCGGATGCCTATTACTATCGCGGCAACTGCCATGCCCGCCTGGATCAGGACGAAGAAGCGATCGCTGATTTCACCCAGACGCTCCGGATTGCCCCGGACTTTACGGCTGCCTACAACAACCGCGGGCTCAGCTATTTCAATCTGGATCAGGATGAAAAAGCAATCGGAGATTACAGCCGGGCAATTCAACTCGACCCCGAGAATGTATCCATTCTGTTCAACCGCGGCAACAGCTACGCCTACCTGCGGCAGCATGCCAAAGCAGTTGAAGATTACAGCCGCGCAATTAGTCTTGATCCTGATCTAGGAGATGCCTATTACAACCGCGGCAACTGCTATGGGCACCTCCAGCAATATGCCAAGGCAATTGAGGATTACGACCGGGCAATTGAGCTCGATCCCGATATTGCCTATGCCTACAACAACCGCGGCTTCACTTATGCCAATCTGGGGCAGTATGAAAAGGCGATCGAAGATTATGACCGGGCACTCGACCTAAGCTCCGAGCTGGAGGATGCTTACTATAATAAAGCCTGCGCCTGCGCTCGCATGGGGAAAACGGAAGAAGCTTTAAACAACCTCCGCCGGGCGCTCCGGATCGCTCCGCACAAATATTGCAACCCAATGAGAAATGATGAGAATTTTGACAAAATAAGAGAAAGTGCTGATTTTCAAAATTTGCTCAAAGAATTTTGTGTCGAGTGATTAACCCTTTTGAAATGATTTTTTCCGGGGGTGAACATGGAGATCATCGTATTATGTTTTGTATTGATAATGGGAATTTCTCAAAGACATGATCTTTGACTAATCCAATATATTTGTTAGTTTTCTCATCGCCTGTTAGAATACGAATAAGGAAATACGATCATTTCAATAATCCATGATGGATAAAACAACATTGGTATCGAATCAAAAAATCAATCCTCAGATTTACGAGGATTTGTTCCATTACTCTACAACCCCCTCAGCATTGTTTGATATGAATGAGAAATGTGTTCTCGCAAACCATTCCTTTTATATTCAATTAGGGTATCCCGCTGAAAAACAGCAAGAAATGAATCTGAATTTGTTGCAAATTTTTGAGGATAAAACCCAAGGCAATATTTTCATCGAACAACTTCGTGTAAGGCAAATCATTCGCAGACAAGAAATCCGTTTGACCACAAGTAACAAACATGTATTGCCTGTTTTGCTTTCTGGACGTGCTTTTAGTTCGAATGGAAAGCAGTTCTTGCATATCTCTTTTACAGATATTTCCCGTCTCAAAGAACTTGAAGAGACCATTCGAAAAGATAATGCCAAGATTATCTCGATTATGGAAAATAGCGCAGCTGGATTGTTTTATGTTAACGCTGATGGAATTTTAACCAACCTGAATATGAGGTTAGTGGAGCTGTCTGGAATTGATGAGAGAGTTTTTTTAGGGCAACCGGTCAGGGAATGGTTGGGAACGTTATTTTCAAAAACATCGGAACCCGAAATATTGCAGAAACGGTTTACGGTAGCTCTTTCGAATCTAGATCAATATCCAAAGATCGAATTCACGATCAAGACAGGAGTAACACTGCATTACGAAATAGTGTTGTTCCCGGTCAAAGATGAAAGTGGTCTTTCATTGGGTTGGGGGGGGATTGTTCAAGACATCACAGAACTGAAACAGCAGGTCGATTGGAAATTGGAATTATTATCCATTTTGTCACACGATATTCGTTCACCGCTTGCCACTCTCAAAGGGCATATTTCCGTGCTTCAGGAAAACTATACTCAATGGGGAAATGAAATGGTTAAAGATTTTCTTGACACCATTGGAAAGAATATTGACAAGCTTTCACATCAAGTAGATCGAAACCTGGCGCTTACCAGAGTCGAGGGTGGTGACCTCGGTATTCGACCACAGAGCATTGATCTTGTTCAATGTATAGAACAAGCCGTTTCTTACATTACTGATAAAAATGATCATCTCGAGATCGATCTCATTCATGAAGATTCCCTAGCAAAAACACGCGCAGATCCTTCGCGTATCGAAGAAGTGGTCATCAACCTGCTTGACAATGCAGTTCGCTACAATCCACCAGATAAGAATATCATCATCGAGATCAGTTCAAGTGGCTCTTGGTTGATCGTCTCGGTACGCGACTTTGGAAAAGGGATTCCAACCAATAAACAAAAAACGATTTTTGATAAATATGTGCGTGTGGATGAAGATGAAACGGGAACTGGATTGGGATTGTATATATCAAGGAAAATAATAGAAGCCCATGGGGGTCAGATTCATGTTCAAAGTCCCTTGCCAGGTATGCAAGAAGGGACCGAGTTCACTTTTACCCTCCCAATCACATATACCTCTCTTCAAAAAAAAGCGCATACTGATAAACAACGATCAACCAATCTTGCAACAAATCAGGAATTCACTATCCTCGTTGTCGAAGATGAACCCGATCAACTATTGTTCTTAAAAACGATCTTAAGCGAAGAAGGGTATCAGGTCGATACTACAATGAATGGAGTATCTGCTTTGGATATGATCAAGATCTCTTCGCCCGATCTGATTCTTCTCGACTGGATACTGCCTGGTATGCCCGGGTTAACGGTTTGCCGGGGAATCCGGCGCTATACAAATGTTCCTATAATAGTTGTCACGTCCTGCACAGACCAGGAAGATTTGCTGACCGCATTTAATGCTGGCGCCGATGATTACATCATCAAACCGTTTGACAGGCACGAATTATTTGCAAGGATAAATGCTCTTTTAAGAAGAGAAGGCTCGCTCCATAATCCTGCCAAGTCCAACCGTTTCAGTGCAAGTGGATTGATCATTGATTTTGATACACACGAAGTATGGTTGGATGGCAAAAATCTTTTCCTGCCCAGAACTGAATATGAGATTCTGGAATACATGGCACTTCATCGTAATCAATTGTTAACCTACCATCAAATCATCGATTCGATCAACGCCTTGACAGTTGAAAATAGCCGTAATGCGCTTTATGTTCATATCAGTCGATTGCGCAAAAAGATCGAACCTGATCCACACAACCCTTCCTTTATCGTAACCCGCTGGGGGATCGGATATGTATTCTTACCCAATTAAATCGATCTCATTGAGATAACCAGCTTGCAAGAATTTTGCAAGATTTCTTTCTCGCTAGAAAGTGTTTTGAAAGAATCATATCCTAAAATCGCATGTGATGACCTCAAACATATTATTCTAGGAGTTAAAAATGGATTCACATGACGCTGTTGCAACGATCACGAAAACAAACAAAGATCTGGCAAATTTTTCAACCGAACCTGACTTGCATGCATTTCCGGCATCGGTCTTTTCAGAAGTCAATTTTCATAAAAAGGACGAGCAACTCTTCATTCAAATCGCTATGAATGATATTGACCTTACTAATATAAAACTAAGTGCTTCCGGGAAATCTTTGATTCTACGGATCCAGCGAGAGAAAGAAAACAATTTCATCCGAATTATTTCCCTTCCATTTCAGGTCAATATCGAACAGAGTAAAGCCGAATACTCCGGCAATATCCTCACGATCCGGTTTCCCATCCTTCCCGCTAGCAGAGAGATTAATATCCAACAAAAATAAAACTTTCTTTTTTCGAAAAAAGGGCGAACAGCCATCTAATATCGTTTCTGATGAGTCTTGAGGTAAAAATGCAGCAACTTTTCGCAGAAAACAATACTTTTCATTATGAAAAGCAATGTCTTTCCATAAAGACATATCTATCAAAAAATGATTTCACTCTTTTGGTTTCTCTTTCGGAAAAGAAACCAGAGGAAGAAAAATTATTCATTTCAATTTATGGCAACAACTTAACATTGAGTTATGAGTTTTATCTTGAGGGTTTGCAAAGCCAATCCAAGATCATTGCTCTTCCTGACGACCTTGATACAGAGAACATATTTTCTGAATTTGAAAAACGCGTCCTTCGTTTGATCATTCCAAGAACCCATACCATCCACAATAAGCAAAATTCTATGATCGTTTTATCTTTCCCGCCTGATAAAAACATTCAAAAGGATAAGATCGATCTTCCAAAGATCGGGATAGAGAAACCCATTGAGTATATTTCCAATCCTTTTGCATCAATGGATTATCCAACCAACTTGGTCAATGATCTATTCTCCGAATCTGCTCGAGAAGAAGTTAGAAAATTCCATGCCACAATTCCAGGTTTTATCGCAAGTCCATTACTACCACTTCCAAACCTGGCAGCCATGCTTGGTATTCGGAACTTATTGGTCAAGGATGAATCACAACGTTTGAAATTGAATTCGTTCAAGGTATTGGGAGGATCCTATGCGATCGCAAAGACGATACAGAGTCTTTTACAAACTGAAAACCTCTCCTTGAATTTCGAAAATCTTACCGCTCAAAAGACCAAATCGCAATTGGGTGAAATCACTTTTGCAGCTGCAACCGATGGCAATCATGGAAGAGGTGTGGCATGGGCAGCGTCACATCTTGGCTATCCTTCAATCATTTATGTACATAAGTTGACCTCTCAAGCCCGCATCCAATCCATTAAAAAAAATGGAGCAAAGGTTGTCGTCGTAGATGGAACATATGATGATGCTGTGCGCAGGGTAAATGAAGACGCAAAAGAAAATGGTTGGGTGGTGATCTCGGATACAGCCTGGGAAGGGTATGAGAATATCCCTAGATGGGTCATGCAGGGGTATACCACGATGCTGATGGAAATCCAAGATCAGTTAGCAGAAAGAATGATCGAAAAACCTAGTCATGTATTTGTGCAGGCGGGGGTTGGCGCACTGGCAGCAGCCACGATTGGATTCTATTCAGCCCTTTTTAAGGGAGAGCGTCCTAAAACGATCGTGGTAGAACCAAACAAAGCCGCTTGCCTCTTTCGTTCAATTGAAATCGGTGACGGGATCCCTCATTCTTACGAAGGGGATCTGGATACCATTATGGCTGGTTTGGCATGTGGTGATCCCAATCCACTGGCGTGGCCAATCTTGCGTGATTGCACCGATGCCTTTATCAGATGTCCAGATTATGTGGCTGCCAAAGGAATGCGTGTATATGGATTACCCCTCAAAGGCGATCCTTTCATCATTTCTGGAGAATCGGGAGCCGTAACACTGGGTACACTCATGTTCCTGATGCAATGGGATGACGCAGAGTCATGCAGGAATATGCTGGGGTTGAATGATCGATCAGATGTTCTGCTCATCAATTCAGAAGGGAACACTGATCCAGACCATTTTCGGAATGTCGTATGGGATGGGGGAGAATCAGTGCCAACCATCTATAAAAACTACTGGTCATAGAAAAACCTGCGGGAAAAGATGAAAAGAGGTAGAAATGAATATTATTAAAATCAAAAAAGAACTTGAAGAAAAAAGAGAGGAAATCATTTCCTTTTTAAAACCATCGGTCGAAGATGAAAGAGCCGACCTGGATGATTACGAATTGGCTCATCATTATCAGGTATCTGAACAGCAGAATTCTTTGAATTCCTTTAATCAAAACATACTTCTTCAGATAGAAAACGCCCTGGAGAAAATTGAGAAGGGGACTTATGGGATATGCGATCAATGCCACATGCCAATCGACCCGGAACGGTTGAAAGTCATTCCTTATGCTAATTTCTGTATTGATTGCTTAAATCGCTTCCCGTCTAAATTGATTTCTTCTTCTGATCAGCAGGAGAAGTGATGAATTCTCCACAAAGCAAGTTTTAGATAGTTCTTGGGTTCGCCGTTCCGAACACGCAGGCGATGACACGATGCTTTTTCATGCTGAGAAAGTATAACTGCCCATAAATAAATGGAAAACCCATGTTGATCATTGATACTCAACATGGGTTTTCTGTACAAGATCCGTAAGCCTTTTTTGATCCCGATCTCAAGTTTATTCGTTATCAATACGGAAGATCCCTAATGAGCGCGATCTGACTTCACTACAATAGTGGTATTTCCATTGACCGGTCGATATACCGGTATTTTTTCTCCCGCCACTTGCGCCTCGGTCACCACACCCGACCCGCCGAATTCTCCTCTGCCTGAATCATCCACCCAAACTTTACTGTAGCCGCCGCCTTTCCATGAGAGCGTTACATTTGCCTTTCTCCACGGATCATCTCGTCTATCCACCAGGATTAAAGTATTTGCCATTTTTGTCCTCGTTTATCTTTTTTTGATGCTTACAATTTTGAATCTGCCAGAATGTAGTATTCCATGGCTTGTTCTTTTGCATCTTCCAGTCTCTCCTCATCTACATCTGAGTAATCAAGTTGATTGACATCAAATGCTTTGATCGCCCCGTATATTTCTCTCCAGGTATTATTTTTGACTCCTTCGCAAAAATCTGCCATCCTGAACATTCTTTCTGTGTTATCTAAGTACGCCAATGCGCTGGCGGGCTTTTTTTGCAGATTACGGTTATATACTTCAATCAGATTTTGGATGCTGGTTGTGAAATGCTCGTTGGATATGCCGGCTGCCGCAGCGGTCACCCCCAGTGTAACGCCTTTGAAAAGAACGTTCATGGCTGTTCCCACAATGGTATCCGCTGCCCCCTGTCCTTTATAAGCCACCGGATTTTTCCCTGCAGTCGCGGTTTTCAATTTGCAGGAATAGAACACTGCCAGATAATAATATCCCGCAAAACTATCGGCATTCAGTTCGATCGCTTTCTCTGCCATTTTTTCCATTTCAGATAAGATCTTTGAATCATTACTGCCCTGCTGGCTTTGGCAAATGAAATAGAAATACAAAAAATCGGCAAATTCTCCATAAACGTTCGAAATAAAATCTCGATTTTCTTCATCAATAATCGTGTCTATTGCAGGGATCAGTTTCTTCCGAATATTGTCAGCGATTTGATAATCTTTGATGCTTTCATTGTCATGACCATTTTGCCAATACTTATAAAACAATTTATATTGGGTCTCGATGTTATCTGTTTCCATGTTAGATCTCCGTATTTTGATTTGATATTGTTTTTCTAAAATTAAGATTGTTTTGGATAAATTACCCGCTTGTCGATAGGGTGGGATTTAACAATATTTCCTTTCTTTGCGAATTAATGAGGGTTTCTCTTGATGGTATTCCTCACCTTGATATCCGAATCCTTTTTCATTATATATGAGCTTTCAAGTATTTCTTTAAAAAGAAAAGATACAAAAGCGAATATCACTCTGTATCTCTTGTGGGCCCGGCAGGATTCGAACCTGCGACCAAGCGGTTATGAGCCGCGCGCTCTGCCGCTGAGCTACGGGCCCGGCTTCAGCTAACGTTTGGATTATAACATTGAATGTTTTTGAAGTAAAAAGCGGGAGGTTTTCACCAT
>JAAZNC010000017.1 GCA_012798455.1 Chloroflexota bacterium | reverse complement strand
ATCATCTCTCATTAAAAACGGCGCCCAAGTTGTATCTATTTTATCGATGTTTGCTTCCCAATAAACAAGACGGTCATAAAACCATTTCAATTCCTTCTCAACAATCTTATCTGCTTCATTAGAGTTTGCCGCGTAAATAAATGCTGTGAGCCCATAGAAGATAATACCTAAAGCGTGCGTTTCAACATGCACTGTGGCAGCTGCATGCCCGACAGCACGTGCGGCAGCTTGGGCGGCATAATTACCCTCTACCTCAGTGGCAGCATTGTGTGATGCATGGATGGCTTTTTTCGCCACCGGCATCTTTACTTCGCCCCGCGCCCATGCCGCTGCCGTTTCCAATGCCTGCCGAGGACGTTTTTCATCAGGATATTCTTTCTCGAATATCTTTAGAATTCTTGGTGCACAATCTAGTGCCCAAGCAACTAAAGTCCGGTGTTTTTGTTGTTCAATAAGTTTTCGAAATGGCTGGATACAATCACTTTCTCTTGAAAACAATAATTTTCTCATGATTTCACATTACCAATATCCTTGGAATCGTGTTATTGTATCAAAAGCGAGGTCAATAGATAGTGGAGATGGCGGGAATCGAACCCGCGTCCGAAAGAATAGAACCTCGAACATCTACGAGCGTAGGTGATTATTGTTCTCACTGTAAGCAGGGCAACCACCCAACCAGACCTGCAGCCAGCCACTAGAGCCCGAGAGCTCTCTTACGCATGGAGCGCGGCTATCCAAGCGGCACTCCGGTCTTGTGACGCCTGCTCCATCTCTGACCGGAGAACAGGATGGGCAGACGTGGTCTAACTAGAGACCATGAACCCTCTGATCAGCTTATGCAGCCAAAGGAAGGGTTGCGTAGTTTGTGCGTTTGGCACTTGTTGTTTGTACTGATTTAATGAGGTCGGTACCTCTCAGCTCGCAGTCCGGGTCCAGCCTCCTCCGTCGAAGCCTATCATCCCCGAATACATGAACATTATAACGGAAAACCATTAAAAGAATATTGGAAATTGGTTATGTAGCAACAATACAAATTGGCATAAAACATGCAATAATTAATGCATGATAATTGGAATTGATCTCTCAGAAAAGAATACAGTAACATCCTGGACGGACATTGCCAGGAATCAGGTGCGGTTCGCATATTTGAAATGCACGGATGGAGTGAGCGGCAGTGTGGCTACCTACAAGACTTACAAACAAGCTGCCAAGCAAAGTGGGCTGTTGGTAGGAGCTTATCACTGGTTGAACCCTACCCAGGATGTGAGCGTACAGGTAGATCATTTTCTACAGAGCGCCGTAGTAGAAGAAGATGATCTGCCCCCGGTCGTCTGTCTGGAGCTGTACAGCACCACCAGCGCGGTTCTGGAAGCCAAATTACAAACCTTTGTGGAAAACGTAGAAACACGCAGTGGAAAACGACCACTGATCTACACCTCCAGCACATATTGGAAGAAGTATCTGGCAAAACTGGAATGGCCATGTGAATATCCATTGTGGATCGATGAGCCCAGCATGGATTGGCCAGCCCAATTATATCCGTGGGCTGGGTGGGTATTGTGGCAATTTTCTTATCAAACCAAGATCCCCGGTGTAAACGGTACGATCGGGATGAACTGGTTCAACGGCAATCTATCCGAATTGAAATACTTAGCTAAAGAAGGATTGTTGAAAAGGTGAGCGTATGATACCCGGAATTGATGTTTCACACTGGCAGGGAGATATCGATTGGAAGAAAGTAAAAGAAGCAGGAGTGAAATTCGCTTTCATAAAGGCTTCGGAATTCCCTGATAAAAAGATCACAATGTACGAAGATGAAAAATTTAAAGTAAACCGGGCAGGTGCCATTGAGAATGGCATTTACTGGGGTGCTTATCATTTTTTCCGCACGCATGTGGATCCCATCCACCAGGCAGAATCTTTCTGCAAATTTGTTGGGGAGGTGGATAGCTTACCATTGGTGCTAGACCTGGAAGTGGCGGGCAGCAAAGGTTCAACCCTGGTGCGAAAAGTAAAGAGCTTTGTGGAGACCTGCACCAGCATCTCGGGGCGGAAGATCATTATCTATACCAGCGGTGGGTTCTGGCGACCTTATATGACCTATGAAAAATTAACCGATGTAGATTGGGCGGTGGAATACCCATTATGGATGGCGCGCTACACCAGTCAATGGCCAGGTGCTATTTATCCATGGAGTGCCTGGGATTTCTGGCAATATTCGGATCATGGACGCATCCCTGGCATCAAGGCATCGGTCGATCTGAACTGGTTCAGCGGTTCTCTGGAGGATTTGCGCGAACGCTTTTTGCCGGCAGGACCACAACAGATCGCAGCTGAGAAGGAAGAAGAAATTCCCGAACCAATTGTAGTGGAAAACAACACACCTCAAAGTGAACCACAGGGAACGGGTTCAGCAGAAACAACTATAACAGAGGAGATCGCCGAAGAAGAAATTGCGGGAAGCATTGAAAGCAGTGAACCCATTTCCAGTCCGGGGCAGAGTACCACTTCTACCACAACCAACGTGAACGAAGACGTCAATGCCAGCAGCGGTAACGAACCCGCGGTAAGTATCAATACCAATAAAAACATTCCCTGTCTGCTATCATTCTTCCAATATGCATTTACTGCGAAAAAGAAGGAAAAAAAGGTCGATCCACAGGAATCACAGGATTGGATCGATGATCTCGTTTACCGCGATAAGAAGAAACGCTAGTAAAGATCCAGGGGTGTGAACCCCATAGTCTTCAATCTCAGCCGATAAAGTGAATGGCTGGAAGTAATGAACAACGATTTGCGATCCTCGCCGCCAAAGGCGAGGTTTGCTGTTTTAAGGGGAAGCTTGATCTTACCTAATAATTCCCCATTTAAACGAAAGACCCAGATGCCCTGCGGACCGGTGCAGAAGAGATTATCCTGCGCATCGAATTTCATGCCGTCGGGACGACTTTCACCGGCACCCCACAATTCCAACCAGACCCGTTTACCGGATAAATGCCCGTTTTCATCAATATCAAAAATGAGCACCTGTTGTTTTACGGTATCAATGGCATACAAGATGTGTGGATTGCTGGAAAACGCCACCCCATTAGGTCGCTCCAATTCGCGTGACTCGAGATACGGTTCTGACCAACCATTACGATAGCTATAGAGTCCCTGAAAATTCAGTTCCGGTTCAGCCGGTCCACCATTTCCCTCGCGCAAACCGTAAATGGGGTCAGTGAAATATAGGGTACCGTCCTTGCTGATGACCAGGTCATTGGGTGAATTTAATTTTTTGCCCTGGTAAGTAGAAGCTAGAATGTGTTTTCCGGTGCTGCTGTAGCGTGTGATGGCACGAGTGCGGTGTTCGCAGGCGATGATATCACCATGGGAATCCAGTGTCAAACCGTTACTATAGCCACTGGGATGGTAAACAACCTCCACACCGGATTTTTCCGTAAATCTATAGAGTGTGTCGGCAGGAATATCGGAGAAATAAAGGCAATGATCGCGGGCATGCCAGACCGGACCCTCGGTGAATTCAAATCCATCCTGGATCAATTCCGGCTGAACATGTACATCCACCAGTTCTTTAAAATCCGGATGGACAATCTTATAGATTTTCATCTTTAGCTCCAATGTGATCAATAAGATCGATCAATTTTCACTTTGAGCGGTTTGTAAAATCAAATTGTGCTTGAGGTCCCATAAATTTTGAGAAAGAGAAACGTGATAATTATGGGGCATAACTAGGCGTTTCACACCGGGATAGAGATTTTGCAGATCGCGCTCGCGTGTTTGGCGAATCTCTTCCAGGGTCGGCAGATCATATACAATCTTGCCATCCAGCATGATATCCTGCAGTAATGGCTCAATTTTCGATAATTGGTTCCGGTATAAAATACGTGATTTGGTGTGATCAAAAGGATGGTGCAAACAAATCGCTTCTTGATCCTGCGGCTGTTCTTCATCGAGGGCGATCAGGTCGGCAATGGCTTTTTCGCGCAGATCATACAGACGCCAAACGCGCTTCTTGCCAGGGTTAAGAGTCTTAACAGGGGATTCGGAAATCTTCATGGCAGGATGCCAGGCTTTGCCATCATTGATGGAGACCAGCTTGTAAACCCCATCCAAGGCAGGATCGCCAGTCGAAGTGATCATTCGGGTTCCTACTCCATACGCCAGACGTTTGATAAGCGCGTCGGCAGCGACTCCATAACGAGGGGATTCTTCTCTGATCTGGGTGATGATCTGCCAGATAACCAACTCGTCAAGCTGGTTGGAGAGGACGATCAAGGTATCATCAAAGCCGGCATCATCCAGCATCCTAGCTGCCAGAATACTGAGATAGGCTAAATCGCCGGAATCGAGACGAATGCCAATCGGTTTATGTCCTTTGGATTTCAATTCCTCGAATACCGTGATGGCATTAGGGATACCACTTTCCATGGTAGAGATGGTATCTACCAGCAGAATGCAGTTATCAGGATATTCGGCGGCGTAAGCACGGAAAGCATCCAATTCTGTACCACCCAAAGCGATAAAAGCCTGGATCATGGAATGGGCATGGGTGCCGCTGGGCTGAATGCCAAGATGGCGACTGATGCCCACATTGGAAGTGGCATCGGCACCACCAATCACCGCTGCTCTGGCACCGGCATTGGCAGCTTTTTCTTGGGCGCGGCGCAGCCCGAATTCCAGCATGATCTGTCCCTGGCAGGCTTCATGAATGCGGGAGGCTTTGGTGGCAATGAGAGTTTGATAATTGAGGTGGTTCAATAAAGATGATTCCAGCAATTGGGCTTGAATGATGGGGCCTTCCACCACTGCTACTGGCACATTAGGGTGTATCACACGTCCTTCGGGAATGGCTTTGAGGGAAATACCAGAAAAGGGATGATCATTTTCAAGCCACTGCAAAAAATCCGTTGCAAAGAGCGGTGTGCCGTGCCCATTTGTAAGACTTTGTAAGTAAGTGATCTCATCTTTCCCGAAACGGGCAGCGTTGATCCAGTCAAGCAGCCATTCCAACCCGGCATTGATACAGTAACCAGCCTGGTGGGAACCATAATCGGGATAGCTGCGGAAGAAATAATCAAATTGGGCGGTAGTATTCAGCATGCCATTACGGAAATAGATCTGTGCCATGGTAAGCTGGTAAAGATCCGTGAAAAGCACGCCATTGCAAAGGTTTTTATCTTTTTGGTTCATGAGCATATCTCTATTTATCAAGGTATCTGCATTATAAAACAGAAAAGAGCTCTGGTAGAGAAGAGCCCTTTCTTGGTGGAGTTAATCATCATTGCGGTTCAATGTGATTGGTATTCGCCACCCATTTTCTCGTGAAAAAGATCCCCTCAATATATTGCCGGATGGACAAGTGCAATCCTCTACCTTAGCAGCGATGTAACAACAATCAAGAAGCGTCTTTTTCGCGCAAATAATGATCAATCCAGGTAGAATTCGTCAGGTCGTGGTAGGATTTACCATATGCGATCATGCCGGTAGCGTATGCCTGATCTAACAGCGCTTCATGTGCCGGTTCATTCTCGGGATCTGGTTCCGTTTCTGCAATGATCTGGCGCAATATGTCGTGGTGATCACGAATTATACAGGGACTGAGCAGATTGCCGCGATGCCAGTTGCCCTTAAGGTAATCCGCTTGCCACTCACGGATGCGCTCGAAGAATGATTCTTCCCAGGCTTCGACGAGGGTCTTTCCCTGTTTGTAAAAATCATTCATGTTCACTGGTGAATAGGGTACAAATACGCAAGGCATGACCTTGCCATCCCAATTGATGTATAGATAACCACCACCATTACTACGACCCGCAGCCAGGCAGCCATCCACCAGTGTGCCATGGTTCCAGAAATCAGCCAGAAAAAGTTTTTTATTTTTGATCAGTTCCCAAGAGCGTCCCCACATCCACTGGCGCTGCTGTATGGTAGGCATCAGATCGAGAGTGTAGGAGCGACCAATGGGCATATAGTGAAAAACCCAGCCATAAGCGGCGCCCTGCTCGAAGAATAGATAATCCATGAATTCGTCAGAGAAGAGTTCTTCAGCATTGTATTTGGTGGCGGTGAGAGAAATGCCGAATGGGACACCATATTTACGAAGACGTGCCATCGATTGTATGATGCCATCAAAAACACCTTCGCCGCGGCGATCGTCAGTTTTTTCTCGCCAACCTTCGATCGAAATAGCGGGAGAAAAATTGCCGAGTTTTGCAAGACGTTGTGCTTTTTCATCATTGATCAGCAAGCTATTGGTGTAAGCCATGAAGAATATGTCATCATGTTTTTCGACCATATCCAGGAGATCTTTACCATGGTCTTTATAGGTAAAAGGCTCACCACCACTGATGACAATGAAGCGAATACCGAAGAGATCACGCGCTTCGGTAAGAATGCGATCAAAAACATCCCAATCAAGTCTTTCTATAGAGACCTCAGAAGAACTGGCATAACAGCCTTTACATTTCAGATTGCAGGCTTTGGTGGGACTGATAACCATAAAACCTGGCGGGCGGCGCCCATGCAGCGCTTTGAAAGACTGTTGAATCGAAATTTCACCTCCCTCAATCACAATGGTATTGACCATGATATCGGCGAGTTTGCGGATATACGCCGGAGAAATTGGATCAGGGGCGGTAAGAATACGTTCGGCAGTATCAATAATGGCTTGGCTCATAGCATAACGATCTTCACATTCACCAACTGAGAAACGATGGTGATCAAGATTTTTACGATAACCGTTTTCGGCGAATTTCTTCACCTGATCGAATGCAAATTTCCGAATGCCTGGTTTAGAAGCTAGTGATTGCCCATGATCGCCGAGATAATTAACTCCCATCTTTAAAAGTTTCGTATTTATCATCATTTCTCTCCTTTCTTTGAAATGAGGGTACCCACTATGAGGGGAAGGTGACTTTACTCTCTGGATATAATCCTAAATTCCTGATTGAAAGAATTGATAAACCAAGATCAAATAAATGGTCGAGCAATCCTCTTAAGGCAGCTTGGTCGACAATTGGTCCTGTCAGCACAGTCACTCCATTTTCTTTGTACTGGATTTGAAAAGCATGGAACATATCAGTCCAATTCTGCCCTAAATGACCCTGGACACATATTTGATAGTAATTACTCAATTCTTTCACTGGAAAAGTGATTCCGTTTATTTTTAAATTTAAAATAATGCAAAACAGGTATTACCTTCAACGTGAGAAGGTATTATTCAGGTATTATTTTGTGATCAGGGAAGAATCTTCAATATCTTAGCTTTGGTAACAGCCTGGATACGACTATGAACGTGCAGCTTACGATAAATATTATACGAATGAACTTTTACGGTAGAGAGGGACAGGTGTAATTTGTAAGCAATTTGCTGATTGGAGAGACCTTCAGCGATCCATTTGAGAATTTCCAATTCGCGATCACTCAACGATTCAATGATTTCACCATCAAGTTCAAAATAGTTTGTGCTGTTTTTTTTCAGATCCAGTTGAGGAAAAAGTGACAGTAACTTGCCGGCAAATTCCGGTTCGATATTCTGGTGCACGGCTTCATATAAGAGATGAAGGATGTCTTCGTTTTGTTCAAGAAATATCTGAATATATCCTTCAGTTCGGGAGAGTTTCAGTGCGATTTGGAGGTATTTCAACGAAGATGTACGATTGTCCAACTTATCATGAGCTATTGCCAACATGACTGCATAGTGAGCCATCATTTCTTCCAAATGATTTTGTTTCGCTGAAAAGAAAAGGGAAGAAAAGATCTCGATAGCTTTTGAAAAATTCCCTTCATACAAATGCAACCAGGCTAGTGTTGAGTCATACAAATCTTGAATAGGGGCATAGATTATTGAAAAAGAATCCAGACTATGTATTCTATCAAGATCTGGTTTTGGACAAACATCAACCCATTCTTCTACTTCTTCGAGGTTTCCCATGACCAGGTTTAGTTGTGCAACTCGACAGGAAACAACAAAATCATCAAATTCAGTAGTATCGAATTTAATAGCGAGGTTTTCTGCCTGCTGCATGGATTCAAGAGCGTCCTGTATCTTTCCACGAGCAATCTGAACGCGTGCAAGCGTAGTTGACAAACCGAAAAAGTGGCTTACTTCCCAGTGTTCAGCCAAGTTCAATCCTTTAAATAGATAATTTTCTGCTTCATCCAATTGATTTGTTTGATAAGCGATCTCACCCAAACCCAGAAATGCCATGCTACTAGCGGGAAGATATTCCTCATTGCCAATAGTGGCGTTTTGGAGGACTTTTAGATATGTTTTGCGAGCTTCAGAATATTTTCCCTGCAACCGGTATAGATCTCCTAGGTAAGAAAGAGAGATGACCGAAATCAATAAATTACCGGTGTTTTTCGCTCTAAAATAGGTCTTTTTGATCTTTTCAATCGTGTTGAAAATATCTCCAGAATAGACCAACGCTTGCATCACATCAAGGTACCCTGATAAAAATTCGTCATCAAATGGCGGATCTGCAGAGATCATATCCAAAAATTGGACGGCATCTTGTGGTTTACCCTGAAGGATCGCCAATAAGGCCTGCACAAATGCCAACTCCTTCGGATTGGTATGAGAACCAGAACGCATATTTTGCAATATTAATTTAATTTCCTGATCAGAACTACCCTGTAAGATAAGAGCAATGGCATAGTAGGTACAAAGTATTGAGTTTGAAAACAACACATCCTGTGGAAGATGATGTACCCAATTTACAAAGGTAGTGAACTGTCCAAGGTTGAGAGTACGGGCAGATTGCAATTGGATCAATCGTTCTGCTGCAGTTATATCCCCAGCGTGCAGATAATTATCAATCGCTTCGTTATATTCTTGATGGTCCTCGAACCACTCGGCAGCTGACTGATAAATTGTTATGATGCGATCTTTATCTATTTTATCCAACTGACTCTGTAAAAGATCATCAAAAAGATGGTGATAACGATACCAGGTACGTTGGTCATCCAAGGGGATGATAAAAAGATTATTCGTTTCAAGATATTCGATGGTCTGCTGGCTTTTATCCCAATGCAGAATATGATCACAAAGAGGAGCACAAATCTTGTCGAGCAGAGAAGTGGCGAGCAAAAAATTACGGTATTCTTCCGACAAATTCTTCAATGCTTCTTCCAACAGATAATCCAGTATGTAGCGATTGGTGCCACGAAAAGAATCGATAAAAAGGTTGACGCTGTACTGGTCATGCAAGGAACGAATGGCGGTGACTGCCAACTGCATACCAGCAATCCAGCCTTCGGTTTTATTGGTAAGAATGCGGGCATTCTTGCGTGTAAAAAACTGTCCCAATGATACATTGAAAAACTCAAGAGCTTCTGCCATATTGAAGCACAGATCTGCTCTACGAATTTCACGTAAATGAGCACGCACTCGCCAGTTGGGGAGGTTGAAAGGTGGATCTGCGCGAGTAGAAAGGATCATATGGGCGTTGGTGGGCAGATTCTCGATCATGTAATTCATGAGGTCATGGATAGCAGAGATATGGATGTGGTGATAGTCATCCAGTACGATGATAATATCTTCAGAAGAAGAGAGAATGCCATTGAGCAAGATATCCATATCCTGGCGGAGATTTCCGGTCAGAGATTTCTTATGATCGTTCAAAAATGATTCAAGTTGGGTATATCCATGATTATAGAATGAATGGAAAAGATATCCGATAAAACGGACGGGGTCATTATCATTTTCATCAATCGTCAACCAAGCGATGGGGTGATTAAATTCTTGAATCCAATCTGCCAGTAAGCTTGTTTTGCCATAACCGGCTGGAGCGGAAATGAGCACTAGTTTGCCGTCAATTCCATCTTCAATCAAATGCGTCAACCTAGCTCGATGAACAAGATATTCTCTTACCTTGGGCAGAAAAAATTTCGTATGTAATAGATTAATGTCGATTTCCATGTCTGATCATCTTCCATACCCGATCATTCACACCCTAACTATATAGTGTAGCATATTTGAGAATGATTAACGGAATCATAAATGCGGAGAATCATCCATTAAGAAAAACCTGTGGTGTTTAAGCCACAGGTTTTTGAAAGAAATGCAGCACGCATTTCGAAGAGATCTATTACTTCCTAAACAGGTCTGAATTATACACTAAATGATAGATTGTACATAATTCTTTAAAGCAACTTCTCACACGATTGTCAAGTAAAAATGACATTTTTGAAAAAAGTATTCTATAATAAATGAAGGGAATTGTTACGAAGGGCATTGAACGGGGAATACAGCCCTTTAATTGAAAAGCGCCGCCAGAATCTGAGTAGATGATGAATCGATAAAGTAGAACCAAATCGACATATTGGTTGATTTTGGTTTTCTTTAGATATCACTATCACGTGTTATCCAATTCATTCTTCTCGTCATAAAAAAGGAGGCAAAAATGTATCAAGAAAGAGTGATTAAGAGTAAATTTATGGTAGTACTGATAATCAGCTTAATATTAATGATGGCTTATCCAAGACCAATCTATGCTGAGGGGAATGATGTAGGTGAAACTCCTTCGGATGGAGAGGTAGACCAAATAGAAGTTAATTACGATAATAAAAAAACTGAAAATCAAGAGCAACCGATATTTGAGGAACCCGAAGAAAAGAATGAGGAATTCCCACATGATAAAGAATTAGAACAAGATATACAAGAAGAACAAATAAATTCTTTTGAAGTGGAAGAGATATGTGATTCTGATACTCATCCGCAAAGAAGCAGTGAGGCTGTTAATGATATTGTCAGTGAGATGAATGATAAAGGCTATGTGATAGTGGGTGAAGATGAAGAACAGATTCCGTTGGGAGCAAAAGAAGCTATCAGCATATTGTCCCAATCAGATCCATGGTTTGAAGATCAAAGTGACAGAACGAAAGTAATTGCATATCAAAGTAATTGCAGTGGGTGGAGTGCTCCAAGTGGGTATAGTGGTGGAATATGCAATCAAACCTCTACACCGGTTCAAGATGCTGTGAATGCTGCCTATTCCGGAGCAGTCGTGTATATGGATACTGGAAGCTATGATGAAACAGTTAATATTAATAAAAAAGTAGTGCTAACAAGTGTAGGAGGGAGCGTTTTTGTGAATGTTTTCAACCTTCTATCTGGCGCTGATGTAACTGGTTCCAATGGAGTGTACGCATCTCTAGTCAATATTTCTGAAGGAGCAAGCATCCAGGATGGGATCACCTTGGCAGATGTTAATGGGATTGTGACTGTTGGGAGTGGTACCTATACAGAAAACGTAAATATAGACAAAGAAGGCATTACTTTACAAGGGAATTCCTCCGCAACCATTGACGGGACAGATTCAGGGAGTGTCATTACCATCACAGCAGATGGAGTGACAGTGGATGGATTTGAAATCATCAATGGTTATAACGGGATTATTGGTGAAACCTCGAATTCAACATTTCAAAATAATATCATTCACGCTCAGAAAAACTATAAGGGAAATAACGGAGTAGGAATTTTACTTTGGGGAGAAAATTCCAATAACCAAATATTGAACAATACAATATTTGATATTGACCGGCAGGGAATCTTTGTGGGGTATGCGGATAATTCGAAAACAAGCCAGGGTAATATGATCTCAGGAAATGTAATTTATGATTATGGTAATTATTTATTAGAAAATGGACCAGATGAATCAGCTTATGGGATCCAACTCTGGAATGCCAATCGTAATGAAATTTATAATAACGAGATCTATGGTTATGATGGTGATTGGTGGTTTGCGAGTGCAGTATACTTATGTGATGCAAACAATAATTCCATAAACGACAATTTCTTCCATGATAACAATCAAGGTATCAGCCAGTATAATCCAAATGATCCGACGAGTTCCAATACCGCAAGAGATAATACCATCATAGGGAATGTCATTGGGATTCATAATTATGCTGGTATCTTTGATGCGAAATATAACTATTGGGGGTGTTCCGAAGGTCCCGGTAGTTCGGGGTGTGATACCGCCAATAGTACTACAATCCATAATCCGTGGCTGAGTGATCCGGATGGTGATTTAATCTATCAAAGCAGTGATGGATCAGGTGGTTATATCGATAATTGTCCCACTGTATATAATCCAGATCAGCAGGATAGTGACGGTGATGGCATAGGCGATGCATGCGAAACAGCATCTTCTACGCAAACTCCTAAACCAAGCAAAGGGGAAAAGAACATTACAACCACTACAGATAATCATGGGAATGTGGTTTCAAATATTGTATTAGGAAAAAATGAAACAACTAACCTCTCCATAAGTATACAGACAAGCAATGAATATAAAGAGATCGCCAAAAAGAGCGCACAAGAAAAAATATATGCATTAAACCAATTGAATAATGAGGAAAAAGCATTGGTTTTTCAATTTTTCGAAACATTGATAGATGAACCCGCTAGTATAAATATAGAAATTCCGGCAAATACTAGTGTTGATGGCGGACAGGTAAATCTCAAGCATATAACGGATGAAAGCCAATTACCTGCTGCATTAAACGATGCAATTTTTCTCGGTTCCATGCTTGAAATTGAGGGAATAGATGAGGAAGGGAAACAGATCGGCGAGTTTGGTGAGAGTGTGACAATTAATTTCAAATTACCGGACGGATTGATTATTCCCACCGGAATGCAAATCGCCATCCAGTATTTTGATAACAATCAGGGATCATGGATGACAATGCCACTTAACATAGAAGATGGAAATGCGTATGCTCAGATTAGTGCCACGGGAATTTATGCATTTGTGCTTGTCTAGAAAGAAAGGGACCGAGAATTCTCTTTTAGAATAATGTGCTGAAATCGGGAAGATATCCGACCTTGCAAAAAGAGCGCCCCCGGCGGGAATCGAACCCACAACCCTTGGTTTAGAAGACCAATGCTCTGTCCTATTGAGCTACGAGGGCATGTACTTATTCGTGCGGCAAAATTATACCGCAAGATGGCATTATTCTTGAAGGGGACGGATGCCTTTAAATATCTGCGCCCCTGAGAAGGTGCGTAAAATGGTGATTGCTGATTTACCGGTTTGGTCAGCAAGCTGTTGTGAATTTAATGGGTTATTTCCGTTGGCTAAAAAAGTTTTAAAGATAGTGTTTACCAGTGTATTATTGCCCGATATGAATTCTTCTTGCTGAGCACAATGGGTAACCAGGGTATGCAACAAGCCATCCACTCTTTTTACTTCAGCGGTCTGTGGGTCAATAGAGTCGATCTCGATATCCTGCTCTTTTTCAGCATAGATAGCACGATGTTCATCACACAGAAAATCAAGCAGGAATACTCTCCAATTGGCATCATGCTCAATCCACCAATCGAAATCGATGTGGAAAGGAGTTTCGAGAGTGGGTTTTACCAAACTGGAATAACCGGATGGATTCATAAGTACTAAGCTTCTCCTTCTTTGATATGAAAATACAGATCGCCGAGGTGCTGGATGTTAGTACTGGTCAACAAGAAATTTAAAACCGGGGAGGGAGGGCAACGAAAGACCACATTAATAGCAGCATACAGTTCTTGCGCGTGGATATGACCTTGCGGATTCAATTTTGCTAGTTCGCGGGCGATCTGTAAAAACATTTTGGCAGAATTGAATTTCTCACGATCTTTCCATATCTGGTCAAGGGCTTCCACATCAGGAATGGCGATCGACATACGCTCATTGAAGTCTGCTTCAATGGGGTGTTTCAACATGGCGAAAACAATGCCTCTATCGGTGCCAACCAAAACAGTTTTCAACCATTCCTTGTTTTGGCGACTCCTTTCACTATGAATCAGGATTTCACCAGGTCGAGAAGAGCGGCTAATAGTTATCAGACTACCGGGCATCAATCCCTTTTCATCAAACCAATCCTTCAGCCCATATACATAGCGTTCTTTGCGAACAACCCATCCATTGAAGAGATCATCATTTTCCTCATCATGGAAAACGAAACGGATACGAGGGGATTCAATAGCCGTGGGGAAAATGTGCGTAACACGGTTAGAAAGGGGTAATGTTCCAGCG
Source organism: Chloroflexota bacterium (assembly GCA_012798455.1). Lineage (GTDB taxonomy): Bacteria > Chloroflexota > Anaerolineae > Anaerolineales > Anaerolineaceae > UBA4781. Next base: position 13,343 of record JAAZNC010000017.1, on the reverse strand, counting down.
CGCCAATGCGGGAAGAGCAAACTGAAAGTCAAGGAATCTTCTTTGATGAAGGGCTCTTGTGTTTCTAATTCATCAACGATATTACCTTCGAACATATCCAGATATTCTGTGGTGGAAGGATCAGTTTCACATATTGATTTGTATTGTAGGAATAAAGGTGTATTTTTTACATCTTCTGGTTCCATGGAATGCAGATACCAGAGCGTTTCTCCGGAAGGACCTACCTCATCAAAACGGTCATCTTCCTGCAATGCCAAATTCAGAGAGAATTCGACCAATTTCTGGTTTTCGGAAGCGCTCAGTTCGATCTGCCCCATCAAATCTGGTGTAGTCATTGGTCCGCCATTTGTTTCTTCCAAAATAGCCTCGATCAAATTAAGAAAACCATTATTGATATCCACAAGCAGAGCGCGAGGAAACCAGGAACCGGCGATCTGCACCAAGTCTTCATTGGAGGCGAGCGCATCTTCTATCCGCTCCAAAAAATCTTCTTTGTGTTCAGATAGAATCTTTTCCTTGTCAAAAGAGGGATCTGCACCGATCAGATCGACAGGAGTATTCAAGGTATGCGTGGGTAATTCGCAAGCTATTTCTTTGATTTGCCCATCATCAAAGCGGACTTTGATGACCTTAAAAGATTCATATTCAGGGTTAAACCCATTGCGAATCTCGGTCACTTTACCATTTTTCCAATCAAAGCCAGGGAAAACCAGGTTTTCATTCACCTCGTATGAATCCTTTGGGAAGAAAATCTTTCCTTTGCCCTGTGTTTTCTTCAGGATGGCTTCTTTTTCTGTTCTGATTCGATTCATTATCACCGCTTCCAGTAAGTCTGAAGCGGGAAGGGGTATTTCTTTTTCCAACAGGTAAGCGTATATGAATTCGATGTCGCCATCATTCAGACGGAAATCGTCCCAGGCGTTTTTAAGAGAAATATTGGATAGAACCATGTGAAATTACTAAATTCCTTTCGAACCAAAATATTATACCTTAGGCATTTGACCTTTACGGATAAGAATTATTGACCCAATTAACTGGATTGACCTGGACGCCATTTGCCCAAATCTCCCAATGCAGGTGCGGACCGGTAACACGACCAGTGCCACCAATGATGCCGATCAATTGCCCTTGCTGTACATGATCACCAATATTTACCTTTATCTCAGCTTGATGGAAATATCCACTGTAAATGCCCTGCCCGTGATCAATGAAAGTAGCATTCCCACGGACGGTCAATGAACCAGTATATGCAACTACACCGTCTGCCGGAGCATAGATGTTCAAGCTATTCACATATACGCCAAAATCCAAACCTGAATGGAAGTATGTGTAATCACTACCGTTATAAGAACGCCGATTTCCAAAGGTTGACATAAAGCCGATGGTATCATCTTCCACCGAGCCATCCACCGGATAATGGAAAGAATTTTGCCAATATTTATCAGGGGTAACCTGTGAAATGATAGAGCGTACCAAATCATCTTCCGGACCGGTAATAGCAGGGTCAACAGTTTCATCCTGCACATAGAGAGGTGGGTCTTTAATGAATATTCCTTCTTCCTGGAGTAGCATCTGGTCATAGGAAAAAAGAGTCTGACCATCAGTGCTGCCGGACAAGTTGAATTTGACCAATCCAGGGACTGCCATAGCGTGGATGCCCTGAATGGCATAATAGGTATTTTCTCTATCTGTATCAGGGAAAAAATGCAATGTATATGTATCAAGCATGCCATTCAGCTCAAGCGCTTGGGCAGTTTGAACGGTAACCACAATGGTAGTGCCCTGCACCAGAGGCAGTGGCGAGATATCAACATCGCGAATTATGGGAGAGATCAAACTGACAGCTTTATCAGGATTGATCTCAGCAAAGACCGGTGTATTGGTAATCAGAGAATTACCGGTGCGGAGATCGTTCCAATACAATAAAACCCAGGGATTTTGTAGAAGACGTACAGCTGTTTCAATAGGTGTGTCTTGCGGTTGGATATCGGCTGCAACCAACAGATTGGATTCCTGACTGGCAACTGGAATGATCAGATTGGTACCGATATATACTTCGTTAGGAGATGTGATCTTGTTTAGAGAAAGCAAGGTAGATAAGGGGATATTGTTGGATAATGCTAAATCTTCCAACGTTTCTCCCACGTTGACTGCATGGGTTTCCAGTCTACCACTAATCCCCTCCAAACCCGGGATCATCAATTCAGTACCTTCAGAAATGAGATCTGCATTTACAATACCGTTGACATCGATGATGGCATCAACCGTAGTATTGAATTTGTTAGCGATCTCTGTCAGTGTTTCACCAGGTTGGACAACGTATACAGGGTAGGTTGGAGTATCTTGCGCAAAACTGCTGTTTATATTGCATGTCAGAACAAGAAGAATGGTAATGAAAGAGACGAATAATTTCCTGCGCATATTTTGTGTATGAGCTTCCAATCTGCTACAATTAACTCAAGAAGCTAATTAAGTTTACCACAGTGAGAAACATGAAAATTACAACCTGGAACATCAATGGGATTAGAGCAGCATTGAAAAAAGATATCACGACTTGGATAGGAGATTACAGACCCGATGTGCTCTGCCTACAAGAAGTGAAAGCGAAATTTGAACAAGTTGACCTGACATCCATCCTTGATCTGGGATATAAAGTGATGTGGAATGCCGCTGAAAGACCTGGCTACAGTGGGGTAGCTACGTTCTATTTCGATGACCCAGTGAACATGGCGATGGGATTGGGAATCGAAAAGTTCGATGTGGAAGGTAGGGTCATTCACAGCAGTTATCCCAATTTCGAACTGTTCAATATCTACTTTCCTAACGGGGGACAGGAGAATGCCAGAGTGCCATTCAAACTAGAATTTTATGCAGAACTACTTGACATCTGCGATGCGCTGCATGAGAAAGGAAAGAATGTGGTCATCACAGGAGATTTCAATACTGCGCACAGAGAAATTGACTTGAAGAATCCAAAAGAGAATGAAAAAAACACTGGTTTTCTACCCGAAGAAAGAGTATGGATCGACCGTTATTTGGAACACAACCTAGTCGATATCTACAGATGTCTATATCCTGATCGGGAGCAATATTCCTGGTGGACCTATCGCTTCAAAGCCCGAGAGCGGAATATAGGTTGGCGCCTTGATTATTATTTGATCTCAACAGTACTGGTAGAAAAAGTTAAAGATGTGACTATCCATGATGAGGTCTTCGGATCTGATCATTGTCCAGTGACACTGGAAATTGAAAATTCATAAAATGGAGGTTGAATGCCGAAAAATAGAATAATGATCGTGGATGACCATGAAGTCGTCAGATTAGGGTTGATCTCGTTACTTGAACAAAATTCCCAGTACGAGGTGATTGCGCAAGCAGATAATGCATTGGATGCTATAAAAAAAGTCGAAACTTATAAACCGGACATCGTATTGATGGATATTCGCTTACCGGGTATGTCAGGCATCGAAGCCTGTGAACAGATCACTAAGAAGTTTCCTGAAACAAAGGTCATCATGCTTACCTCGTTTGCCGAAGATGAGATGCTTTTTTCTGCTATCAAAGCCGGTGCTTCGGGGTATGTGCTGAAACAGATCAATGCCAAAGACCTGATCACCTCCATTGAATCTGTAGCGCGTGGAGAAGCATCGCTTGATCCAGCGGTAACCCAGCGCGTCTTTCAGGAAGTACGGAAAGCGGTGAGGGAGGAAGAAGCGTCTGCTTTTTCCAATCTAAGCCAGCAAGAGAAAATGGTTTTAAAACTGGTTTCAGAAGGCAAGACCAACCGTGATATTGCGCAAAATCTCTTCTTGGGAGAGGGCACCGTGAGAAACTATGTGAGCAGCATTCTGTCAAAATTGAATGTGAGCAACCGAGCTGAAGCTGCAGCATATGCGGTAGAGCATAATCTCAAGGATTATCTGAATTAGTGTAATGAAGCGGTGGAATCCGTTTTTCTTATCTTTTATCTATGGAAGATGGGCAATAGTTTGGGAAGGTAAATAAAGAGACCCACCACGACTGCCGTCAGAGCAATAAATAAAACCGCAGCGGCACTGAGATCTTTTATCGTTTTTGCCAGCGGGTTATATTCGGTCACAATAAGGTCAATGGTCTTTTCGATGGCGGTGTTAAGAATTTCCGCTACTATGACCAAAGCAATAAGCAAGAAAAGGATTGCCCATTCAATCATATTCATTGGTAAGAAAGTGCTCAGCGTTATCACCACGATGGCTGCGATTAATTGAATGCGCAGATTGCGCTGTGTTCGAAGCGCGTAGAGGAAGCCATCAAAGGCAAACTGGAAAGATTGTTTGATCGAGAATTTCCGATTATTCATTATTTTCCATAACCTGTGAAAAAATATTATCTTGCAACGAGAACATTCTTTCTTCCTGATCAACATCCGCATGATCGTAGCCTTTTAAATGTAATAGCCCATGTATCAGTAAAAATGTGATTTCATCTTCCAAAGATTGGCGATGTTGCTGCGCTTGAAAATGTGCTTCAGGTAGGGAGATCGCGATATCCCCTAAATAATATTTTTCTAATTGTGGATCGAAGTAGTCTAGATTAAAAGAGAGTACATCAGTGATGGAATCCATATTACGATATTGTTTGTTCAAGGTTTGTATTTCTTCATCGGTGCAGATATGTAGCGTTACAACCTGTTCTTGGAGATGTAGCAATGAAAAAACTTGCTGTGCCCGATGATTGATCAGAGCATGGTCGAATTCAATGACATTATATGGGGAAACTGTTATTTCAATCATTTCGGATATTGAATGCGTGGGTGATAAGTGTTTTTCAATGTATTGAAGAAGGATTCTTTGATGGTTTGAATATTTTTAAGGGTAAGGCTGGTATTATCCAAATACCCTTCCCGCAAAATAGAGTCAATGGATGAGTTGATCAAGTTGGTCAGGTCTTCATCGTTCTTGGGAATTTCTGCTTTGGCACGCGCTTCCACTTTATCAGCCATCATAAGGATGGCGGTTTCACGTGAGCGCGGATTTGGTCCGGGATATGCAAACTTTGCTGGGTCAAATTTTCCATCCATGGCGTGAATCTCTTTGGCTTTGCTCATCTGGTATTTAGTGACAGAGCTACCATGGTGTTCGGATATAAAAGCCTCTACTTGAGGTGGAAGGTGATACTCGCGGGCTAATTTAATGCCATCGTGTACATGCTTAATAATGGTAGAAGCTGAATCAACCGGATCCATATCATCATGTGTGTCAATATTTCCAGAAACCTGGTTCTCAATAAAAAAAGCTGGGTTGAGGGCTTTACCGGCATCATGGTAAAGTGCTCCCACTCGGGTCAACAACGGATCAGCGTCGATATTGCGGGCTGCTTGTTCTGCCAGGTTGGCAACCTGCAGGCTGTGCTGGTAAGAACCGGGAGCGCTGGTCATGATCAATTGTAATAATGGATGGTCAGGTCTGGATAGATCCATCAATTGTAAGGCAGTGGTTTTTCCAAGCAACGCTGCCAAAGCGTACTGCAAAATGAGGGTGAGACTAACAGATGCCATACCATTCAAGAAAGACGCTCCGATCAGGGTGAGGATTCCTTCCATGTCAAAATACGCTGAGATGAGGCGATAAGCCACTACCGTAGCAGCACCAACCAGCCCCTGGATCAGACCGGCAGTGAAGAAGATGGTGATCCGACGCCCACGCTGCAGCACGAATATGGCAACAATGGTGGCAAGAATATAGAACAGGGTCAATTCAACCGAATTGCTCTGCCCATAAGCGGTGAATGTGCTCAGACCAATAGAAAAAAGAATACCCACTTCGTAATTAACAAGACTTGAAATGGTCAGTCCAAAAGCAGCAATAGGGAAGATATACGGGACCACTGCCCGATTCAAGATGAAAATGCGAGCAAGGAAAAGGAAGATAACGAATAATCCCAAGATGCTCAGCAAACTTTTGTAATCGTATTGTAAAAGACTCCTGCGGTAGCGCAGTACATACAAATATTCCATAGTCACCACGGCAAAAACCAGCAGTCCGGATGAAACATATTTCAATATCTCACTCTGTGGAGAAATCAGTCCTAGCTCCTGCAATGCTTCCCAAATGATGGGAGTGATGACCTGACCGGTAGAAACAATAGTTTCTCCGGAGATATATGTTTTGGTGACGGGTTCAACCTCTGCACGCGCCTGTTCGATGGCTTCATTGGTCTTATCATTGCTGAAGAGACTATTGGCAACCACCATGGGAGTCACCAAAGTATTGATTATTTCAGTCTCTGAGGAAGAGAATGAATAGCTGATCAGAGGAAGGACACTACGTTTTGCCTGGGTGATTTGATCTTCCCGAATAGTACTGCGCATGACCTCTTCTAAGACAAAGAGTGCCTCATTTTGAACAGCCTGCCATTTGTCTTGGTTGAAAGATAGTAAGTTCTCTGCTATTTCATTGGTGATGGTAGCGTTTTCCAGCGCCTGTAAGTCGGAGATCTTTTGCTCATAAGTGGCGAACCCATCTGCACGTACCGAACTGATGTAATTAAGGACACCCTTCATATTCTCGATCTGCTGGCGGCTGATAGCAGGATCGGCTGCCAGATAAACAGGAAGGACAGCCTTCTCAGCCTGGTCACGTGCGGTTTCAGTAAGGGAATCACTGACGAACGTGAAAGTTTGGGGAGCACGAATGTCCTGAGTGGAAACACTACCGACATTCAATGACACCGGTGATTGACGATAGGTAAAAGGCAACACCAGCGATGCAAAGCATAACACAGCGAATGCAAGAAAGGTTATGAACGATTTCAGATTTATTCTAGGATGCAATGCCTGCATAGCTCATCCCGCCAGGAATTTACGAATAATCTGGCTGATGAGGTTATTGGGGGCTCTGCCATTTACCTGCTGTACTACGAGGGGCATGACCTTTCCCATTTCCTTTATAGAAGTAGCTCCAGTCTCCTGGATGATGTTCTTCACCAATTCCTCTAACTCAGCTTCGGAAATTGGAGCAGGGAGGTATTTCTCAAGAATTGCGATATCGGTGGCACATTCAGCCACAAGATCTTGCCGTCCACCTTTTTTGGCTTCTTCCATAGTTTCGTTGTGGATTTTGATCTCTTTTTGCAATACTGCAATCACTCCCAAATCATCAAGAGGTTCACGGTTTTCTTTTTCGACATATTTTATGGAAGCCATTGCCAAACGGAGAGCACGAACCATAACCGCATCTTTTTCACGCATTGCAGTATGCAGATCCTGTTCGATTTTTTCTATAATGTTCATAGATCACCTTTATTACTCATTATGACAAGTTTTTATTGTTTTTCCAATATCAAGAGACGGGAGAAAGCAGCTATTGCTACTTCTACCATTTCGTCGGTTGGTTCATTGGTGGTCAGTTTTTGTAGCGCCAGATTGGGTTTGGAAATAAAACGGACGAAAGAATTTTCTTCGTGTTTGCCAAGGAAACGGATAAATTCGTAAGAGAGCATGGCAACCACCGGGACCAGTACAATGCGACTCAATAAACGGAGGCCGATATTTGGAATGGAAACCAGAGAAAAAACGATGATAGAAATGATCGCTACGCTTAGCAAGAAGGATGTTCCACAACGCGGGTGAGCAGTGGAGTATTTCTGAATACTGGAAGTTTCCAATTTTTCACCATGCTCATAGGCCGATATGGTTTTATGTTCAGCACCATGATAGGAGAAAACGCGCATAATATCATCCATCTTGCGAATCAACCATAGATACAAGATCATGATGATCAACCTGACAAGACCTTCGATAAAATTGATCAAGACATTTGAAGATGTTACTCTATACATCAATTGCACCAGTAAGGTTGGTAGAAAGAAGAAAATGGCGATCGCAAACACCAGAGAAACCGCGAGGGTGAGGTAAAGCGCCGGACCTTCGATCTTTTCCTCTTCCTCTCCTACCTGAAAATTGGAAGAAAGGGTTAGGTATTTCATACCAAGTACCAGTGAATCCCACAAGATCACCAAACCACGCAGAAATGGAATATCACGAATCTTGTTTTTATAGATGCCAGTCAATTCTTCTTCAACGATCCTAATATTACCATCCGGCAATCTGAAAGCAGCAGTGAGAAATTTTCTACCACGCATGAGAATGCCTTCAATGAGTGCTTGCCCCCCGTAGCTCTCCATGGTCATGGGGTTGGTCTGCTTAGCAGGCATCGTTGTTTCCAAGGTTATATAAGAAGTGAATGGTGGCAAGAATGCCATTCTTCCAGGTGGGAAGGTGGATATGTTCGTTAGGGCTATGGATCAGGTCACCCGGCAGGCAATAACCGCTCAATACCGATTCGATTCCAAGGAGTTCCTTCATATGGGAGACGATAGGAATGCTGCCGCCTTCTCGTTTATACACCGGATCAACCCCCCATACTTCTTTAAGTGCATTCACAAAACACTGGGTGGCATAATAATCACGATCTGCCACACTGGCTGGGTCACTGGATAATTGTTTCACTTCCCATTTCACCTGAGAAGGAGCGTGTTCCTGCATGTATTGCACCAACTGGTCATAAACCATTTTAGGGGTCTGGTTTGGTACAAGACGGGTGGAAATCTTTGTCATGGCTGTTGATGGGATGACGGTCTTAGGACCTTCGCCGATATATCCAGCGCGGAATCCATTCACATCCAATGTGGGGCGGGCACCGATCTGTTCAACCGGTGTGTAACCGGTTTCGCCGAATAGCTGGCTGGTACCGGATTGCTCCATATAAAACTTTTCATCCAGATTCAGACGTGCCAATTCTCTGCGTTCAGCATCGGAAATAGGGATGACCGCATCATAAAAACCGGGCAGCAAGATCTTACCCTTCTTATCTTTCATACCGGCAATCAATTCTGCTAGTGCCTGAGCAGGATTATAAACAATACCGCCAAAAAGACCTGAATGCAGATCATGGTCAGGTCCCTGGACGTAGATCTCAAAGTAAGCCAACCCACGCAACCCATATACAATGGTGGGTTTATCTGCGGCTAGCATGCCTGCATCAAGGTTCAGACAAAAATCAGATTTCAATAGATCTTTGTGTTCCTTGATAAAATCAACGATTGAAGGAGAACCGATCTCTTCTTCTCCTTCATAAATGAATTTCAAGTTAACATCGAGGGCATCTGCATCAAGGATTGAGTCAATTGCGTACAGACCCGCTAAAATCTGCCCTTTCATATCCGATGACCCACGGGCAACGAGGTTTTCGCCCTCGATGACCGGTTCAAAAGGTCCGCTCTTCCACTCATCCATGGGGTCAGGGGGCTGAACATCGTAATGTCCATACATCAAAATAGTGGGCTTATTCGCACCGGCTTTAAGATATTCGCCATAAACAATAGGATGCTTTACGGTTTCAAATATCTGAACAGATTGCATTCCCATTTGTTTGAGATAATCTGCCAACCAGGTAGCTGCTTTTTGAATGTCGCCATTATATGCAGAATCAGCAGATATGGACGGGATCTTCAAAAATTCCTTGAACTTCTTGAAATACTGATCATAATTTGATTGGAAATGGTCAATTGCTTTATTTAAGGGTGAAGTATTTGTCATCTTTGTCTCCATGCACAGTTAGGCAGATTATATTACATTATGAAGAAACTTGTTTTCTCGCGCTATGCTACAATAATTTGAATGAACAGGGTATTAGAAAATGATCATAAAAAACGCAAATATTGTTACCTGTAGCGACCCCAATGAGATCATTGAGAATGGTTCTATTTATGTAAAAGGAGACAAGATCGAAAAGATCTGCACAGGAACGTTCCCTAATGAAGTGTTTGAAAAAGAAGAAATAATCGATGCAAATGGACAACTGCTCATGCCGGGAGCTATTTGCGCCCATACACATTTTTACGGGGCTTATTCACGTGGGATGGGAATTCCAGACAGACCTGCCGCTGATTTTCCTGAAATACTGGACAAGTTATGGTGGCGGTTGGATAAAGCAATAGACCATGAAGCGGTTTATTACTCGGCGTTGGTTTGCATGTTGGATGCAATCAGACATGGAACCACCACCCTTATCGATCATCACGCCTCTCCCAATGCCATCGAAGGTTCTCTGGATGATATTGCTCAAGCGGCACTGGAAAGCGGACTCCGCATTTCTACCTGTTATGAGGTGACTGACCGCGATGGAAAAGAAAAAGCACAAGCCGGGATACGGGAGAATGTACGTTTCATAAAAAAATATCAAGCCGGGGGTTATCCAGAACGAATATTCCCGACCTTTGGGCTGCACGCCAGCCTGACGTTGGATGATGACACTCTGGAAGCATGTGCAGCTGCCATACCGGAAGGTTTTGGATTCCATATTCATGTTGCAGAACATCAGGTAGATGAGTTCGATAGCCTAGCGCGCTGTGGGAAAAGGGTAATTGAGCGGTTGAATGACTTCGGTATTTTGAATCCCGCCAGCATCATTGTGCATGCCGTGCATATCGATGCCAAAGAAATGATGCTGATAAAAGAGAAAGAAGCGTGGGTATCGCACCAACCACGCTCCAATATGAACAATGCAGTGGGACTGCCACAGATAGAATCTATGCTACATCTGGAAATACCAGTTTGCCTGGGAAACGATGGTTTCTCCAACAGCATGTGGGATGAATGGAGGGCTGCTTATTTGGCTCATAAATTGTGGCATAAAGATCCGCGACGTATGGGAGCAGACAAAATCGCAGAAATGGCATGGTACAACAATGCTGCACTGGTGAAGAAACTGAGTGGTAATCAGGTGGGCGGCATCCAGGAGGGTGCCAAAGCAGATATGATGTTGGTAGACTATCATCCATTCACGCCAATGCAAGCGGGGAATCTCCCATGGCATTTGGTATTCGGTTTCCAGAACAGCATGGTGACTACAACCATCGTGGATGGGAAAATCTTGATGAAAGATCGAGAAATTCTGACCTTAGATGAGAAAAAAATTTCATTCGAAGCGTTGAAATTAGCTCCTAGAGTATGGGAAAGGTATAACCAACAATTCCAATAAAATTGAACAGGAGACAGTTCATGAAAATTGCCATCATTGGTGGAACAGGAAAAGAAGGAAAAGGGTTGGCTTATCGCTGGGCAAAAGCCGGGCATGCGGTAACCATCGGGTCACGTCAACTTGAAAAAGCACAGCGTATCGCAAAAGAATTAAATACAGAAAATAAGGAAATAAACCTGGTAATCGGGCTACAAAATATGGATGCGGCAAAACAGGCAGAACTTATCGTGATAACCGTGCCATTTGCGGCTCATATTGCAACCCTGGAAACCATCAAAGATGCGGTGCAAGGAAAGATCGTGGTAGATGTCACAGTACCATTAGTGCCGCCCAAAGTATCCACTGTTCACATTCCAGCGGCAGGTAGTGCCGCGATGGAAGCACAGGCGGTATTGGGAGAAGATGTAAAGGTAATTTCGGCTTTTCAAAATGTATCTTATGAAAAGTTGATGGATGATAAGGCTCAGATCAGCGATGTGTTGGTATGCGGAGATGACCCTGAAGCTAAAAATCTCGTGCTGCAATTGGTCGCTGACGCAGGAATGAAAGGCTTTGATGCCGGAGCACTGCAGAATTCGATTGTGAGCGAAGGGATGACCTCGGTATTGATCAATATCAACAAAAAATTCGGCGTCCATTCTGCAGGAATCAGAATCATTGGGTTGGAAGAATAAAACAAACCAGAGCAGTTTATGAAACGTAACGCTTTATGTTTACTTCCACTGGAAGGGCTGCCATTGATCGAAGCCGGACAAAATCTGGGTGAAATCATCTCACAAACTTTACAGGGACTGCAACTGAAACTGGAGGATGGGGATATTCTGGTGATCACCCAGAAGATCGTATCCAAGGCGGAAGGCAGATTGATCAACCTTGAAAGCGTAGAACCCTCTGCAAAGGCACAAGAAATTGCCCAGATCTGCAAAAAAGATGCCCGCCTGGTCGAATTGATCCTTTCTGAGAGTAATGAGATCGTGCGTGTGAAAGAAAACACCCTGATCGTTGAACATAAACTGGGATTTATCTGCGCAAATGCCGGGATCGATCATTCCAATGTACACGGGAATTGGGGGAAAGATGAAGATTGGTACCTGTTGTTACCTAGCAACCCGGATCAATCGGCTCGTATGATACAAGATTACTTGTACAAGAAAACAGGCAAGAGGATCGGAATTCTGATCATCGATTCGCACGGCAGGGCCTGGCGGAAGGGAACGGTGGGTATCACTATCGGATTGGCTGGTGTGCCTGGCATTGTGGATATGCGAGGAAAGGAAGACCTGTTCGGATTTCACCTCAAGATCACGCAGGTTGGTGCAGCAGATGAGCTGGCAGCTGCAGCTTCGCTGTTGATGGGGCAAGCAGACGAAATGATCCCGATCGTGCATGTGCGAGGATTCCCTTATCCTCTCGTTAACTCAAAATTGACCGACATACTGCGTGAAAAAAAAGAGGACCTGTTCCGCTAAGGAGGACATCCAGAAAATGAAAATCGTCGCTTTTGCCGGTGGGGTAGGTGGAGCAAAAATGGTGGATGGATTGGCAGAATGCCTGCCACCATCTGATCTGACAGTGGTCGTCAACACAGGGGATGATTTTGAGCATTACGGATTAAAAATATGTCCTGACCTGGATACAGTGTGTTATACCCTGGCTGGCTTGGCAAATCCAGAGACCGGTTGGGGTAGAGCCAAGGAGAGCTGGCAAACCCTGGATGAAATAAAAAAACTAGGGGATGAAGGGTGGTTCAATTTAGGTGATCTGGACATGGCAACTCATTTGCTACGAACCCAGCGAATGCAAAAGGGAGAATTACTATCACAGATTACCAGCGATCTTTGCAAAAAATGGGGAATCACAGTATCGGTCTGCCCAATGAGCAATAGCCCGGTGTGTACTTTCATCCACACTCGCGACGGGAGAAGACTGCCATTTCAGGAGTATTTTGTAAAGTATCAATTCAAACCAGAAATAACCAAAATAGAGTTTGCGGGAATCAGGAAAGCACAGGTACCCGAGCGAGCGATCAAAGCCATAAAAAGAGCAGATGCGATCATTTATTGCCCTTCCAACCCCTTTGTGAGCATTGATCCAATCATCAAAATCAAAGAAATTGGAGATGCTATCCAACAAAAGAAGATTCTAGCGGTATCTCCACTGATAGGGGAGCATGCGCTCAAGGGACCTGCAGCGAAAATGTTCAGAGAATTAGGAGAAGTCCCCAGTTCTTTGAATGTGGCAAAACACTATCGCAGTAATTTGTCATACTTCATTCTAGATAATCAGGATAAAGAGCAAACCAAGACGATAGAAGGCTGGGGT
>JAAZNC010000016.1 GCA_012798455.1 Chloroflexota bacterium | reverse complement strand
GACAGGCTGCTTCACTCCTTGAATATCCCCATCTCAAGTGTTGATAAGTCAGTTCACTTTTGAAGTTTCGTCCAGCTTCGGAAAATTTCACAGTTCACTTTTAAAGTTTTTATGTGTCCACTTTTGAAGTTTTCCCAACAGTCCGGCATCGTGTTTATGGCGTCGTGTTTATTAAACGTTTATACTTCTATAACTCCAAATTTTTACAGATCAGTCTGAAGATTTTCCATTGAATCAATATTCCATTTATCCGATCATATGAGTAAGCACCAGACGGGTACCGATGATGATCAAGATCAAACCCCCTAGAATTTCAATTCTCCTGCCAAATCGCCGGTTGAGTTTTTTTCCGAATTTCAAACCAAGGACAGTGAAAATGGTTGAAACAATTCCGATCATCAACCCGGCTAATAGAACATCACTTTCAACCATCGACAAACTCAATCCCACTCCCAAAGCATCAATACTGGTCGCGACGGATAACATGATTAAAGTCCCGCCCCGTGTAGGATCCCCGGTAATCTCTTCTGGTTTACTTGATAAGCCTTCTTTTATCATTCGGATCCCTATCCACACTAGTAAGAAAAACGCAATCCAGTGGTCATAGGCTTCGATGTATGGCAAGATCGTATTACCAATAAACCATCCCAGCCATGCCATCCCACCTTGGAAAAGTCCAAAATGAAATGCCAGTCTGAAAATGGATCGGGCATTACATGGTACTGAAGTACATCCTATGCCTAAGGAAACTGCAAAGCAATCCATTGCCAGACTGATAGCAATGATAAAAATGATGATTATATCTTCCATGAATCTCCAAGAGCCAAAAATTGTATCAGAAGTAAGATGAGAATTGCAAGCGCCCAGAAAATCAAAAAGCAGCTGGAGGGTGATCCGTCCCCAGCTGCTTGCTTGGTGATCCGCGCAGTGCTGACCGATTTTCAGGTGCGCGGATCAAGTATTATGAAAGAGAGAACTCTCTTTCATCCAATAATCGACTAGTCTTTCGATAGAGGGTAGTACCACTTGTTGGAGTATGCAGCGTTTTGGTACCAACCGTTCACATATGGTTGCAAATATGCGCGATTCTTCAAATGGTAGAGCAAAATAGCCGGCGCAGTCTCATAGTATTTCTCATTGAAAACTTCTTTATAGAATGCATCGCGCTCTTCCGGATCAGAGATCTGTACACCTTCAACTGCAATGGTGTTGAACTCTTGCCGCAGTTCATCTGGGAAGGATTGCTTGAAGGTATAGTAGCCAACCGTAAAGGTATTAACCCAGTTATGAGAATCATAGTAGTCGCTGATCCAGCCGATGATGAAGATCGGGACCTTCTTGGCATTGATCGAACGCAAGAAACTTGGCCATGGTAATCCAACCACCTCCACCACAAATTGGGTACCGGCTTCTTGCATACCAGCCTGGATGATCTCCGCAATAGTTTGGCGCTGGGTGTTGCCGACGTTGTAAATTGCTGAGAAACGGAACCCGAGGTCATATAGCTGCGTACCATCTTCAGAAACCCAGCTCGATGCTTTCAGTTCCTCACGGCATTTCTCGATATCGTAAGTGTATTGCGGTGCGTTTTCATCATAGCCAGCCATGCCAGGTAGCATCAGTGTTGGGGCGCGCACACCTTCACCCTGCAGAACATCGTTCAAATAGGTGTCGTAATCGAAACAGTATGCAAATGCACGACGTACATGCACATCAGAGAAGAAATCCGCTGGAATTCCATCACCGTCCAATTTTCCACTGCCGATGAACGAGTTCCCACCTTCCGTATTGACTTGGAATGAAAACCCGATATCGGTGCGGTTATTGACTGCCAAGATATCAGAGATCTTAATGAATGGTTGTTCAGGGTCAACTACTACTGCAGGTTCTCCTGCCATGTACTCTTCATAAGTTTCCTCGGCACCCACAAAACCATCTAAAATAGGCCAATCTTCAGTAGAACCGACCAGCAAGTTATCGGCATCTCCAGCTTGTGCCATAGCCAGGCGAGTGCTGAATTCGGTAACCTGTTTGATGACGACGGTCTTCAGTTGTGCAGGTCCGGTGGGCATGTCATCCCATGCGGGATCAGTCAACCAAAAATCTTCATTGGCGGTCAAAACAACTTCTTCGCCGGGGGTCCAGTGATCGAGTTTGTAAGGTCCGGTTCCCATAGCTGAATTACCAATGGGATATTGGTTCAATTCTTCCGCCGACCAGGCATAGTAATCAGTCCAGGTAGCGCAATCGCCATCCCAACCACCATTTGTCCCTACCCATGCTTGGCTCTGAATACTGCCCCAGTAGCCCAGGAAAGTGGATAGGAAAGGTGCCCAAGGTTGTGCCAGACTGTAAGATACAGTATTGGCTTCAGGATCTGCCACAACTTTGGATTTTACAAATTCACAAACTGCTGCCAGTGTTTCTGGGGAATACGTTTTTAATGCATCCCGGTCATCATAGGGAATATCTGCCTCGGCACTGATGGTGTAATCATAGATTGCCTGAGGGTCATCCAATGCCACACCGGCATCATAAGCAGCCACCAGTTCGGTCACATCCAATAAACCGGCGCCAAAGAAAGGTTCCACCCACATCCATTGGGGTGAATCAGTACCCCCAGCCATGATCCCACGTACCATACTGTAAGCAACATCCTCCACACTCATATCGCTTCCATCGTGGAATTTAACACCACTGCGAATCTTGAAGGTATAGGTCATACCATCTTCAGAAATACCACCATTCTCAAGCGATGGAACTTCTGTGGCAAGCCATGGAACAAATTCTGTGACAGAATCTTTTTTATACCATAACAAACGATCATATACATTTTCGATGATCTCGCCACCTGCTGATTCATAGGCGTGGGTGATATCAAACGTATCCGGTTCACCGAATGTTGCTTCCAGCCATACTGTGGGATCTTTAGATTTGGCACTGATCATCTCTTCACCGGTCTCTTCGTCAGAGCCTGTTGAAGTAGTTGATTCTGATGCTGGCGCTGCCGGTCCACAGGATACCAGCAAAGTGGACAGGATCACAAGGATCGTTAACAACAGATACCATTTTGACTTCATTTATCTTCTCCTCTTTTTTTATTCATTAGCTGAAATTTGTCAAACTTAAAATTTGCGTCACACCTCCTTATAGTTTTTGACCTATACAATTTAAAATAAAAAACCCCTGCTGCCATTATCCGCAGGGGTAATATTCATATTATACAGTTGGACTATTTCACCAAACGTTTACGAAGCGCTAATGCTACCGCTTCAGCCCGATTTGACACTTCTAATTTTGCCAAAATATTGCTCACGTGTGCCCGTGCAGTTGACCGGCTGATCACCAAGCGGTCAGCTATTTCAGGGTTGCTTAATCCCTCCACTAACAATTTCAATACCTCCATCTCACGTTCCGTCAGATCATCACCGGTACGGGGTTTTTGAATTCCCATCACAAAATCCCTGGTGATCTCTGGTGCCAGGGCGGGTTCCCCCCGATAGACCGAACGAACTGCATTTGCCAGTTCCTTACCACTGACATTTTTGAGCAGGTACCCCAGAGCTCCTTCATGCATCACATCCTGTACCATGTCAGCTTCTTTGAAGCTGGTCAATGCAATGATCTTTGTTTCTGGAAATTGTGCCAAAATTTCTTTGGTGGCTTCAATACCGTCTTTCACGGGCATTACCAGATCCATCAGCACAACATCCGGTTTTACTTTTTCGCACACCTCGATAGCTTCCTGTCCGTTGCTGGCCTCTCCAACAACAATAATGTCATTGGTTATATTAAGGTAAGATGACAATCCCCTGCGCACAACTTCATGGTCGTCCACCAGCACAACTTTGATCTTATTTTCCATTCCCGGTTGTATCCTCACTTTCCTGCCAGATTACCTGTATGGTCGTTCCTGATCCTTCGTCAGTATGAATGATCAGATCCGCTCCAATTGCCGTCGCCCGTTGGCGCATATTACTCAAACCAAATCGCCCACCAGATAACAGCTCAGGATTGAACCCCCTGCCATTATCCTCAATTTGCAATTCGATCCTTCTACGAAGGTGTGTGCCTCTTTTATTTTTGGTTTTGTTACAGCTTAATTGTATACGCACATGGGTGGCATTGGCGTGTTTCATTATATTCGTTATCGTCTCCTGCGCGATACGATATATCCCCACGTGAACAGCATCTGGTACCTCACACACTTCTCCAGCCGTCAACTCAACCTGGCAGCCCGCCCGCCCCCTCAGTACATTTGCAAGTTGATCTAGCAAATCCAGCATGTTGGTTTCAATGACCGATGAGGGACGTAATTCCAAAAGTAATGTTCTCATCTCTGCTAGAGCGCTCTGGTTGAGCTGGCGCATTTCTTTTATCAAATGCATGGCTTTATCACGATCTTGGCTCCATACCTCGGCGATCGTTTCAGCGATTAGATTGGCTGAAAATAGGGTCTGTGTAATGGCATCGTGCAGATCGCGCGCAATGCGGTTCCGTTCGGTGACCACCGCCATCTCTTCCGCTTTAGTACGTAACAATTCATTACCGATCGCTAGACCGACCTGATCTGCGAAAGATTTCAACAACTCCAATTCTTCGTGGCGTATTTCCAGATTGCCATGCTGAATGATCAACCCGCCAAATATCTCGCCTCCCAGGTAGATCGGCACGCCCGTATACATGGTCGATTGAAATGAAACATCTCCTCTTCTAATTGAAAAATCTTTATGAATTTTTATCTGGCGTGTGATTTGTTCGACCACATCATCAGGAATGCCGATTGGAAAATCTGAGGGAATATTCTCTTCTTCATTGCATTTATCTTTCCGATAAATGATCTGTGGTCTAATTCTCCTTTCACTTTTTATTTCGATGATTACCACACTCCGGGCAGATAGCAGTGCTCCGATCTGGCAGGCAATAAAATCGATGCTCTCCCTGACCGGCAGGTCAGAATTCAATCGTATCAATATCTCTCTTAATCCATCTGCCACTCTGCGACGTCTTTCGATATCACTGGTGCGGTCCTGTACTTCCTTGGTAAGTTTGCGGTTATAACGCTCCACACTACCAACCTGAAGCCTGAAAATCGCGATCACAGCCAGCGTCACCAGCATTGCAGCTGAAATACGAAACCACTGTGATTGCCACCAAGCTGGGATAACATGAACATTAATGACCTTCCCATTGGTATTCCAGATTCCGTCATTATTGGATGCAATTAAACGTAATTTATAGTTTCCCTGGGTCAGATTAGTATAACGTCCATACGAACGCGTACCAACGTAATTCCATTCATTGTCAAATCCCTCCAGGATATAAGCATATTCATTCTTTTCGGGTTGTATGAAACTAAGCGCTGAAAATTCGAATTCAAAATAATTTTCCGGCCATTTCAGGGTTATTTCTTCCACTTCTTCCAATCCGTAATCACGAGCAATACTTTCTCCGCTCCGTGTCAGCGAAACCAGTACAATTTGTGGGATATATGAATTACCGATTAACTGAGTGGGATAAAAATAGTTATAACCATCCATCCCTCCAAAATAAATGACCCCATCGCTTCCTTTACCACACGAACCACTGGCGAATTCACTACCCTGCAACCCATCCCGATAAGTGAAATTCAAAAAACGTTCACTTTTGGGATCCAATTGAGACAATCCATTTCCATTGCTGATCCAAATGAATCCTGCATCATCGATTACAATACCCAAGATGGTATCGCTGATCAACCCATCTCGAATCGTGAATGATTTGAATATTCCGGTCGAAGGATCATAACGGTTCAGTCCGTTGTAAGTGCCGATCCATAGCACGCCATTTTTATCAAAAACAAGTGAGGTAATGTTATCGTCACTGATACTGTCAATATTTTCAGGATCATTTTGAAAGCTCATGAAACGATCACCTATTGGATCAAGGACATTAAGACCGCCCCCGATCGTTCCGACCCATAATTTTCCGCTATTGTCTTTGATCATTGTATTGATGATATTGGAGCTTATACTGTATTCGTCATCCGGATCATATTGTAGCGTTGTGATTGCTCCGGTAGAGGGGCTTAATTTCATGATTCCATCGCCATAGGTTCCGATCCAAATATTGCCAACTCGATCTTCTTGCAAATCAGTAACCATAACATCATCTAAGCTTTCTACACCCGATTCATTCAAGAAAAAATACGAACTGACGGTTACAAATTTATTCTCTATATAATTGAAACGGCTTAACCCGTGCGCAGTGCCTATCCACATCATACCGGTCGAATCGCGCAGAATAGTGTAAACTGCATCATTTTCGTTGCGCAGGTCTTCTGGATGCGGGTCAAAATGGATAAAATAACCTGCATCCTTGCGCTTCATATCCACACCGGCATCATTCGCAACCCATAATGTGCCGTCATAATCTTGCTGAAAAGCCCAGACCATATCACTGCTCAACGATGAAGGTCGCGAAGGGTCGTTTTTAACATGTTGAAAACGATTCATAGTCGGGCTAAAAACGTTCAGTCCACCGCCTGATGTGCTGATCCAATACATCCCCGCATAATCTTCAAAAATGCCGTTCACATTGCTGTTTGAAAGATTATTCGAATCTTCCTGATTTGCTGGATCGGACATAAAACGCACAAAGCGATCATTGCCGCGATTATAAATATTCAATCCATCGTTCGTGCTAAACCAAAAATTATCTTGTGAATCACGATAGATATCCAGTACATTATTATTACTCAGGCTGGTTTCTTGCGTATATATATTTAAAAAGGTCTCAAATGTTCCATTATATGGATCAAATCTTTTTAACCCGCCCCCATAAGTAGCTAACCAAAGACTCCCATCGATATCTTCTTCAATGTCCATTATATGGTTTCCTGGTTGTTGGGTGGATGGGCTGAACTGTGCTTCTGTTGTGATGAACACATCAGCCAGAGCATCCCTTCCACGCATGCTTCTGCCAAATGACCCAATAGTCGGGAAAGAATTCTCGTCCAAATCTTGATTGAAGTGAAAGAACCGTTCAGACTCGTAATCAAAACGATCAAGCCCATTCCATGTGCCGATCCATAAATAACCACGTGAATCTTCATAGATCGTCCGCACAATATTATTGACCAAACTATGAGGATTGCCATCTTCATGAACATAAGTGGTGAATTTTTCTGTATCAACATCAAATTTACTCAAACCACCACCCGATGTCCCAATCCATAAATTTCCCCGAGAGTCTTCAAAAATTGTACGCACAAAATTGTTCGGCAAACTGCTGCTATCCACTTCATTATGCTGGTAATGTGTAAAGGAATCATCAGCACGATTGAATTTTTCCAATCCGCCATCTGTTCCAATCCACAAATTACCATTACTGTCCTCAAACACATCCCGGATCGTGTTATTGATCAAGCTGTTCATTTCAGATGCATTTCTTTTATAAATTATGAATTTCTTTCCATCATATTTGTTTAATCCATCAACGGTTGCGATCCATATCAAACCGTATTGATCTTGGATGACCTTGTTGATCACATTGGATGAAAGTCCGGTATAGACATCCAGAGTTTCAAATTTTACAGAACGATGGATAAAATCGAATGAATGACCTTCTTCATTGATCGTAGCTGGTTCAATGAAAATCATGGGAGGGATCTTCTCTTCCTCTCGCTGTTCTGGTGAAATACAGGCAGATAATATCGATAAAGAAAGAAAAAGAAGTGCTAATGATCTAAATAACTGCGGTTTTTTTTTATGAGAACACAGCATCATAACCCAACCAATAAGAAACACCTATCTCAGGACTCTAATTGAACGCTGGTAATCTCTGGAAAAAATTGCTTGATGGTCCCTTCTACCCAGCCTTTTAATGTGGCGGTTTTCAAGGAACATCCTTCACAAGCTCCGCCCAACCGAACGGTCAAGATATTGTCTTTCAATGATATGAATTGAACTGAACCTCCGTGATAGTGATCGATGTATGCATCCAATTGGTCGATCAAACCACGCAAACGATCTTCTTCCGTATATTCTTTTTTCACTGGGTTCATTTTTTTATCCCTTTGTCCGTATCATTCTCTTCGATTTGATGGATAAAGAAAGGCGTATTGAACGCTCTTTCATTGATATATGTTAAATGATACAGCATTATGCTGTCCATTTCCCCTTTTACTGCTTGAGAAATCTGCGCCTTCCCCAATTCTTGATAAGTGCTACGTTGGATAAAACGTAAATATTTTAATGCCATCATACTGATTTTTCTCGCATTAGGGGAACTCACGCCACAACGAGGGCATAGAATTCCACCTTGCTCCGCTGAAAAATACTGATCTTCCCGCATTATCGTTTCACCACACTGGATACAGGTCGTCAGGTTGGGCATATATCCGGTGATCTTTAACAATCGAAGTTCAAAGAATTTTTTGACCATGAAGGGATCTTCTTCAACACGAATACGAGTCATGGTATCTTTGACCAGGTTGAAAAGGGGCTGCACTGCTTCATCTTCGGGGGCAAAGCGATTGACCAATTCTAAAATATAAAAAGCGTTGGCAGTTTTGAATAGATCACTTTTGATTGTCTCATATGGTTCGACAGTATCAGCCTGGGTGATAGTCCAAAATGATTTCCCTTTTGCCAGCATGAGATTAATCAATGAGATCGGCTGTAAATGCCCAGCTTTTCGAGATTTTGTTTTTCGCACTCCGCGTGCGAAAGCCTTGATTTTTCCTTTTGAGCGTGTGAATATGGTATATAAACGATCGGCTTCTCCGTAATCTACTTGGGTGATTACAAAAGCTTCTGAATGGATTAATCGATCGCTGTCATCCATTTCTTTCCATTGCTACTTTGCCAAACTTGCCGGACCAAAAAATCCGGGCAAAATTTCTTTGAGCGTTGTTTCTTGTTTGACTTCCCCTTCTTCATCTGCAATGATGACAATCAGTTCCGGGTTGAATTCTGCCATTACCTGGCGACAAGAACCGCAGGGACTCCCCCCATTTTTCGTCACTACTGCAATTGCATCCAGGTCCATATTTCCTTCCGAAACAGCCTTAAAAATGGCAACTCGCTCTGCACATACTGTTACTGGAAAAGCTGCATTTTCAATATTAGCCCCTGTATATACTTTGCCCGACTTACATAGCAAAGCAGCGCCGACCGGGTATGTAGAATAAGGCACATAAGCATTCCTGCGCGCTTCTATTGCTTCCTGGATCAATTGTTTTTTTGTATTTTCATCCATCGTTACGAATGATCCTCTTCTTTTTTATTTTCGATGACATGCGCCGGCACGCCAACCACCTTTTCCCCATCACCCACATCTTTTGTCACCACAGCACCCGCTCCGGTGACTGCGTTTTTGCCAATCGTGAGCGGTGCCACCAGCATGGTATCACTCCCGATGAAGGTACCGTCTCCGATCACGGTCTTATTCTTTTTTTGTCCATCATAATTACAGGTGATGGTTCCGGCACCTATGTTCACATTGTTACCAATTTGAGCATCCCCAATATAAGAAAAATGCCCCATCTTGGTACCTTCACCCAGATAGGATTTCTTTACTTCTCCAAAATTGCCCATATGGACGTGGCTGGCTAAATACGCACCGCTACGCAGATGGCAGAAAGGGCCCATTTCCACATGGTCTTCCAATTCTGCCCTTTCCATCACACTCTTGAGAATGCGGCAGTCATCCCCAACGATCGAATCATCAATGATAGTGCCGGGACCGATTTCACAATTCTTCCCGATCTTGCTCTTTCCTCGGATATAAGTTTCTGGATAAATTACAGTATCCTGTCCGATCTCTACACTTGCTTCGATGTAAACTCGTTCGGGATCGATCATAGAAACCCCGTCTAGCATGAAAGCCTCATTGATTCGTCTGCGCATGATCTTTTCGACTTCAGCCAGATGAACACGATTGTTGATGCCAATCGCCTCTTCCGCATCTGGTAGAGTGATCACTTTTACAGGTTGATGTGCTTCGACTGCAATTTGCAGCAGATCGGTCAGATAATATTCGCCGACCGCTGATTTCTTGACTGTTTCCAGAGCATTCCACAACCAATCTGATTTGAAACAATAGATACCGGCATTGTATTCTTTGATCATAAGTTGTTGTGCATCAGCAACCTTCTCTTCTATAATCGCGAGGGCATCACCAGCTTCATTGCGGATGATTCGCCCAAATCCGCGAGATTCATCATCTACAATACTTACCATGCTCATTGGTCCATCATTGCTTAACTGGCTATCGATCAGCATTTCCAGCGTTTCTTTACGAATCAGTGGCATATCAGCAGAGATCACCATTACCTGATCAACTTTCCCTTTTAGACAATCCTTTGCCATCATAACAGCATGGGCAGTTCCTAATTGTTCTTTTTGAAATGCATATTCCACTCCAGCATTGATATTTTGCATCACCAACTCGCTGGCATGCCCTACTACCACTACCGGTGGTAAAGATGACACTGCCTGAGCTGTTGCGATTGCATATGCGAGAATGGGTTTTCCAAGGATGGGATGAATTACCTTCGGAACTGCCGATTTCATCCTCTTGCTCATACCCGCTGCCAGGATTACAGATCCAATTTGCATGATACACTCCATCCGTCAGTAATAAAAGAGCGAGCTCATTGATGTTCCTTTAGCTCGCTTTTTGATTTCATTCCATTGTTTTCTCAAGCTGGGGCGCTCGGATTCGAACCAAGATCCACAGATTCAAAGTCTGGTGTGCTGCCGTTGCACCACGCCCCATTAGGGTAAATATCGTCAAGAGGTAGATATTTTAACATATTTTTTCATTTAAGAAAAACCAGGGTTCCGTGAATGACGGAACCCTGGTTTTTTGTTCTCTTCCGATTATCGATTTCGCATGCGTGGATCCATGATATCGCGCAGAGCATCACCAACTAGGTTCCAGCCTAGCACAAACAACACCAACGCCATTCCGGGGTAGATCAAGATCCACCAGTATGTGGCAAGCTGCGGAATCCAGTTGCGGGCAAAACTGACCAGTTGCCCCCAATCGGCATAACCGACTTCGGTGCCGATACCCAAAAAGCTCAAAGCCGCAAAGGCTACCACGATAGAACCAATATCCAGGGTCGCTACCACCAGTGTTGGGTAAATGGCATTGGGTACGATGTGCTTGAACATGATGCGGCTGTCTTTTGCTCCGATCACCCGCGCTGCCAGTACATAATCGCGCTCGCGTACAGAAAGGATATCACCACGGATCAACCTGGCATAGCTCATCCAACCGAACGCAATCAACGCAATTGTGGCAGGCCAGATGCCCTTTCCAATGATCGGCGTCAGGATAGCAGACAATGTCATCGCTGCCATGATGAACGGAAACGTCTGGAAAATCTCTACGATTCTCATGATGATCGTATCTAAAAAACCGCCATAGAATCCTGCCACACAACCAATGATAATGCCAACCAGCAAGGTGATTCCTTCAATGATCACGCCAACTTTGATCGCTGTCCTGGTTCCCCAGATCACACCATAAAAGATATCCCATCCGCCACTGGCAGTTCCGAAAAGATGGATCCACTCATCACCGACGAAAGTTTTGTACCACCACGTGACAGTAGGTGGGTTCTTTACCCATAATTCACCAGGGACTTTCGGAATAGATCCGAAGCCATCACGCATGATCTTGTAAGGATCCAATGTGTTTTCTTTTGGCGGAATGATTTGTGGTGCAAAAATAGCTACGAGAACGAACGTCAAAATAAGTGCAAAACCAATCACCGATGAAGGGGTCGTAAAGATCCCTTTTATAATTCGATATAATTCGGGTCCAAGAATCTTTTCCGCACGGGAAACTGTTCGTTCGGTGTATTCACCGATCAGACCCTCAAGCTTTTTATCTAAAACTTGCTGTGCTTCAGCCATTTTCTAACTCCTCTATACCGAACTTAAGATAACCGTACCCGCGGATCCAGAAATGCATAGGTGATATCTACAATCAGGTTGGCAATCAACAAGATGAACCCGGTTAGTAAAACCAATGAAAGTACGGTGACCACATCCAGTTGAGAAGAGGCTGCCGCAGCCGCAGATCCAATTCCGGGATAGATGAAGATCGTTTCGGTAATGGTCACACCACTCAACAGACCTGCGATCGTCATACCGCTCATGGTTACGATTGGGATCAATGCATTTGGTCTGGCGTGTTTGTTTAGCACATCTTTTTCTCTCACACCCTTTGCACGCGCGGTAACTACATAATCTTGATTCATGGCTTCCAGCATGGAAGAACGCATGATACGTAGATAAAGCGCCCAGTTGATATAAGACAGAGTAATAATAGGTAGAACCATATGGCGCAACGCATCCAAAAAGATATCAAAGCGACCATTGATCAAAGCGTCAATGGTAACCAGACTGGTGTACTTTACGAACTCTTCACCATTAACTGCCAGCATCGCCCAGTTCGAAAGTCGATCGGGGGGGAAGAACTGGTGCTTCGCATAAAAGAACATCAACATCAACAAACCAAACACAAATGAAGGAAATGAATAACCCAAGATACCAAATAATCTGGATATTTGGTCAATAATATTATTGTGATTTTTCGCCGCCACGATCCCCAACCACGTCCCCACTCCGATCAGGGGAACAATGGAATATAATGCCAATTCGACGGTTGCCGGGAAGCGGCGTTTGATCAGATCCTTAATATTTTGATTCGCAGATCTGGAATATCCCAATTCTCCTCTTAACATTCCTCCTTCGATCTCTCCCGTAACAGCATCCTTATGACCGACCAACCAGTGATAATATTGCACAAAGAAGGGGTCATCCAGCCCATAACGCTTGATTAAAGAATCCATCATGATGTCATTTTTCGGGATATCTCTCACATATAGGGAAACACGTTCTGCTGGAGATAAGAATGAAAGCATACCAAAGATCAGAAGACTTACACCTAGCAGGATGAGGGGGATAAGCAGTAATCTGCGAATTATATATTGGGTCATTTTTCCTTCTCGATTCCTTAGATTTTAGCTGGGGGCATTAACTGCCCCCAGCTAATATTTCTTACGTACCTGACCTAATCTTTAGAGAGTGAGTAGTACCACTTGTTGGAGTAGATCGGGTTTGAATACCAGCCATTTTCCCATGGCTGTGCGTAGTGACGGCCCTTGAGCGTGAACAGCAACATTGCCGGGGCGTTTTCATGATACAGTGTGTTGAATTCTTCTTTGTAGATCTTCTCGCGTTCGGCGGGATCAGTTTCCGTTACGGCGCGGGAGTTGATCTCGGAGAATTGCGCACGCAATTCATCGGGGAAGTTCTGCTTGAAAGCATAGTAACCAGAGGTAAATGTACCAGTCCAGTTGTGGGTATCGAAGTAGTCAGACAACCAACCAATGATGAAGATCGGAACTTTCTTGGCATTGATGTTGGCTAAGAAGGTTGGCCACGGTAAACCAACAACTTCAACCACAAATTGGGAGCCGGCTTCCTGCAAACCAGCCTGCAGCAATTCGGCAATGGTCTGGCGCAGGGTGTTGCCCACATTGTAAACTGCAGACATACGGAAACCGAGGTCGAACAGTTGTGTGCCATCTTCGGAAGTCCAGGTTGAAGCTTGCAATTCTTCCTGGCATTTTTCGATGTCATAAGTGTATTGTGGTGCATCTGCATCGTAACCAACCATACCGGGCAGCATGAGAACTGGGGCACGGTTCGCTTCACCTTGCATTACTTCATTCGCCAGGGTGTCATAATCGAAGCAGTAGCTGAATGCACGGCGCACATGTACATCTGAGAAGAAGTCGGCGGGAATGCCATCGCCATCCAATACGCCACTACCGATGAAGGAGTTCCCACCCTCGGTGTTGACGGTGAAGGCGAAACCGATATCGGTGCGGGTGTTGGCGAAGAGAATATCAGAGACTTTATAGAATGGTTTGGAAGGATCGGTGATCACAACCGGTTCGCCAGCCATATATTCATCATAGGTGATCTCGCCACCGATCATGTCATCCAAGATCGGCCAGTCTTCGGTTGAACCAACCAGAATATTATCGGCATCTCCAGCCTGTGCCATGGCAAGGCGGGTGCTGAATTCGGCAACCTGTTTGATGACAACGGTCTTTATTGCTGCAGGACCAGTTGGGGCGCCTTCCCACATGGGCTCGCTCATCCAGTAATCCTCGTTGGCGACCATTACGATTTCCTCGCCGGGGGTCCAGTGATCAAGTTTGTATGGACCGGTGCCCATAGCGCTGTTGCCAATGCCTAATTGGTTCAATTCCTCGGTGGGAACTGCATAGTAATCAGCCCATGTCGCGCAGTCGCCATCCCAACCACCATTGGCGCCAACCCATGCTTTGCTTTCGATAGCTGCCCAACCACCATTGGCTAAGGTAGCGATGAAAGGAGCCCACGGCTGTGCCAAGTTGAAGGTCACGGTGCCAGCAGCGGCGTCAGCGACTACCGCAGATTTCACGGTTTCGCAAACAGCAGCCAGAGTTTCGGCATCATAGGTCTTCAAAGTAGCTTGATCATCATAGGGGGGATTCTCGGGATCGACCAGCTCTGCAACATCCACAAGTCCTGCACCGAACAGCGGTTCCACAATCATCCACTGAGGGGAGATGGTGCTACCGGCTAACACACGGCGCTGGAAACTGAAGGCGACATCCTCGACGGTTAAATCGGAACCATCGTGGAATTTTACGCCCTCGCGGATCTTGAAGGTCACGGTCAGACCATCTTCAGAAATACCACCATTCTCAACTGAAGGGACTTCCGTCGCCAGCATGGGAACAAAGGTTGAAGCCTGATCTTTTTCCATGAAAACAAGGGTGTCATACACATTTGCGATAATCTCGCCACCCGCGGTTTCGTAATCGCGTGATGTGTCGAGAGTCTCGGGATCACCAAAAGTTGTTTCTACCCATGTCGTAGGATCCTTGGACGTTCGCCAGAATGACGCTGCATCTGCCGCTTCCTCAACAGCTCCCGCAGCCGGTGCAGCTTCTTCTGCTGCAGTGCCGGCTGGTTGGCAAGCCACGAGGAGTGTCGCAAGGACTACTAATGAGGTTAATAGTACATACCATTTTGAACGCATCTTGCTCCTCCATATATATTTTTACTTTTTTCTTTGTTATTTACGAACAACCACGCCTCTTTCTCCCTTGACATCACCTCCTTTGTAAAGTTTTTGTATTGTACCAAAAGTGGCAAGCCACAAAATGCCCTGGCTCCACTTCCTTCCATTCAGGACGTTCTTCCGCACAAATAGGCTGCGCCAGTGGGCAGCGCGTGCGGAAACGACATCCTGAAGGAGGATTAATGGGTGAAGGTACATCTCCTTCCAAAATGATCCGTTTGCGTTTCTCCTCTATCTTTGGATCCGGGATCGGAACCGCTGATAACAACGCAATGGAATATGGATGTAAAGGGTTTTCATACAGCGTATTCCGATCCGCCATTTCAACGAACACACCCAAATACATCACGATCACCCGATTACTGATATGGCGCACCATAGAAAGATCATGCGCGATGAAGAGATAAGTCAACCCAAATTCCTTCTGTAAATCTTCTAGTAGGTTAACCACTTGAGCTTGAATGGATACATCCAGTGCTGAGATCGGTTCATCACAGACGATCAAGTCCGGGTTGAGTGCCAGTGATCTGGCAACACCAATGCGCTGCCGCTGCCCGCCGGAGAATTCATGGGGATAACGATCGACATAAGCCGGGTTCAATCCCACCAGTTCCAACAGGTCTTTGACCCGTTTTCTTATTTCTTTTCCGTGTGCAACATTATGAACCAGCAAAGGTTCCCCGATGATTTGTTCCACCGTCATACGTGGATTTAGACTGGCATAAGGATCTTGAAAGATCATCTGGATTTTTCGACGCATCAGGCGTAATTCTTCTGCCTTCAGACTTACCAGATCTTTCCCTTCAAAAAGAACTTTCCCTTCGCTTGCTTTATAGAGTTGTACAATTGTCCTTCCCGTAGTGGTTTTACCACAACCCGATTCCCCCACTAGACCCAGGGTCTCACCTTTATATACATCGAAGGTTACTCCATCGACCGCATGAACATAACCAACGGTTCTCTGGATTACACCCCGTTTGATCGGGAAGTGCATCTTAAGATCTTCAACACGCAGGATTACTTCTTTCTCTGCCATTAGCGCTCCTTCTCAGTGTATGTATCAACCCAACAAGCCACTCTGTGATTTTCTCCCACCATCATTAATGGAGGATTTTCTTCAAGACATTTGCTGACTCTGAAAGGACACCGGGATGCAAAGGGGCAGAAAGTTGGTTTTTTGAATAATACTGGGGGAACACCTTCAATTGATACCAGACGTTTCTTTTCATCCATATCCAAACGTGGAAGACTGCGCAGCAGACCCAATGTATATGGATGCTCGGGTCGAGCGTACAGGTCCTTCACATTCGCCTCTTCCACAATATATCCAGCATACATCACCACCACCCGATCTGCCAACCCGGCAACCACTCCCAGGTCATGTGTGATCCAGATAATGGACATACCCAATTCTTCGCGCAAACTGAGCACCAAGTCCATAATCTGCGCCTGGATGGTCACATCCAGAGCTGTGGTGGGTTCATCGGCAATCAAAACCTGCGGAGAACAGGAAAGCGCCATGGCGATCATGGCACGCTGCCGCATACCACCTGAGAATTGGTGCGGGTAATCTTTCATGCGATCTTCCGGATTGGGAATGCGCACCAGATTCAGCATCTCAACCGCACGATCCCAGGCTTGCTTTTTATTCATGCCCAGATGAATTTCCAGCGGTTCCATTAATTGTTTTCCGATTGTCTGAACGGGATTAAATGAGGTCATCGGGTCCTGAAAGACAAAACCGATCTGCCCTCCGCGTACATGGCGTAATTCTTCACGTGATAACTTTAGTAGATCTCTTCCTTGGAAGATCGCTTCTCCTGAAACGATTTCCCCTGGAGGTTGAGGAATGAGTCGCAGGGTTGAAAGCATTGATACGCTTTTTCCACATCCACTTTCCCCCACGATCCCCAGTGTTTCACCTTCTTTCAGGGAGAATGAAACCCCGTTGACAGCGTGAACTGTCCCTTCCCTTGTGTGAAATTGTGTCTCCAGGTCTTTTACACTATATAATTCTGCCATTGAATAATGCCCTTTACTGTGGGATTTTGTCAGCAAATACAATTATCTGCCATACCTGGTTAAAAGTTCGGATTATTTTACAATACTTAAAAATGCATGTCAACTATTCACTAATCCAGTGTATAAGCGCTATATGACCAATATTCAAATATTGTAACTGCTTTTCCATTATACATCTAATTACATGTGTCACTGAAATCCCAATACTCCATCGAGGAATATGGATATCCCTCATCGTGTTTTTCACTTGAAATACATAATGGATTTTTCGTTATAACAACTCTTGGAGCAAAGAACAGCGATACAAATGGACTCTCTTGATCCAAGATGGTCGCCGCTGCCACCTGGTTGGCAAGGGCACTTGCCGGGTCAGCGCTGCTATTCTGTGCCATTTCACATAACCGGTCAAAATCTGCATTTTGATAACCACTGATATTGCCACCCCCGGCATCGCCACCGATCCAATAATTATCAACAGAAGGGATCTCCTCGCTTTCGAATAATTGACAGGGTAGTGTGTCACTCACATGCCATGTTATCAATGCCAGATCAAAATTCCTGCCAAATAAAACTCCCTCCGGTCCTGCGGCATAGAGTTCATCCGGAGACATACTGAAAACATTCACCTGCATACCACACTGCGCCAGCGAATCCTTGATCGAGTCGGCAATGTGTGTGTGCCGGTCACTCTGCGAGGTGAACAGGTTCAGGATAAACGTCGTGCCATCAGGAACATTGTTCACTCCGGCTGCTGTGCGTGGGGTCTCCGCATTGGCATCCAGGTCTTTCCATCCCAGATTGGTCAATGCGGCTTGGGCACTGGTCGGGTCATATTGTAAGGCATTTTCAACCGTGAATTCTTCGGGAAGATATGGGAAATAGGCAAATTGCGCCTGTTCACCATCAATACCAGCCGCTCGCCTGATCGCCGTTACGTCAATGCACTGGCGGATAGCATTACGCACGGCTGCATCCCCCAGAATATCAGGGCGGTCAGAACCATAGGGATAATATCCATCATCATAAGAAGCAGGTTTTATTCCGAACAATAGTACTTCCCAATTCTCGCCCGTCAGAACTTCTACACGATAGTCGGAATCAGCTTGTAGTGCGGTTGTCTCGTCAGCCATTCGTTCATTGATAAGAGAACTATCGATCACATCACAACCTTCGTTCTCGAGCAAGTCGTTGAGAGTCCTACCCTCTTTTATAAACTTTATGTTGATCTTATCAACAGCAGGATACCCTTCACCTGCACGAAAATAGGAATCGTTCTTTTCTAATGTAATGCTCCTTCCCGCTTGCCAGTCTGTAATTTGGAAAGCTCCCCATGCAAGCGGTAATTTTGCTGCCACATCTGCTGTTAGCAAATCAGCAGGAGCATAAGAACTCCAGACATGCTGCGGCAGAGGAGTAAAAAAATACGAGGCGTAATCTGAGGTGATAAACCCGGGCAATATCGTCACCAATACACTGTGCTCATCTAAAACTTGATAATCAACAATTCGATCAATAATATTTTGGTACGCTGTATTCTGAAGATCTTCTGCAATTCGAAAAGAATATTGTGAATCACTGGCGGTCACAGCGGTTCCATCTGACCATCGTATTCCATCTTTCATTTCAAAAACCAATGTCAATTGATCCATCTGTATCTGGCTTGCTCCGTCCCATGTTATTGCACAATCACCTGATTGGCATCCGCGTGGATATAGGGTCACTCCACTTGCCAGATTGACAGTATTGCCTTCCACATCGCTGATCAGATCACCCGCATTCACGCCGACTGGTAAATAACTGGCACTCCCATCACTCAAATTAGGAAGTTTTTCCACGATCACCGGGACTGCCTGGTAAGCGACCCGGTCGAAAGGGCCATCATAGATCGCTTTATGGATCAGGTCAGCCGTCTTGTTCGATTTTCCATACAGAAACAGGCTTTCCGGTTCATCTGCAACACATACCACTGCTTCTTTTAAAGGAACTTCTGTGGGAGTAGGTTCAAAAACTGTGGGGGTTGCCCTACTCGCATTGGTACCGTTGCAGGCAGAAAGGATGAGTATTGTTCCTAAAATGCCAACTGTGAATATATGGGGGATCTTAATTTTCATGAAATATCTCTTTCATCGCACTTTTTAATATTTTTGGGAATTTTCGATCTCTTTTCTCAATCGTAAATACGAATCATATCGCGCCGCGCTGATCTCTCCATCATGTACAGCTTGTTTGATGGCACAGCCGGGTTCCATTTCATGCCGGCAGTCACTGAACTGGCACGCTGCCACATGATTTTTGAATTCGCAAAAATATGCATCCAGTTCTTCAGGTTCGATATCCCAAACCGAAAGTTGGCGAATGCCCGGCAGATCAGCTACCCAGCTTTTTTCATCCAGTTCGAATAATTGACGCACCGTGGTGGTATGTCTGCCTTTGGTTGAACTTTCTTTGACGGAACGTACTTCCAGTCCCAATCCGGGGCGCAGTGCATTCAATAGACTGGTT
>JAAZNC010000117.1 GCA_012798455.1 Chloroflexota bacterium | reverse complement strand
TGATCGCACCTGTTCATTGGATTCTCTGCCACAGCAGTTCAATATCCTGCCGGGACGCTTCAGTGAGAAACTGAGCCACATTCTGCCGGCTAAGAAGAAACGCAAGTGATCTGCCACACGAGATGCTGGTAGGGGGCAAGCGAAAGTGTGAGACCCTGTTGCTCGATTGCTTTTTGGTCAAAAGAAAGCACTTCTCCGGTGCGGACCTCCTGACAGCGCAAATCCATTGGGGAGGATGAGTTTGCGGAGATCAATTGCGCCAGTGTATAGGTATGTAAATTGCCATGCTCATCTGCGATGGGCACCGTCCGCTGGAAACGGACATGGTATTGATTAAAGGAATTATTGACCAGCACCACATGAGATTGCCCGAGATGTGAATTGAGATAGGCATACACGTCATCAAGGATGCGGTCTTTCTCATCTACTACCTCAAAGAGATAGAAGGAAGTGCTATCCGAAAAGGCGGCACGGCGGCGTAACAGGGGGAAGAGCCATCTTTCATGCTGGTGGATCAATTCTTCATCGGGCTGTTCTTCCCAGCGAGGTGCCAGAAAATCCATACCATAGCGTTCTTTCAACCCCTCAAGCTGCCCGTGTCCCAACATAGGCAAACCGGGCATGGTTGCCAGCATGGTGCAGATGGCAAAGTACTTATCACCGCTGCCAAATTGGTCGGCGGCAGTGCGTTCATCGGGATTATTGAGAAAATTGACGAACCTGCCCAGGATAGCCGGATTACTGCGCAGGGCATTTTTCAAGACCTGCTGGTACTTGTCATTTTCTTCATCGCGCAGCAGGTTCATGAAAGCACTGTTATACACACGATGCATGCCCAGTTCGTTGATGAAAAAACCTTCCATCAACCAGAATGCTTCTGCCATCAGAACCGCATCCGGTCTTTCGTGGTTGACACGCTCCACTACCTCACGCCAGAATTCGTGCGGCATGTGATCGGAGAACTCCGCAGTGCTCATGGTGTGGGTTTCGCGGGTGGGAATGCAGCGTTCCGCGCTATGCGGCAGGGGATACCAAAGGCGCTGGAAATGCTTTTTGGTGAGGGTCATGGCAGCATCAAAACGCACCAAGGGAAATTTCTTGAGGATGCGCTGGATGGTCTGCATGACCTGCTCCCGCACCTGCGGGTTAAGGTAATCGAGCTGGGCGGTATCATTCCAGGGCATACTGGTGCCATCGTTGCCATGATAGATATAGCGTTTTTCATGTTTGTCATGATCTTCAAATAGGAAGACCTCCGCGGCACCACTTTGATCATAGTATCCGTTTTCCAACATGATGGTCTTATGCGGATCGGGGGAAAGGTCGGGGCTGTTAAAGTGGAAATCCGCCACAGGGCTTTCCGGGACGGAAATATACCAATCCGGATGCTCCAGCAGCCAGGTTGCATCGATGCCGGTATGGTTGGGTACCATATCCACACATAGTTTGATGTTGTGCTGATTGCAGTGTGCAACCAGTGCATCAAGTGCGGCTTCACCCCCCAGCCGGGCTGCGATGCGATAATCCTTGATAGAGTAAGCGGAAGCGGCGGTATCCGTTCTGCCGTACAATTCCTTGATCTTCCTGGAAGCCGGACTGCGTTCCCAGATGCCGATCAACCATAAGCTGTTGATACCACGCTCGGAAAGCAGTTCTATTTCCTGTACGGGAATCTGATCAAGGAGTGTAATTTCTTTGCCATACTGGTGACTTAATTGCACCAGCCACACATTGGCATTCTTGGCGATCAGGACCAGGTTTTTCTTCCATTCCACTTCTTTAAAATCCACCTGTTCTTTAGCGTGATCTTTGAAGGTAAGTACCCTTTCAGGGGCATTGGCACGCTTTTGTTCTTCCTCGATTTCTTCATACATGAAATTCAGTGTGCGAACGAGCTCCGTATTTTGCGATTCGGAGAGAAAATCCCAGCCATCCCGGATGGATTCAAGCTGTTTGAGTACATCTTGAGGGTAGGTTGTGACGGGGGCTGAAAGCAGTTCCCATAGATCATGGGCTTGTGCCAGATCGGTCTCCACGTGCTGCAGAATATGTTGTAGTGGTGGTTGTGAAATGAGGGGAAGATCCTGCAACAATGGTGATAAGAAATCCAGTGCAGGATCGATCGCCAGCAAACTCAGGCTGAGAAGTTCGGCGGAAAGCAGGGCGGGTTCGCCGGAGCCGGAAAGACTGTTCTGGAAATCTTCCAAATATGGCTGCAACGTCTCTGCGCCGGTCGTCTGGTTTGAAACAGTGGCAAAAGAAGAACGGCAAATATGGCTGAAGAGCGCCTTCAGTTGAGCCGCCGCCAACACCTGCCAGGCGCTAACTTTCTGCCCGGTTGATGCGGTGAGAAGCTGTGCTACCAGGCGGGCTTGCTG
>JAAZNC010000116.1 GCA_012798455.1 Chloroflexota bacterium | reverse complement strand
GGCAGTTTTTCCATTTTGGCGAACATTTCGTCCCGAATCATTTTAAGAATGCCCTGGGAGATGGTGACCATAACCCGGTTGTAGAGCAGGGTGGATAGGACCCCCGCCAGGCAAATGGCAGCCATTATCAGAATTGCCTGGGAGAGAGCAGTGAATTCCTGCTGACCTGCCAGGATGGGGGTAATGTAATCGTCGATCAAACGTTGGATGAACAAAGAAAGAGCGACTCCGGAGATTGTGCTGATAATGATTGATACCAGAACGATCAGAAAGCGACCGGGATAATGTTGCGTAATATAAGATAGTAACCGTCTGACTGTTTGACGCGGGTTTTCAGCTTTTCTGGTTTGACCACTAAATCTTCTATTGGATCTCATCGAAGTCACCTCCTTCCATCTGTGAATTGAATACTTCCTGATAAATTTTATTGGTTTCAAGCAGTTCTGTATGGGTGCCGACAGCATCGATCCTGCCGTTTTCCATCACGATGATTCTATCAGCTTCTCGGACGGATGAAATGCGCTGGGAGATAATGAACTTGGTTGTATCTGGAATTTCGTTGTTGAAGGCTTCCCGGATTTGAGCTTCAGTCTGGCTATCTACCGCACTGGTGGAATCATCCAGGATGAGTATCTTAGGTTTTTTCAATAAGGCACGTGCTATGGTGAGGCGCTGTTTTTGCCCGCCGGATACATTGGTTCCTCCCTGTTCGATGTAGGTATCATAACCTTGAGGGAAGGATTGGATGAAATCATGCGCCCGAGCTAATTTGCAGGCTTGAATCAACTCTTCATCGGTCGCTTCAGGATTGCCCCAACGCAAGTTCTCCTTGATCGTCCCGGAGAAGAGAATATTCTTTTGCAGTACCATTGCCACGGTGTTGCGCAATGTCTTGAGGTCATAATCACGTACATCCACTCCGCCGACAGAGAGAGACCCGCAGGTGACATCATACAAACGAGGGATCAGCTGCACCATGGAGGTCTTGGAACTTCCTGTACCCCCGATGATGCCGATTGTCTCTCCACTATGGATATCAATATTGATACCTGTCAAACAGAGCTTTTCTTTATTATTGGAATAACTGAAATCCACGTTTTGGAAGGATACAGCACCATTCTTGACTTCATAAACAGGTTCTTCTTTATTAACCAGATCAGGTTTTTCTTCCAACAGTTCCACGATCCTGGTCGCAGAAGTACGTGAGATGATGACCATCACGAAAACAAAAGAAAGCATCATTAGACTCATCAGGATCATCATCACATAAGAAAACAGACTGACCAACTGCCCGGTGGTCATGGAACCGGCTACAATCAGATGGGCTCCACTCCAGGCAATCAACAGCATGGTGATATAGATACAGGTCTGCATGATCGGCGTATTGAAAGCGATGGTCTTTTCTGCTTTGGAGAAATCTTTGAAGATAGCTTGTGAAACTTCTTTAAACTTCTGGGTTTCGAACTCTTCGCGTACAAAAGATTTGACCACACGGATGCCTCTCAGGTTTTCTTGAACGACATTGTTAAGCTTATCGTAGGTCCTGAACACACGCACAAAGATGGGATGAACGATCCTGATGATGTAAAAGAGGGCGAATCCCAATACGGGGATCACTGCCAAGAAGATCAAAGAGATCTTTGCATTGATCGAAAACGACATAAAAAGAGAGAACAGCAGCATGGCCGGGGCGCGGGCTGCAATACGGATGATCACCATAAATGCCATCTGGACGTTCTGCACATCCGTGGTCAGCCGTGTAACGATACTGGCTGTAGAGAACTTATCGATATTCGAGAAGGAGAAATTCTGTACAACGTAATATATATCATGCCGGAGATTGCGGGCAAACCCTGCAGCAGCTTCTGCGGCTGCCCTGCCTGCCAACACCCCGAAAGTGAGAGAGACCAAAGCTGCGATGACCAGATAAACACCCATTTTTGTGATATATTCTATGTCTCCCGCTCCAACCCCATGATCGATCAAATTCGCCATGAGAAAGGGGATGGCGACTTCCAAAATTACCTCCACAGTGATAAAGAGGGGGGACAATATGGCTATCTTTTTATATTGCCTGACTGATTTTGCGAGTTGTTTTAGCATGTAGTATTTCCAAATAATAAGATTTTTTTAATGAATGTACTAAACGTTGATACAGATAAGCTGCTCGTATCAGCATAGCACTGACGTTTTATTCAATACTCTTTCGTATTTTTGCAATAAGCGTAAAAAAGGTTTCCAATTCTGATGCGGTCAATCCTGCGGATAATCTGCTCTCGATGCGGTCGATTTCTCTGATGACATTTTCATGGATATCGATAGCCTCAGGAGTCAGCACCAATTTCTTTAGTCTGGCATCGTTTTGATAAAATTCTCGCCTGATGAGACCCTTTTTCTCCATACGCTGGAGCACACCTGTGGCAGTGGAACGGCGGATGTTGAACCGTGCTTCAATATCTCGTTGGAAAACATCCTGATCCTGATGATCGAAAAGATACCCGATGATCCACCCCTGCATGCCGGTCAGCTCTACCGGGTTTTGCTGGGAGATGTTCAGGTCTATTCTGCGTTTGATAAGATTGGAGAGGGTTTTTATTTCGAATCCGATGGCGTTCTTTGGAGGCATATTATTGATGTCCTTATTGCTAGCATGCTAACAATTTTATATAAAATTGATTTTGTGTCAATGGTCATGTTATGAATGGAAGATGGGGAATCAGAATAAGGAGCAGAGCAAGAAAAAAGAAGAACAGATTTAGAACGATTCTATCGTTCTATTTTCCATAGCCCTTGGACGTAAGTTGAAATCTCACTCTCGCCGTTCGTTATTTATTTATGTCTCAGCGATGTTGTCCAGGATAGAATTTGCACGTTCGACTCAAATCGGATCGTGATGATGTAAATGTGGGCGGCGATTTCTTTCATCTGGAAGCCAAACGATAAGGAACGATCATAGAAAAATTGGTTGATGTGCTTGGAGTATCGGGTCGGGAGCTTTAAAATAAATATTGCAATTAAATGGTTGACCCGCTTATGCAACCGAGATAGGATAAAAGTATGAACAATACCTATAGCAATAAAAAAGAGTTGTCACCAGTGCAACAGGAAGAACTGCTCAAGACATTGAAAGCCCGTTTTGAGAAAAACATGAACCGTCATAAAGATCTTGAATGGGCTAAAGTACAAGCAAAGCTGGAAGCGAGTACTGAAAAACTGTGGTCGCTCAGTGAAATGGAAAAGACTGGCGGTGAACCGGATGTTGTTGGTCATGATAACAAAACGGACGAATACATTTTTTATGATTGTTCAGCAGAAAGCCCTGAAGGGCGCAGAAACCTTTGTTATGATCGTGAGGCACTGGAGAAAAGGAAAACCAATAAACCAAAAGATAATGTTGTGGATGTGGCGGCTGCCATGGGTATTACGCTTTTAACTGAAGAACAGTATCGAGAGTTACAGAAATTTGGAAATTTCGATACAAAAACGTCGAGCTGGGTAAAAACACCTTCTGAAATTAGAAAACTGGGCGGCGCCATCTTTTGTGATCGCCGCTACGGTATTGTCTTCATGTATCATAACGGTGCGGACTCATACTATAGTGCCAGGGGATTCCGCGCTGTGCTGAGAGTTTAATTTTTCAAAGACCGCGAAGTAGGGTGTTTCTTGTTACCTGTTTTAGATATGTAACAAAACCGCAATAAGTGGATTGATAAAATATTGTGCGCTTCGTTTCATCAAAGATGATATGTTAAATGATGTTAATGGTGTTCTACTCAAACCTGGCGGGTACGTCAGGTACATCCTGGGTGTCAACTATTCCCACACAATCTCCAATATTTTTCAATGTCATGAATTTACTGCCACTTTTCCTTCACCCTTTCAACGCAACCTTGATGCAGATCTCAGAAAAACTATAACAGGAATGAACAAAAGAACATTTCTATCCACATATATCGGTTGTGTAGATATAATGCTGTAACGACAAAGAAAGTACTACTAAAATAGAGGAGATTATCGATTTATATATACCAATGGTTAATTTATTGCAGGAAAGAAACACATCGCTTGTTATGATTCGTATCTATTGCAGAGATCATCATGTAAGTGAACCACTATGTGAAGCATGCTCTCATTTGTGGGATTATGTATGCGCTCGACTAGAGAAATGTCCATTTGGAGAAGAGAAGCCAACCTGTAAGAGCTGTAAAGTGCATTGCTATGAACCAAAAATGCAGGAGCAGATTAGAGAGATAATGCGTTACTCTGGACCACGTATGATTTTCTCCCATCCTGCCATGGCAATCAGGCATTTGTTACACATGATAAAGAAGGGATGAATTGGATCAGTGGATGAGATAGCTTTAACTATTGGATTTTTTCCTTAAAAAATATATACAATCAGTAATTATTATAAATACGTTTGGGCGATTGATCGTTAATGATCTCCTAGTGAATTACAGATTGAAAAGACTTAATATAAAAGTGGGCAAGTCTATTTTTCTAGGCGCCCCCTTTCATCTCCCACTAAATGCCGAACTTTGCATGTTGGAGGGTCTGATCGCTCCACAGTAGGACATTTTGTTGACTATCCAAAAATATAGGGATTTTTGGGACAGATCCATTCTCGATAGGTTCGTGGAAAGATTTAGCTTTAGCTGAGGACAGCATTCATACTACTTAGCACGAGGATCACTGTTCCGAACACTGTATTAATTAAAAGTAGTGCCATACTTATTTTTTTCTTTGTTCTGTTTCCAGAAATTGCGGCTTCTTTGAAAATGATAGATCTTATGATAGCTATTAAAGTTATCACGATTACTAGAATATGTTTTATGGAAAGAATGATTGAGTAGCGATTCCTAAAATCAAAAAAGCCATTTGCTTGACCCGAAAGACGTGACATGAGCAATCCGGATACAAAAAGCACGATAATCCCCAAATAGACCCATTTACTTTGGCGGATCAGGATCTGATTGATAACTATACCTTGAATTTTTTGATCGCTGATCTCTTTACGAATGACTGGCAAGAAAGTTAGAAGCATGACCAGCATTCCGCCAATCCAAATACTTGTAAAAAAATTATGAAGTGTTCGTACAATGGATGGTATGAGTAGATTTGACATATTTCTCCTTTTTGGACAAATGAATTTGAAGCATTTTCAACAATGATTATAGCATATATATGAATTAATCATATATATGCTATAATATAGATATTATGTGTGATTCCATAGAAAACCATAGAAATTGCTGTTGCCGTGGCTTGAGGGGA
Source organism: Chloroflexota bacterium (assembly GCA_012798455.1). Classification (GTDB taxonomy): domain Bacteria; phylum Chloroflexota; class Anaerolineae; order Anaerolineales; family Anaerolineaceae; genus UBA4781. The sequence goes on along the minus strand of JAAZNC010000116.1, from coordinate 2,455 downwards.
TTCATCAAACCTCGCATTCTCTTGCAGATTGCGAGAAAACCGATGTACGGCTATGAGCTGCTTGAAAGTCTATCTGAAATGGTTCATCCAGGCCCACCGGATCCGGGAGGCCTGTATCGGATATTAAGAACCATGGAACAGGATGGCATGCTGACTTCAAAATGGCAGACCAATGATAACGGACCAGCCAAAAGAATATACCAATTGACGGAAAAAGGATATTTGCATCTGCAGAATTGGATTGCTACGCTTGCGGAAACCAGGGAATGGTTAGATCAATTCCTAAAAGATTATCAGGATCTTGTGCAATCGGAGAAAATTGAACCATTGAGATAAATTATGACTGTTACTTCTACGACTTCATCCTGTCTTTGTATTTTTGCCCATCCTGATGATGAAGTGTTTCGATGCAGCGGCACACTCGCGTTGTTGAGCAGATCAGGAGTTAGAGTTTGGGTTTTATCTTTCACTTCTGGTCAAGCAGGCTCCTGTGGAGCTCCACCAATCTGCAAACCCGAAAAACTGGGTGATATTCGCAAAGAAGAATTGCGATGTTCCTACAAGATACTGGGATTGGAAGCCCCGATAATCTTGGATTATCAAGATGGAGCGTTATGCGATGTCCGCTCAGATGAATTGGAAGACATCATAGAGGAATATATTCACCAGATGTTTTAGTTCGTCTATATCAAACAATGGAGTGAAATGAATGGAAGAAATAATGCGAGTCAATAAATTAACGAAAACTTATGATGGCTTGGTGGCAGTTGATTGTATTTCATTTCATGTTAATCGAGGTGAGTTATTTGGATTTTTAGGTCCAAATGGAGCGGGAAAGACCACCACGATAAAAATGTTAACGGGGTTGGCAAAACCTGCCAGCGGAACAGCCTATATTGATGGCATTGATATTTGTGAATACCCCAAAAAAGCCCAGCAGTTGATAGGGGTCGTTCCTGATGAAAGTAATTTATATCCAGAATTGACTGGATTGGAAAATCTTAGTTTTTGTGCATCATTATATGGATTGCGTAAGGAGGAAAGAAAAGCACGAGCCCGTGAACTGCTGGAAATGTTCAATTTATGCGACGCTGCCAACCGCAAATTTGAAACATATTCGAAAGGGATGAAACGCAAACTCACCATCGCAGCAGGCATTATTCACCAACCACCAGTTTTATTCTTGGATGAACCGACAACCGGAATCGATATCGCCAGCGCCCGACAGATTCGCAAACTTATATCGAAGTTGCATAGGAATGGAACAACAATTTTTTTGACCACTCACTATATTGAAGAGGCAGAACGGTTGTGCAACCGAATTGCATTCATTGTGAAAGGGAAAATAATCAGGGTTGATAAGGTGTCTAATCTCTTACAGCCTATTAAAGACGATCATATTATGGAAATTTCATTGTCGGCGGTAAATGGAAGCTTATTGCACGAAGTGTCTGCAAGTTTTCCCTATTATTCATTTGAATCACTTCCCGGGCAAGTATTTCGTATCAACTCGAAAGAGCCAATTCCAGTTAGCCCAATTATTAATTTTTTTGAAGATCGTGGTTCTGAGGTGAAGGAAGCAAAACGGATCGTTCCATCGCTTGAAGATGTTTTTGTAAAAATAACTGGCATTGAAGCATCTGAAATGGAAAACGGAAAAAGCAGAAGAGGAAATAAATTATGAAAAATTGGACAGCCTTCTTCAATATCTTTTTAAAAGACATTAAAGCTTATTATTTGAAACCACCGAATATCAGTTGGGGAATCATATTTCCTTTTGCGTGGACAGGGATGTTTTTTATCCGGTCCGGACAAGGTCTGGATAGCATTCAATCATTATTACCGGGGGTGGTAGCTATATCTATACTATTTGGCACTACATCCATGCTTGCTGTAACTGTTACTTTTGAAAAGAAGAATGCGTCGTTTGACCGTCTTTTATTATCCCCCCTCCCACTAGAATTATTGATGTTCGCAAAAACAAGCGGAGCGATTTTATTTGGCATGATCAATGCATTTGTTCCAATCGGAATGGCGTCTTTTTTTACTGATCTCTCTGGTTTTAGATGGGGTTATATTCTTCCCGCCATTCTTCTGATTGCAGTTGCTTCAACTTTCCTTGGTCTGTTCATCGCCGTATCAGTAAGTGAGGTTTTTGAAGCACAAACATTTTCAAATTTTATTCGCTTTCCAATGATCTTTTTGTGCGGATTATTTTTTCCAATATCGAGCTTACCAAATTTTTTACAGCCATTATCCTATCTACTCCCCTTGACTTATGGGGTGGATATTTTGCATGGTGCGATACGTGCAGAAAACATCCTGCCCCTGTTGATCGATTTTATGGCGATATCTGCATTCTGTATCGTTCTTTTTATAATCAGTTTGCGGAATATTTATCGGAGATGGATAAAATAAAAACAATTTTGAAAATATTTAAAGAGAAACAATTATT
>JAAZNC010000004.1 GCA_012798455.1 Chloroflexota bacterium | reverse complement strand
GGTTGGATGATTTCCCATAATTCTCGCTTGCTGCGTTGACTCATCATTGGCTCCTCCCGGCATCTTTTCTCTGCCGGATGGTAACATTCTTATTGAGTCATCGTTTCTTCCCATAGTTACTTTTTATTTGAGGCAATTCGGTGGGTTGACAGCAATTTAAAGGAACTGTATAATTCACCAGCTTGCCCCGGAAAATAGGACTGGGGCAAATTAATGTATCCCCAACTTCCCCGTTGTTGGGCGCACAGAGCGCGTAAGAACTGGTGAAGTGAAGGTTGAGGAGCCTAAAATTATGTTATATGCAATTTTTGAAAGTGGTGGGAAACAGTTTAAAGCTGTTGAAGGGAGCTACATCGAGGTAGATCACCTGCCAGTGGATGTAGGAAAAAAGCTGTCCTTTGACAAAGTACTTCTTCTGGTAAATGAAAAAGATATACAGGTAGGTACCCCCCTGATCAAGGGTGCGTCTGTTGATGCAACTGTTATCTCTCATTTCAAGGCGAAAAAGATCATTGTTTTTAAGTACAGTCCGAAAAAACGCTACCGTGTAAAGAATGGTCATCGCCAACAGTATACTCGTCTGGTGGTGGATTCGATTGCTTTCAGTGGTAAAGCAAAAACTGCTAGCGAACCTGTCGCGCTCGAAAAAGAACCGGTTGCGGAGAAGGTAGCCAGCAAACCCAAAACTGTTGCAAAGACAACCAACACTGCCAAAGCGACAACGAAACCCAAACCGGCTGCATCTAAATCAACCGGGTCAGCAAAGACAACCTCTGCAGCGCAAAAAACAACTTCGACTGCAGCAAAAAAGACTGCGGCATCAAAACCTGCTGCATCGAAGCCTGTAGCCAAAACAGAGAAAAAGTAAGAGTTCCAGGAAGGAAGTGAATAATGGCTCATAAAAAAGGTGGCGGCTCAACAAGAAATGGTCGCGATAGCAAATCAAAACGCTTGGGGATTAAACATTTTGCAGGTGAACGGGTGATCTCTGGAAACATTCTGGTACGCCAGCGTGGTACCAAGGTAAAACCAGGCGAAAATGTGGGTTTGGGAAAAGATTACACCATTTTTTCAAAGATCGATGGTGTGGTTGTTTATGACCAGCTTCCCAGCGGACAGAAAAAAGTTAGTGTATTTCCCAACGAATGATCGTTGGATTTTAGATATGGAATGAGGAATAACCATGAAAAAAGACATCCATCCCAAATGGTATCCTGAAGCAACCGTAACCTGCGCATGCGGGAATACTTGGAAAACAGGCTCGACCAGACCGGAAATTCGTACCGAAGTCTGTTCAAAATGTCATCCGTTCTTTACAGGGGAACAGGCGCGTTTGATCGATATCGAAGGTCAGGTTGATCGCTTCTACAAGAAATTACAAGCCCGCCAGGAATATTTGGAGGACAAAGAACAAAAAGCAGCCGAAAAAGTATCGCCTAGCCGTCCGATTGCAGAACTGGAAATTGGTAAACGTGCCACCGATGCTTTGGCTGAGGCTGGTATCAAGACGGTTGGTGAATTGCTGACAAAAATGGAAGCAGGCGAAGCTCCCATTTTGGAAATTCCCAATGTCGGTCGAAAAACATTGATCGATATCAAGAAAAAACTACGCCAGCTTGGATATAGCATCCCTGAAGCAGCTGAAGAGATCACTGTTTAGTTTCTATACAAGAGAATAGAGCAGATGGAAAATCATCTGCTCTTTTTTGTTTAATCAACATACCTTATAACCTATTGTAAAATCAATATAACTTGATTAATCTATCATAAGAAAGAGGTAGGCATGGATCATAATTCTGGATGGTTGGAAGTTATTTGTGGATCAATGTTCAGCGGAAAAACTGAAGAGATGATCAGGCGGTTGCGTCGGGCGGTGATTGCAAAACAAAAAGTTCAGGTTTTCAAGCCAAAGATCGATAATCGCTATGATGAGCAAAAAGTAACTTCCCATGCTGGATTGGATTTTGAGGCAATTCCGGTTACTTCATCCAGTGATTTGGTTCGATTATTGAATGAGAATACTACTGTGGTGGGTATTGACGAAACCCAGTTTCTGGATGATGGTATTATCGCGGTGATAGAAAAATTGGTCGAAAAAGGAATTCGGGTCATTGCTACTGGCTTGGACATGGATTTCCGCGGTGAACCGTTTGGTTGCATGCCAATTTTGATGGCGAAAGCTGAAAAAGTCGATAAGGTCCAGGCGATCTGTATGATCTGTGGAGAACCAGCCAGTCGTACTCAACGTTTGGTGGATGGAAAACCGGCGCATTATAATGATCCGGTTATCATTGTTGGGGCTGCCGAAATGTATGAAGCACGTTGTCGTAAACATCATGAGGTTCCCCGGAGTTAGATGATGGTTGATTATAAATACTATCTAAAAGATATCTTGATCGGGGAAGAGCCTTTGCAAACTCGTATTGCAGAGTTGGGTGCTGCTATCAGTGAAGATTATGCAGATTCGACCAATTTGCTTTTGATCTGTATCTTGCGCGGCGGTGTTATGTTCCTGACGGACCTAATGCGTCATATTAGCGTTCCGCACGCCATCGACTTCATGGCAGTTTCCTCCTATGGAGTAGGTGGAAGAGAATCTCAGGGTGCCGTGCGTATTAAGATGGACTTAATGACGGATATTCGTGATCGAGACGTATTGATTGTGGAAGACATTGTCGATAGTGGGCATACACTATCTTCGGTCATGCAACTTCTTTCTACTCGCAAGCCAAAGAGCTTGCATATCTGTACCTTGCTGGATAAAGAAGAACGACGCGAAGTGGAAGTTCCTGTCCGATATCGAGGATTCAGTATTCCCAATAAATTCGTTTTTGGCTATGGATTGGATCTGGATGAACTCTTCCGCAATTTACCTTTCATTGGGACAGTCGATCTGGAAAAATACGATGCATAGGATAAATCATGACCACTAAACCGCATTTTTCTGCGGTTGAGAGTTCCATTTTCAAATTTTTGCGTTTGCAACCTGACTCCCTTATTTATTTGGTGGGTGGGGCGGTGCGAGATGAGCTGTTCGGAAAACCTTCCCATGATTTGGATTTCGTTGTTTCAGGGAATGTATTTGTAGTAGCCAGAGCACTGGCTGACTACCTTCATGGTTTTTTTTATATCCTGGATAATGACCGCAAATATGCCCGAGTTATTTACGAGACTGCGAATACAGAACGGCATGTGATAGATTTCGCGCCGGTGCTGGCTGGTGATCTGGAAAAAGATCTGCGCGCCAGAGACTTTACTATCAACGCTATCGCGCGAGAAATTAACTCTCGTGAAGGGCAATTGATCGATCCATGTGGGGGAATAAATGACTTACAAAAAAAGATCTTACGTCCGTGCTCTTCAACCTGTTTCCGTGATGATCCAGTCAGGATCATCCGCGTAGCCCGCTTTGTGGCGAGTTATGGATTACAGCCATCTCCACAGGTCACAGATTTGGTACCTCTTTCTATCTCCGGGCTTTCTTCTATCTCCCAGGAACGGAAACGTGATGAATTTTTTAAAATGCTGGATGGAAAGAACGTGGTGCAAGGATTATCCATCCTATATGATATGGGAGTGTTGCAACAATTCTTGCCGGAATTGACCTCCTTGATCAATTTTCCTCAAGGTTCTCCTCATATTCATAATGGTTGGCAGCATACCCTACAGGCAATGCAATATTGCGAGCTAATGGCAAACCATGTGCAACTCAGAGAGCAATTTGATCATAGTATGCCCATGGTCGTTGATATATTTCGTTTATTGGATGAATACCAGAACGACTTACGAACTGATTTTGGTTCCCATTTGGTTTTTGAACGTAGTCGGCGGATTCTTTTTCTTTTTGCAGCGCTTTACCATGATGTGGGCAAACCACTCGATTCTGCGGTAGAACAATCCGGCAGATATCGATATCCTCATCATCAAGTGTTGGGAGCGGAGAAAATGAGAAGGAGGGCTGTTACACTTGCGCTCAGCCGGGTCGAGGTGCAATGGTTGCAACGTTTTGTGGCACACCATATGGATTTGCACGATGTCGTATTAGAAGATGATCAAGATCAACGCTCTGCTTTGTTTCGTTTCTATCAAGCTGCAAAAGACACCACCCCCTTTGTGGCACTCTTTTCTTTGGCTGATCTGCTGGCAACTTATGGAGATGCCATACCACAACAACGCTGGCAATTAGGGCTTTCACGCTGCCGATTGGCGTTGCAGGGCTGGTATGATTGTCATCAGGAACTTGTTGATCCAAAACTCTACTTTAATGGGGATGAATTGCAACAACATTTTGGGATCAAGCCGGGTAAACAGCTAGGGGCATTGTTGATATCACTAAAAGAAGCTCAGGCAGCTGGTAGAGTTCGCTCAAAGCAAGCTGCCGAGCAGTGGCTGCGGAAAAAGATCAGTGATCTCAAGGAGTAAGATGTGAGTATCGATTTGTTCTATGAGAAACACGGGTCTGGAATGCCCATGCTATTGGTGCATGGTTTCCCGTTGGATCATACCATCTGGCATCCGGTATTGCCATTTTTACAATCAAAATATGAGGTGATCTTGCCCGATCTGCGCGGGTATGGGAATTCTCCAACCTGCCCCTTGCCTTTCACCATAACCGCGATGGCAGAGGATCTTTTATTATTGTTGGATAAATTGCAACTTCCTCAAATATTGTTGGTTGGTCAATCTATGGGTGGTTATATAGCCCTCGAATTTGCCCGCCTTTTCCCCCAACGTTTACTGGGACTGGCACTGGTGGCTTCTCATCCCTACCCTGATTCACCCTCTAAAAAAGCACAGCGTATGAAAACTATTGAATCAGTACAGCAAATTGGAGTGCCGAAAACGTTCGTAGATTTCCCGCAAAAATTAAGCCATATTCCCATTATCCAAGACGCCACGCGTCTGATCATCAATGACACTGATCCTGTTACGGTGATCGGGAGTTTGCAAGCGATGGCGACACGTCGTGATAACAGCGCTGTTCTACACCAAACAGATTTCCCGACTGCCGTCATAGTGGGAAGAGATGATCAATTTATCTCTGATGAAATACGGAATAAACTTGAAACCGAATTTACTGATACAAAGTTCACTGCCATAAGTGGGGCTTCGCATATGCTGATGATGGAATTTCCGTGTGAATTATCCGAATCGTTAGTAGAATTACCATATTAATTTATTAGGAGTGTCTGAAAAATGGCTTCGAAAGTGTTTTTTACGGATATGCGGGTTCTGCCTGATTATGGATTACTGGAAAAACTGGATGCGCTCATGAAACGTGCTGGAATGGATAATGTTGATTTCAAGGATAAACTGGTGGCAATCAAGATTACCTTTGGCGAACGGGGTAATATGGCTTATATTCGTCCTGGGTATATTGCGCGAGTGGTAAAGAAGATCCAAGATCTGGGGGGAAAACCGATCCTGGTTGATTGCAATACCCTATATTATGGCATGCGCGCCAATGCGGTTGATCATTTGGAGACAGCTATGTTAAACGGTTTCAACCGCATCGCAGTGGGCTGCAATGTCATGATTGCCGATGGTTTGACCGGGTTGGATTGCACTGAAATACCTATCAACATGGATTATGTGAAAAATGCAAAAATCGGCAGCGTAATCGCTGCTGCTGATATCATCGTCAGTGTCAGTCATTTCAAAGGACATCAGGGCACCGGTTTCGGAGGTGCCTTGAAGAACGTGGGTATGGGTAGTGGGTCTCGACAGGGTAAGATGGAGATGCATGCAGCTTCCAAACCTAAAATACTGGAAGAAAAATGTGTTGCCTGTGGAAAGTGTATTCAGCATTGTCCACAGAAAGCGATTTCATACAATGATAACCACAAAGCTTGTATAGATTACGCCAAGTGTATTGGTTGCGGTCAATGTGTGGCGACCTGCCATTATGGTGCTGCCGTGGCAAACTACGATCAAGAATCAGCTACAGTGGGCAAAAAAATGGCAGAATATGCTTTCGCCGTTTTAAAGGGAAAACCCAATTTCCACATCAATATGGTGATGGACATCAGCCCTGAATGTGATTGCTGGAGTATTAATGATCTGGCGATCGCTCCCAATGTGGGCATGGCGGCCTCCTTTGATCCGGTGGCTTTGGATCGCGTTTGTGTGGATCTGGTCAACCAGGCACCTTCCATCCCGGGTAGTATGCTCTTTGACAAAGAACCCTATGTCGTAGGGCAGGATAAATTTGAGCATATTCATCCTGATGTGTCCTGGCGTGATACCTTGGATCATGCCGAAGAAATCGGTTTGGGTTCACAGGATTACGAATTGGTGAAGATGAAATGAGTGGTAGTCAAAAAGGCTGTCAAATTTTCTTGACAGCCTTTTTTCTCATTGAGACTCGCTGGTTGCGGTAGGGGTAGTGTCATCGACTTCTTGTGAGGTGACAACGGGTATTGAAGTTGGTTTCCATCCTTGATTGTTCTGTTTGCATAAAGCAATATTGCCTTCGGTGTAGCAGTTGCTGATATCCCCCGATGCTAACATATCCAGCATATCGATCACCTCATTCTGATTATCAGCTAGGATGATGAGGATGGTCCTGTTCTCTTCTTCTTTTAACAAGAAAAAGCTGTATTCTCCGTGTGGAATCTGACCCAGACCTGCGATATAGATCTCGTTGGAACGAACAAGAGCAGGGCTGGCAGTTGGAGTGGTTTCAGCCGCCACTTCTTCAATACCCTCATCAGTTGGAGCAGGTGTTATCTGAAGGGTAGCTGTTGGGAGAACTTGAATTCCAAATTGGATATTCAAACCCACCAGATACGGCTCAAGCTCCGTGTTCGGGGGGATCAATCCTAGAACGATCAAATTCTGGTCACCATTGTCATTTTCAACGATGTCCAAAGGCAGGTCCTTTACGGTGTAAACTGCTTTCAGACTGTCTAGACTTTGCAGCAGATCATTATCCAATGAGATACCGTTTGTAAGATATACCCCAACCGGCGAGGAAAAGAAATATGGGAAATCTGCAAAGGTGCGTTGGCGTTCTCCGCTGATCAAAAACCGGTTGATGTTGGTGATAAATTGGAAATTATCTGCTACTTGAAAATAAGGTGAAGTGAGAAATGTGAAATCTCCAATTGCCAGTACGTTATCACCCGCCAGGGCTGCCAGGCTGAGATTACCTCCCGTATCTGTTAAAGAAGAAAGTGTGTTTTCATCCCCACCAATCAAACTGGTTTCATAAGAAGAAATAGTGCGGGCTGCATAGAATACCACTTCATCAATTTTCTTTGTCAGATCATCAGAGACCTTTGGAGAAAGAAAGACATTCCGGAAGTTACCCTCGTGGTGATCAATATTGTAGGCATAATCGTTACGGAAGGCAAGATGATATGGCTCCAGTAATTTATTGGCAACCTGCACGCTTTCTGCACGCGAACTGATGTATTCGGATGTACTACGTGTGGGATCGGCAATCACCAATAATCTGCCACCTCGTTCCACAAACGACTGCACTGTTTGTACTTCCTGGTCACTGAAATTTTTTGTGGGAGCAATGGAAACAAATGCACTGGCGCTTTTTAGAGCCTCGCTCAAATCTTTATCTTCAGTTAACGTCACAACTTCAGTATCTTGCCATAACAGGTCGTTCACCATTGCTTCGATCTCTGATATCAGGTATTGGTTGCTATGTGCCTGATCAAAAACTACAGTGGTATGTCCGTTGGTTTGTATTTGCTCGGATACAAATGGTGTTGATAGCTCTGGTTCAAGTATGGAAAGCCCGACAAAATCAGGTACTTGCAGGTCCTTGCTGGGGCGGTAAATACCGCGGTAATACCATACCGTGCGCAATACTATCGGTAACAGGAATATTCCTATAATGATGAAAATAGTTTTCCTTTTCATGGGATTTCGCTCCCGAAGTTGGGAATATATAGAAGATAAATCCCAGCTTCTCTGGGGTAACCGGTGGATACACCATTTTCATCCAATAGAAAGAAAGTAGAGGCTTCTCTCACCTTTTCCTCAGCTAATGCGTCAGTGATATCGACCAGCTCATAATGAGCGATGTGGGCAAGCTGAGCAGCTTTTTCGATGGCATGGCTGCGCGCTGCCACTTCATCGATCAACCCATGTTTGACCGCTTCACTGGCAGGATAGAGTTCTCCCCGCAGCACTTGTGCCTCACTGAGTTTTAAACGTTCTCCTCTTCCTAAGGCTACCACCTGGTAAAAGTTCTCCTTGATTAATTCGATGAAGCGGGTATATTCTTCGCGCGGATTGCCGAAGAGCTTATAAGGACCGCTGGAAATGGTCTCTTCCAATACTAGCGGGAGAGATGGCAGTGTGCCAATTACCCCCACGTTTCCTACTCGTGCCGATGGGTTCGAGACGATGTAATCGCTCCCCATTGAGAGATAGAATGATCCACTGGCTGAAAGCCCTTCTACCATGGTTACAACAGGTTTGGTCTCTCGTAATTTCATCAATTCCAGGTAGATCGATTCTGTATCATTGATGGTTCCACCGGGACTATCCAGGATAAGGACAACCGCTTTGATCTCCGGATGGGTACGAGCATAATCAATTTCTTTGATCACTCTCAATGACATCTTGGTATCAATTTCATCCCTGATAGAAATGATTCCGATGACCGGTTTGGGAATGAAAGCTGCGACGATTAATCCGATGAGTAGTGGCAGAATGAAGACTAACAAGATCGACCAAATGCTTTTATGTTCTTTTGGGGCACTGTTTGAATCGTCCATTTGTACCTCTTTCTAGCATTCATGATGTGATTTTACCGCATGCCAGGATGAAATACTTTGTATAGCTGTCTAATTTCTTGGGTGAAGATCTGTCTGATGATCTTATGAAATGCTCTTTCTCATTGGTTGAAAGCAGTCTAACAATTCATTTATAAAAAAATGGGCATACTGGCTCTACAATGGTAGCCAACAAAGAGAGAAGGATCATGAATAAATTTACATATCTTATCATTGGCGGTGGCAGCACAGCTTATGCAGCCATACAAGGAATTCGCCAACACGACAAACAGAGCTCGATTGCAGTTCTGAGTGATGAGAAATTTGCACTATATAAACGTCCGCCTCTGTCTAAAGGCTTGTGGAAAGATACTCCCCTGGATAAGATATGGTTGAAACTGGAAGATGAAAATGTCACGGTTCTGGTTGATCATAGGGTGGTCGATCTGAATCCTCAGGGAAAACTGGTGAAGATAGCGGATGGACAGGATTTTCAATATAAAAAACTACTCATTGCAACCGGTGTTGCGCCACGCCGGCTCCCATTTTCTGATCCGGACATTATGTACTATCGGCAATATTCTGATTATCTGAAACTACGTGAAATGACAGAAACCCATGATCGCTTTGCCGTGATCGGGGCAGGTTTTATCGGATCGGAAATTACGGCAGCCCTGGCAATGAACAAGAAACAGGTGGTACAGATCGAGGCTGGAGCGGGGATAGGTTGGACGGTCTTTCCACCTGATATCGTTCAATACCTGAATGGATATTACCAGGCTAAAGGTGTACAGCTGTACACAAATCAACCGGTAAAAGAGATTGAAAAACAAGATGATGGATCCCATCGAATTATCCCGGCTTCCGGGCAGGATATTGTGGTAGATGGAGTCATTGCCGGTGTAGGTGTCAGCCCTCAATCGCAGTTAGCGGAAAAAGCTGGTATTACAATCTCGAATGGAATTCATGTGAATTCCTACCTCGAAACTTCCCAGCCAGATATATTCGCTGCAGGGGATGTTGCTGCTTTTCATTCACCGGCTTTGGATAAAACCATTCGCCTTGAACATATTGATAATGCTGAACATATGGGTCAAATTGCCGGAGAGAATATGGCAGGGGCTAATCTTGAGTACGATTATCTTCCCATGTTTTATTCAGATCTCTTTGATATCGGTTATGAGGCAGTCGGTTTGATCGATGCGCATTTAGACACCCATACGATCTGGTATGAGCCGTATAAAAAAGGGGTCCTTTATTACAGCCAGGAAAATATCATTAAAGGTATTTTGCTCTGGAACATATGGAATAAACTCGACGTTGCAAGGGCAATTATAAAAGAACAAAAATGGGTGAATAAGCCCGATTTAACCGGCTTGATATAAAAACGGAGGGTTCTCCTCTATTTTTTATTCAGTGGGAAAATCGGGGAACCAGAAACCTGCAATCATATAGGGCGACTGGGGTTCATGAACCAGACGTAAGGTGAAGTTGCCGTCACTGAAATCTACCTCGTAATAAGTGATAAGGTAGCCCTCTTCATAAGTGGTCTGCTGGTATGTGATATTTTGGAAGGTGCCCATGCGTTCTACCGTCATGGATTGCATACTGGTAAAAGTGCTTTCATCTATCGAAGCAGCCATCTTTTCATCAAAGTCTTTTCGGAAAGTCTGATAATCGCCATTTTCCAAACTGATGAATATATTTTGTGCCATCGGCACGCTTATCTCCTGAAAGTTTTCAGGAATCTCAACTGGTTTTGGACTGCACGCCACCATGACAAGGATGGGAAGCAGTATAAGGGTAGATTTTTTCATTTTTCACCAACAGATAAATTAGATCATCATCATAGTTAGAACAGCGCTTGCTGCAACCAGAATCATTCCATATTTTATTACTTTTCCGATTACTTGTCCTTCTTTTCCTGCCAGACCCACTGTCGAACATCCTACAATGACCTTGGCGGGTGCAAAGATACTGCCCACTGCCCCACCGGCTGATTGGGCAGCCAGGATCAGGGTTACGTCCAATCCCATCAATTGTGCGGTTTGCATGTGCAAATTGGTGAAAAGAATGTTCGAATTGTTATTGCTGCCGGAGATGAATGCTCCCAATGCACCGATGAAAGGAGTGAGCGCAGGATACAAATTAGCACTTACCAGGTGACTGAGCCCCTCTGCCAAAATGTGGATCATTCCGGTGTGGCTCATGATCACGGCAATGCTGACGGTGAAAAGAATAGCAGTGCTGGTTTTTGTCCCGCTTTTGATGACACTGGAAATGATCTTTGTACTATTATCCTTGCTTAAAAAATGCTTCTGTGAGAAGAGTATGTAAGCAACGATCGAAGCTAACAAAAGGATCATGCTGGGGTGGGTGAATATGGTAATGACACGTCCGGCTTCTGCAACGGTGGTCCAGCCCAAATTGGAGATGATCTCGGGAAATGGATAGGTGAGTTTGACCTGCTCTAAGAAATCACCTAAAGGAGTGATCAACTTGATCGCAAAGGATAATAAGACCAGGATAAGATAAACGCTGGCAGAAAGTAGCAGCGATGGCTTGGATGGATCGGTAATTTTCTCTTTATCAAGATTGCTGGACGGATTGTCTTTTCTATTTCCTATGATTCGGAATTTGATCAATAGAAATGCTGCAATGAGTGCCACCATGGCTGCTCCGGTTGCTGCAACTGACCATAAACCCTGCGTGGCGAGCAAATACTGCACCGTTCCTAAAATGGCACCCATAATGAAAATAAATGGAAGATTCTTTAGTACGGCTTTGTATCCGCCTTGGATATATGCGATCAATAAACCGCTGATAATGGCTGCCCCACCCAACAGAACTGTCGTATCAGGGGCGAGAACATAACCGGAAAAACCACTTAATGCCATCATGGTCTGGAAAGAAGATCCCATTGAACCAAAAGTAACAGCCCAACCATGACCGATGCTTGCCATTACCACTGCATCAATGGGATTGATGCCCAACCCAATTAATAAAGGGGCGGTCACTGCCACTGGTACCCCAAATCCGCCCAGTCCCTGCAAAAAAGAGGAGAATAACCAGGAGAGTAACAGGGTTTGGATGATGGTGTTGCCGGTCAGATTGGCAAGCGCATCTCCGATCACTGTGATGGCGCCTGCGTAATTAGAAATATGGAAGAATAATAATGCCATCCAGATGATCAAAAGTACATCGCCTGCCAGAAAGACAACTTTGAAATGAGCGTACCCGATCAATGGCAGATTGGCGCCAAAAAAGATGATTGCAATAAGCAATGTATATATCCAACTAAAAAAGCCGGCTTTGCTACCGCTCCATTTCTTTCCGGTCATTAAGAACAGGAATAAAACTAGTGGAGACAACGATAGCAGCCAGGTAAATAGGTTTAATTGCATGGTTTTTCCTTACGGGTAAATTGGAAGAGATTATAAATGGAATTATGAGGAAATGTTTAAAATGAATCACAATCAATCATAGCTTCTATTATTTATTTCCGGAAAGCGGAAAAATTAGAAATGTTTATTGAAAACCATTTTTCCGGCGACCATGCTGGCTACAACTTCATGCGCTGGGGTGAAAAAAGTGATATCAGCGTCAAAACCAGCTTTGATTGCACCTTTGTGATCATCCCAATGCAGCGCTTGGGCAGGGACCCGCGTCGCCATCGGTAAGATTTGCTGAAAATCAAGTCCGGTGAATGACATGGTATTTTGAATGGCTTTGTCCAGCGTTAGTGTGCTGCCTGCTAGTGCTCCATTTGCAATCCTGGCAACCCCATCCATTACGCTCACTTCCTGTCCACCGAGATCATATTTCCCATTGTCAAGTCCGGTTGCCCGCATGGCATCTGAGATCAAAATAGTATGGTCAATGCCCTTGACCTGTGTGACCAATTTTACGATGGCTGGGTGAAGATGCACGCCATCTACGATGATCTGCGCATAGATCCGTTTGTCTGCTAGCACTCCTCCAACGGTGCCGGGTTCGCGGTGATGTAATCCTAGCATACCATTGAAAAGGTGGGTGGCTTGCTTGGCTCCAAGATCGGCGGCATGCAAGACCTGCTCGTAAGTCGCTTGGCTGTGCCCGATGGCTAGTTCAATATTGTGATCTACACAAAAACGAATGAATTCATCCATGCCATCCAATTCGGGCGCAATAGTGATCAGCTTGACTACCCCGGTTTCAGCCCATGCCTTGTATTCTGCTTTTTGTGGCGAGCGGAAATAAGCTGGATTCTGAGCGCCTTTGTAAGCAATGTTAATGTAAGGACCTTCTACATGCGCTCCCAACATCTGAGCTCCCGTCACTTTATCCATTGTCTGTCTTATCATCTTTAACGCAGATGAGATGTTCGTTTCATCAGAAGTGACAGTGGTTGCCAGGAATGAGGTGACACCATGTTCACACAAATATGTACTGATGGTGTTATAAGCATCTAAAGTAGCATCCATGCTGTCAGCCCCCATCTCACCATGGATGTGAATATCAATTAAACCGGGTGTTACCAGCATTCCTCGTGCGTTGATGACATCCTTTTTTGATTCTATTTCCGAATTACCGGTGGGATGAACTTCCGTGATGACCCCATTTTCGACCTCAATACTATGATCGGTCAATATCTCGTCCGGGGTGAATATATTGGCATGTGTGATGGTTGTGGACATGTCTGAATTATAACAAAGTATGTCCATTGGAGTTGGATTTAAATGTTTTGGTTGTTTCTCATCGAATTCAATTTCTATAAGAGAATCATTAATAAATGGTTATCTTGTGTATTCACAAAATTGAAAATCACGCCTATGGTAAAATTGAAGCTTAATGCGTTTTATTCAAAATATAGTAATTATTATCTCTGGAGGTAACAATGTCAGATAAAAAGTGGGTGTACCTTTTCAATGAAGTAGCCGAAGCCGAAAAATACGCTGGTGATTGGGATGGCGTACGTGCTTTGCTGGGTGGAAAAGGTGCCAATATGGCAGAAATGACCCGTATTGGAGTCCCTGTTCCACCGTTTTTTACAGTAACAACTGAAGGGTGCAATGCCTATCTTGCCAATGGGGGTAAATTTCCCGAAGATATGTGGGAGCAAATGGTCGATGCGCTTAAGGTCGTTGAGAAAGCATCCGGCAAGGAATTTGGAAATCCAATCAATCCTTTGTTGGTTTCTTGCCGTTCTGGCGCCAAGATGTCCATGCCGGGTATGATGGATACCGTCTTGAACATCGGGCTGAATGATGAAACTGCCAAGGGCATGGTTGCGTTGACCGAGAATGAGCGTTTTGTCTATGATGCTTATCGACGCTTGATCTCCATGTTCGGTTCAGTAGTTTTAGGGATCTCAGATGATGCCTTTGAAGATGTTCTCATAGATCTTAAAAAAGAAAAGAAAGCCAATTCTGACACTGACCTGGATGCAGCAGGATTAAAGGAGTTGGTTGAAAAATTTAAAAAAGTTACCAAAGATGCCAAGGGTTTCGATTTTCCTCAAGATCCGCTGGAACAGATCAAATTAGCAACCGAAGCTGTGTTCAAATCATGGAACAGCAAACGTGCTATTGATTACCGCAAAGCTACTGATATCCCAGATGATCTGGGTACTGCTGTCAATGTTGTGACCATGGTATTTGGGAATATGGGGTGGAATTCCGGTACGGGTGTGGCTTTCACTCGCAATCCTTCTACTGGTGAAAAAGTATTGTATGGCGAGTACCTGCTGAATGCACAGGGTGAAGATGTGGTAGCCGGAATTCGCAATACTGAAAAGATCCAAAATATGGGTGAAAAACTTCCGGAGGCGAATAAACAATTCCTTGAAATTGTTGCCAATTTGGAAAAACATTATCGCAATATGCAGGATGTCGAGTTCACCGTTGAAAATGGCAAGCTGTGGATGTTGCAGACTCGTGATGGAAAACGCACCGCCAGTGCAGCAGTGAAGATCGCTGTCGATATGGTGAATGAGGAATTGATCTCTAAAGAGGAAGCAGTTCTGCGTGTAACTCCCGGACAAGTCGATACCCTGCTTCATCCCCAGTTCTTGGGTGATACTATGAAACAGGCGCATGCTGATGGTAGATTCTTTGCCAAAGGCGTGGATGCCTCCCCGGGTGCGGCAGTCGGGCAGATCTATTTTGATGCCGACACTGCTGAAAAAATGGCGAAGGAAAAAGGACAGGATGTTATCATGGTCCGCCCCTTCACCAAACCCGATGATGTACATGGTATGCTGGCTGCCAAGGGTATCCTCACCAGTGAAGGTGGCGCTACCTCGCACGCAGCGGTGGTCGCTCGCCAGTTTGGTGTACCTTGTGTGGTGGGAGCTTCTTCTGTCAAAATTGATTTGGACAAGCGCGAGATGGAAGCCGACGGTAAGCTTGTCAAAGAAGGCGAATGGATCTCCATTGATGGTGGTTCAGGTGATGCTTTTGTGGGCAAGCTTGAAACAACCGCTCCATCTCTGGAAGAGCAAACTGATTTGATGACATTGCTTTCATGGGCAGATGAAATTTGCGCACAAGATGCCATTCGCACCGCTCCGCAGGGCTGGCCAACCCGTGGGCTGCAGGTGTGGGCTAACGCCGATTATCCCCAGGATGCTCGTCGTGCACGTTCATACGGTGCCAAGGGGATTGGCTTGTGCCGCACTGAGCACATGTTCTTTGAACAGGTCCGTCTTCCCATTGTGCAGCGCATGATCCTTGCCAAGACATCCGAAGAACGAACCAAAGCTCTGGATGAATTACTACCTTACCAGCGCTCAGATTTCGAAGGGCTGTTTGAAGCGATGGATGGTTATCCCGTCATCATTCGCCTGATTGACCCGCCGTTGCATGAATTCCTGCCTTCCGAAGAAACCCTGCTGGAAGAGGTGATTACCATGCGTGTCACGGGGGAAACCAAGGGGCTGGAAGAAAAAGAAACTTTACTGGCTAGTGTTCGTGGTATGCATGAATCCAACCCCATGATGGGGCTGCGTGGTGTCAGGCTCAGTATTGTCATGCCTGAGATCGTTGAAATGCAGGTACGTGCTATTTTCGAAGCAGCTGCTAATATGACCCTCAAAGGGGTGGTGGTGCACCCCGAAGTCATGATTCCTCTGACAGGACATGTGAACGAACTCAAGGTTATCCAACCACGTTTGGTTGAGATTGCCAAAACCGTCATGAAGGAAAAAAGCGTTGATTTCACTTATAAATTCGGTACCATGATCGAAATTCCGCGTGCTGCTGTTACCGCCAAGGAAATTGCAGAAGTGGCTGAATTTTTCTCCTTCGGTACCAATGACCTGACCCAGATGACGTTCGGATACAGCCGTGATGATGCAGAACGCAACTTCCTTGTCACTTACATTGAAAAAGGGATTCTGCCCAAGAATCCCTTCCAGACCATTGATCAGGATGGGGTAGGCGCTTTGATGCGCAGTGCAGTGAAAGCAGGGCGTGAAACCCGTGTCAACCTGGAAGTAGGTATCTGTGGTGAACATGGTGGCGATCCGGCTTCCATTGAGTTTTGCCATACCATTGGACAGAACTATGTTAGTTGCTCGCCTTTCCGCGTGCCCGTTGCCAGACTGGCAGCCGCACATGTGGCATTGAAATACTCGCCCAAGAAATCCAAGTAGGATTTGATTATTGAATAAGAAAGGAGCTGACCTCTGCTGTTTTTTGGTCAGCTCCTTTTCTATCTATCATCTCCCCTTTTACCCCGTCATCCCTGCTACGGGATCTCACTATTCTCAAATCAAACCAGCCTACAATGGAGAAATTATTTCAAGTTAAATA
This sequence comes from Chloroflexota bacterium, assembly GCA_012798455.1. Taxonomy (GTDB): domain Bacteria; phylum Chloroflexota; class Anaerolineae; order Anaerolineales; family Anaerolineaceae; genus UBA4781. The sequence continues at coordinate 52,232 of JAAZNC010000004.1, read as the reverse complement.
CGTCATGTTGAGCGTTAGCGAAACATCTCACCATGACAATGTCAATTCCAGAGCCGGCTGCAGTTCCTCTACCTGAATAAACCTAAAAGATTTTCATAACGTTTTTTATTAATGAGTTATCTTTATACTTACAAAACCGAAACCCCGCCGGGGTCAATCAGTTCTTATCAGGTAAACCCATAGCCGTTATCCAGCCCGCACACTGGGCATTGCAGATTCAGTAACCCGTTGTAATCAAGAATACCCTGCTTGCAGCGCGGGCACAGGGCACCGTAGAAAAATCCGCAAGCGAGCTGCTGTTCCTCGATTGCGGGATGTCCCCCGTCTTCTTCTATATTCTCAATATTCTTATTCAAATTCATCAAGCATTAATGAGTGCCCAGTTAGGTAGCACATCTATATCCAGTTCATCGCGGAAACCATGCAAGAAGCGGTAATATCCGGCTTCGGCGATCATCACCGCATTATCAGTGCACAACTTCAGAGGTGGAATATGAACATGGAATTCGGTCTGCCCCAGAAATGCATTCCGTAAGGCGCGGTTGGCGGAAACGCCACCCGCTACCACGATATCCTGCGCCTGGAACTGCCGCGCGGCATCGGTGGTCTTCTTGAATAGCACATCCACCACCGCATCCTGAAAACTGGCGGCGAAATTCTCCACCCTGATGGAGCGCCCATCGGCATGTTGCTCCTGCAGAGAGCGTAGTACGGCGGTTTTCAGACCGCTGAAAGAGAAATTCCAGGTGCCTTCCAGCCAGGCGCGTGGAAATTGGAATGCGTGCACATTGCCGTTCTCAGCGGCTTTCTGGATGGATGGACCACCGGGGTACGGTAGTTCGAGCAGGCGCGCGACCTTATCAAAGGCTTCGCCCGCTGCATCGTCCAACGTGCGCCCAAGTTGCGTATAGGCAAGGTGGGCGTGCATCAGGATCAAGGAAGAATGCCCGCCTGAAACGATCAGAGCGATGACGGGGAAGTGCGGTTCCTGATAATCAGTGTTTTCCTGCGGAACCCAGGCGGAGTAGAGATGCCCCTCCAGATGGTTGATGCCGATCAGCGGGATACCGCTGGCGAGTGCCAGTCCCTTCGCCATGTTCATGCCCACCACCAGCGAACCAGCCAGACCCGGACCACGCGTGACGGCGATGGCGTCCAGTTCATCCAGTCCGACATGAGCATCCTTGAGTGCCTGATCCACCACGGCTGAGATGATTTTGATGTGTTCGCGCGAGGCAACTTCGGGGAAGACCCCGCCAAAGTGGGCGTGCAGATCAGCCTGGGATGCCACCACGTTGCTGAGAACCAGTCTGCCGTTCTCGATCACCGCTGCGGCGGTCTCATCACAGGAGGTTTCGATCCCCAGAATGCGGACCAGCTGTTCTTCCTGATTTTGAACTTCTTCCATTGATTATCCAGCTTTCATAGGCAATACCAGTTCATAGGGATACTCGGCTAATATTTCGGTCTTGCCCTGTTCATTTAAATATACCGTATCTTCAATGCGCACGCCAAAGCCCTTGGACGGATAATAGAGACCGGGTTCGACGGTGAAAACCACACCTGCCCGTAAGATATCCATAGCAGCACTGCCGATCCCGCTGAAAGGGCTCTCATGCACGTCTAATCCCAAACCGTGCCCCACACTGTGCACATAACCTTCCAGCAGGTTCTGGTCATCTTCGATGGTGGCATGCCCCATTTCCCGGAACATGCGACAGGTGAGTGCCTGGGATGCATAGAAAGGCGTGTTCAGTTTCACAGAATCAATGACCTCCTGGTGGACGGCAAAGACTTCTTGATAAATACGCTGTACTTCGTCGGGTGCATATCCCAGGCACCAGGTGCGTGTGAAGTCGTAAAAATACCCTCCTCCTGCTTCGCAAGGAAAGATATCAAAAACGATGGTTTTTCCCAGCTCCAACACATCCGTTTCGGTACCGGCACTGTGCGGCACACCGGCATCTCTGCCAATGGCAAAAATGGTCTCTTCCGGGCTATCAGCACCTGCTTCTGCCAGCCATTTACGGATATGGCTTTTTACCGTCCCAATAGTGAGTGGCTTCTCATCGGCTGCCATCAAGATATTGTGTCTGACCGGACTGTTGCTTAGCATTTCTGCCACTCTGCCAACCACGCTGGTGGTGATTTGCCCCATTCTACGGATATGTTCCACCTCGTCAGGGGTCTTGGTCAGGCGTGCCCGGTTGATCACACTGCCGGAAAACTGCCCCACGAATCGGACCTTGGGCAATAATTCCTGCAACGCATTGAGAATCGCATAAACAACACTGACTTCTCTGCGCCCTGCAATGGCAATGGTTTTTTCGTGAATATCAAGGTCGGTGAGCATCTCTTGGTATAACAGGGCAGATGCTTTAAGCATGTCTCCTTGAGCGGATTGCATATATTTTCTAAATGCGTATCTTTCATCAATGCTGGCAGTTTGCAATCCGGTTTTGGCTGCTTCTTCCCGCTCCATATTATGATAGAAAAGGATGGGTTCCTGACCACGGCGGATGAATAGGTCTGCCGCACTGATGTGGTGGATGCCGGTGAAATAGACCATGGCGGGATTGTTCTGCGACGCACCGCTGATCCAGATAGCGTCCAGATTTTGTTCTTCCATGAAGACTTCGATCTCTTTTTTCATTATGCTCTCCTCTTATGCATTTGACTGCAATAGTTTCTGCAGTGTTTCTAACAGATAAGATTCCTGGTGCGGCAATACCGTACGGGGATCAAACAGTACCTGGTCTGCTTCAATGCGGGCGATGATGGGAATGCGTTGCTGCCGCAGGCTTTGCATAAAGCGGTCCGGTTTTGATACATGCAGGGCAAATAGAGTAGTAGGCATGCTTTCCTCTGGCAGGCTGCCGCCACCCACCATGGATTTGCCGGGGATGATCTCTCCCTGGCCAAGTGTTTGCTTCCATTTCAATGCTGTCTGGTGGATTTCGTCCAGCGGGAGGGATATCATTTGCCATATCGGGATCTCGTGGGTGGCTTTTCCAGTGAGGTAGCTCAAGAGCGTGGCGGTGACACCCGCCAAGCATAGTTTATCCGGGCGCAGAGCGCGTGCCAGGGGATGTTTTTTGATCTTGTCCAGTAATGCTTTGCGCCCAACAATGATACCGGCTTGCGGTCCTCCCATTAGTTTATCCCCCGAAAAACTGAGCACATCTACCCCCGCCTGCAAGGATTCCTGCACGGTCGGTTCGTGAGCCAGCCCAAAAGTTGCCGTATCCAGCAGAGCGCCGGATCCTAGGTCATGGAAGACTGGAATGTCTTTGGCATGGGCAACCGTGCAGATGTCGCGGAGCGCTGGTTCCTTGGTGAACCCCACGATCTTGAAATTGGAGTGATGGGCGCACAAAACCATGCCAGCCGCTTCCTGCAGCGCGTTCTCGTAATCATAAAGATGCAGGCGGTTGGTGGTGCCGATCTCCACCAGCTTCGCCCCTGATTGGCGCATCACATCCGGCACGCGGAAACCGCCTCCGATCTCCACCATTTGTGAGCGTGAGACCAGCACGCGTTTACGATTTGCCAGGGCTGAAAGCACCAGTAGCACCGCGGCGGCATTGTTATTGACCACATATGCACTTTCTGCGCCGGTAAGACGGGTGATGATCTGCTCGGCATGCAGTGCTCGGCTACCGCGCCTGCCGCTATCCAAATCGAATTCCAGATTGTTATAGGAAACAGCCATATCCTGCATGGCACTGAACGCTTTTTCAGAAAGGGGCGCGCGTCCCAGATTAGTATGTAGCAAGATGCCGCTGGCGTTGATGACCGGTAGCAGGGTGGGGGCGCTCCACTGGTTGAGTAATACGTCGGTTCCTTCGATGATCACTTGGTCGGATGCGATGCGCTGGCTCTGGCGCAATCCTTTGACCACCTGGCGTAGCGCACTCACGACCAGATCGTGCCCGAATTTTTCCAGCATGGGCTGCACCTGTTCGTTTTGAAGGAGTTGATCGATCGAAGGGAGGTGGGGACGGTTAATCATGGTTGTCTTCATCCGGATTGAACGCTGCTTTTTCATTGATGCGCAGGAAGATCTCCAGCAAGACGAATCCCATTCCCAACAGGATCATTATCAGATCGTTCAATGCTCTACCAAACTGTAACCACAGCAGCACATCGATATAAATGGCAAACAGCAGCACTTCTCGCACCAGCACTCCTTCCAAAAAAGTTTTTTTTGAAAAACGCTTCTGTAGAATGGTGAAGAATGGGAGGCTTATCCCACAGGCAAGCAGCGAAGTGAAAAAGAACAATAGCCAACGTGGGCCCAAAAATGGCTGGGTGTTGAGAAATACGAACGCCAGTCCTCCGCTGCCAGCCAGATCGAGGATGAGCGCTGCCGGAAGAACAGTAGCAAGCGTGATGCCAGTCTTTTTTGTCATATTTAAAGATTATATCGTAAGCTAATTTACTGGCACATTATTTGGGGAGTATACTTTTAAGTCTGTTAAAATCTGGGAGGGTCCTGTGCTGAAGAAAGTTATATCAACCTTTAACGAATATCCGAAACATTTCCAAATCTTGGCGGGTGCCACTTTTATTGACCGGGTCGGTGGCACCATGATCCAACCTTTCTATTCGTTGTATATTGCGCAAAAATTCGGCGTCAATATGACCACCATTGGGCTGTTATTTGGTGTTTGGTCGATCTCGGGAGTGATCGGGAATATGCTGGGAGGAGCGCTGACCGACAAGATCGGGCGCAAGACCATGCTGGTGGCAGGGCTGATCTTATCGGCCACCACTGCCATTTTGATGGGTATCGTCAATGATCTGTGGGCCTTTGCTCTGGTTTCCACCGTGGTGGGTATGTTATCGGATATCGCAGGCCCGGCACGCGGTGCCATGACCACCGATATGCTTCCACCGGAAAAACGCGCTGAGGGTTTTGGCATTATCCGGGTGGTAGGTAACCTGGCATGGATCATCGGACCGGCGCTCGGAGGGTTGGTTGCCAGCAGGTCCTACATGTTGGTCTTCATCTTGGATGCGGTTGCCAGTATCATTACCGCCATCATTGTGATGGCAAAGATACCGGAAACCATGCCGAGCGGAAATGTGGAGAGCGAAAAAGATTCACTGATGACCACTATAAAGGGTTATGGTTTGGTAGCGAAAGACCGGCTCTTCCTGGGTTTTGTGCTCATCTCCATGCTGCTGGTGTTTGTGTACAGCCAGATGTACAGTACCTTATCTGTTTACCTCAACTCACAGCATGCCATCCCCGCCAAGGGCTATGGTTGGCTGATGAGCATGAATGCTGCTCTGGTGGTGCTGTTCCAGTTCAGCATTACGCGCCTTACCAGAAAAAAACCACCCATGCAGATGATGGCATTGACCACCGTTCTCTATGGGGTCGGTTTTACAATGTTTGGCTTTGTGCAAAAATACTGGCAGTTCATGCTGGCGATGGCGATCATCACCTTTGGTGAAATGGTGCATATTCCTACCTCCAGTGGGTTGGTGGCGAATCTGGCACCCGAAGATAAACGCGGGCGTTACAATGCCTTCGCCGGGTTGAGCTGGGGTATCCCCAATATTTTCAGCACGTTCTTTGCTGGGTTGATCATGGATAATCTCAATCCTAACCTGGTCTGGGTCATGGCGGGTTGTATTTGCACGATTACCATGTTTGGGTATATCATTCTGAATCCCAACGCACAAAAACGCTTGGAGGCTGTTGCAACGGAGTAGTCATTGTTCAAAAGCATCAAACAAACCTATCACGAATTCACGACCACATTCTGGACCCTGATCGGAGCTATGTTTATCGACCGTCTGGGCGGTTCATTGCTCTATCCTTTCTTCTCCCTATATATCACTGAAAAATTCGGAGTGGGTATGACCGAGGTGGGGTTTATCTTTACCCTGCATACCTCTGCCATGTTCTTCGGTAATATGCTCAGCGGTGCCCTGACAGATAAATTTGGGCGAAAAAATATGTTGCTGGCTGGTATTCTACTGAGCGGGACCAGCAGCCTCTTGATGGGATTTATCCCAACCTATCAAACTTTCATGATCTTCACCATCATCACCGGTCTGGTGGGTAACATTGGCGGACCAGCAGTGAATGCCATGATGGCAGATATCTTGCCCGAAAAGCAACGTGCCCAGGGTTTCAGTATTCTGCGCGTGGTGGTGAACCTGTCCGTTTCCTTCGGACCGATGATCGGTGGCTTGTTGGCTGGCTACAATTTCTTCTATCTCTTTGTGGCTGATTTTGTGATCAGCATGATCACTGGTTTGATTGTCTATCTCAAGATACCTGAAACCAAACCCCAGGCGGATGAAAACCACCCCGAAGCAGAACAAAGCCTGTGGGGAACCTTGACCGGTTACCGCCATATTCTGAGAGATACCGTCTTCCTGGGTTTTTTGCTGTTGACCCTGCTGACCAATCTGGTTTACATGCAGATGAATTCCAGTCTGTCCGTTTTCTTGCGTGATTTGCACGGTATTTCATCGCAAAAATATGGGTATATCCTTTCCTTGAATGCCATCATGGTGGTGTTAATGCAGTTCTGGATCACCAGCCGTATTACCCGGTACAAACCGATGAGTATGATGTTTCTGGGGAATATGCTTTATGCGGTCGGGTTTGCTATGTATGGTTTTGTGAGTAGCTATGCGCTTTTCTTGCTGGCGATGGCGATCATCACGATCGGCGAAATGGTCAGTTCCCCCATTCTCCAGTCCATGGTTGCCCAGATCGCACCAGAAACCATGCGCGGCAGATATATGGCAGTTTTCAACCTGAGTTTTGGAACTGCACAGGCAATCGGTCCACTGGCTGCTGGTATCATTATGGATAATTACAATCCCAATTGGGTTTGGTATGCGGGTGGCATCATTTGCACTATCTCTGCTATGGGTTATCTTGCAATGCAGCCAGCCGCGCATAAGAAGCTCGCTGAACCTGTGGAAAGTGAGCCCTGAGCAGAAATGAGGGATGAGTATGGAGAAAGAACATAAACCGTTTCGCACTACCAAGTTGGAGCTGAAAAAGCCGGTTCCGAATGATATCGAGATCGCTCAGGCAGCCAGCTTGCGACCGGTCAGGGATGTGGCAGAAGATCTGGGTATCCGACCGGAAGAATTGGAACTATATGGCCCGTATAAAGCCAAGGTCAAACTGGAAGTGCTGGAACGTTTTAAAGACCTGCCCAATGGCAAGTATATCGATGTGACTGCCATCAATCCCACCCCATTGGGTGAAGGAAAAACCACTACCACGGTTGGGTTGAGCCAGGCACTGGGTGCGCATCTGAAAAAACGTGTGGTCACCTGTATCCGCCAACCCAGCCAGGGACCCACCTTTGGCATCAAGGGTGGCGCCGCTGGAGGTGGATACAGCCAGGTCATTCCCATGGAAGAGTTGAACCTGCACCTGACCGGTGATATCCATGCTGTGACCGCTGCCAATAACTTGCTGGCAGCTGCCATCGATACCCGTTTGTATCATGAAAATCGTCAGAGCGATGACGCCCTGTTCCGGCGGTTGTATCCGCTGGGGAAGGACGGAAAATATCAGGTGGGTAGAGGACAGTTTGGCAGACTGCAGAAATTGGGTATTGATCCACAGCATCTGGATGCGCTCTCGGCGGAAGAAAAAAGCCGTCTGGTGCGGCTGGATATCGACCCGGATCATGTCTTCTGGATGCGCGGGATCGATACCAATGACCGCTTCCTGCGCGGTATCACTATCGGACAGGGTCCGCAGGAGAGCGGCGCAGAACGAAGGACCGGATTTTATATTACCGTAGCCAGCGAGATCATGGCAGTGCTGGCGCTCGCTACCGGTCTGGAAGATATGCGCAAACGCCTGGGTGAAATGGTGGTGGCGTTGAACCGCAAGGGCGAACCGATTACCGCCGAAGACCTGGGGATTGCCGGAGCGTTGACCGTGCTCATGTCAGATGCCATCAAACCCAATCTGATGCAAACATTGGAAGGTACTCCGGTCTTTGTGCATGCCGGTCCGTTTGCCAATATCGCCCATGGTAATAGTTCTATTCTGGCAGATCAGATCGGGCTGAAACTGGCAGATTATGTGATCACCGAATCGGGTTTCGGTTCGGATATTGGAATGGAGAAGTTCTTTGATATCAAGTGCCGCTATTCCGGGTTGAAACCGGATGTGGTGGTGTTGGTGGCAACTGTCCGTGCCCTGAAGATGCATGGCGGCGGAGCCAAGGTCACAGCCGGGCAACCTCTTGATAGAGCTTATACCGAAGAGAATCTGGATCTGTTGCAGAAAGGAACAGAACATCTTTTTCACCATATTGGCATCGCCAGCCATTTTGGCATTCCCACCGTGGTCGCCATCAATCGTTTTATCACCGATACGGATGCCGAATTGGCATTGATTCAGAATGCCGTGCGCGCTTCGGGTAAGGCGGAAGATTGTGTCATCACCAATCACTGGGAAGAAGGTGGCGCCGGTGCGGTAGCGCTGGCACAAGCCGTGGTCAAGGCTGCCGAGAGTCCTGCTGATTTTCAATTTCTCTATCCACTGGATCAACCTATCAAACAGAAAATAGAGACCATTGCCAGGGAGGTCTATGGAGCAGAGGAGGTCGATTATTCTCCCGAAGCCGAACAAAAGATCGCGGAATTTACCAAATTGGGTTATGCTGGTTTACCGATCTGTATGGCAAAGACCCATTTGAGCTTGAGCCATGATGCTGCCTTGAAAGGTGTTCCGCGTGGCTTTCGTTTTCCGATCCGGGATATTCGCCTTTCCGCTGGTGCGGGTTTCTTGTATCCGCTGGCAGGTGAGATCAGCACCATGCCGGGATTGCCCACCAGACCGGCATTCATGGATATCGATATTGATCTGCAAAGTGGAAAGATCACTGGTTTGTCCTAGATTAATAAACCGATATGAAAGAGAAGGTGCATGATGAAAAAGAACCTTCTCTTTCTTTGCATGCGCTATAATAATTCCACATCCATGATCGGACATAAATATGAAGAAAAAAAGAATCCCATTTGAAATCTTGCTGCTGGTCATCGTCTTGGCATTGCACGCCTATGTGGCTTTCTCGCCACCGGCGAGGTTATTGAACTGGTTCAAGACCGATGATGCTTTCTATTATTTTGTCACTGCCCGTAACATTGCCGCAGGCAAAGGCATTACTTTTGATGGTCTTAGTGCTACCAATGGTTTTCATCCCTTATGGATGGCGATCTGCGTACCGGTCTTCAGCCTTGCCAAAGTAAACCTGTATTTACCTCTGCGCATCACGATTATGCTACTGGCATTGTTCAATGCCGGAACCGGGATACTGCTTTACCGTTTCTTTGCCAGCCGTTTTTCCAAAGAGAGCGGTTGGTTCGTGGCGATTTTTTGGACATTCACACCCGCCATCCATGAATTGACTTCGCAATTAGGGTTGGAATCAGGCGTCACTGCATTTGCACTGGTAGCAGCCTTGAGTTATCTGGCGTCCTTCGATGAAAGAGAACTCAAACCCCGAAATGTGTTGGTGATGAGTTTACTGGGCGCACTCCTGCTCTTCAGTCGTCTGGATAGTATATTCATCGTTGTCATTATGGGAATCTGGCTGGTTTTCCGTCGCTCCACTCTGCGCTGGCAGGTGCTGATGGATGCCTTGCTGGCTTTTCTTTCAGCCATCATTTCATATTATGTACGGGTGCAAAATACGGATAATATCTTCAATTTCCTGCCATTCTTTTATATCTTCATCGTGCTTTCGCTGGTTTCAAAAGTGGTGTTGCAGTATGGGCTCAAGGGATATGTGGTGGATTCCTCACACTCTATGCAAAAACAATTGTTCGCCAGTGCGTTGGCGATTGGTGGCTCATCAATCCTGACTTTGGGGATCATCTTTACCCTGCATGATATTCTGCATGTTTTCTTGGGTTTTCCACGAGCGGTGATCGTTATTGATATGATCCTATCGGGTGTCCTGCTGGTAGGCTGGCGCCTGGTCTATATTTTGTACATGAAAGCCAGAAAACGTGCATTCCAGGAAGATATTTCTATCAAGACAAATTGGAAAAAATGGATCGGTTCCGCCCTGTGTTATTTTGCACCCATCCTGATCTTGTTGGTGGCGTACATGCTCTTTAATAATTCTTATGCCGGGTCCTACCTACCTATCAGTGGTACTATCAAACGTTGGTGGGGTACACTGCCACTGACCGTGTATGGGCAACCATTGAAAACCCTGAGTGAAGTGGTGGGCAGTTGGTTCGATCCTTCCGTGAAAGACGGTCCGTGGTGGTTGATAACTGCTCCGGTGAGTTTCATCATCGAAGTGGTGGCGCAGTCGACTGGAATCCCCGAAGAGAGTATATCTTATCTCAATTTCAAACGCGATTTTGGCGCACTGATCTGGGTGCTGGTCGTCTTGCTGTTGGCATGGATCATCTACCGCAAGAAAGGCTTTATCCAGAAAGCGATGCGGGAGACGGCTTTCTTTCCCTTGTTCGTAGGATGTGTTTTCCATCTCTTTAATTACAAGACCACCGGTTACCTGCATGCCAAATACTGGTATTGGATTCCGGAGATTCTCTGCACCTTGCTTGCTTTTGGCATTTTGTTGGAGAGTGTGTTGCGCCGTTATAAACGTTATTTATATGGCAGTACTGCTTCACAGGTATTGGTAGGAGTCTTTTCTTTCATCCTGGTTCTCAATCTGGCAATCCCCATCATCAAGCAATACTCCTACATGGATCTGGATCCTGAAAGGCATCCCTATCTCTCTGAACCGAAATATCTGGAGGAGCATACTCATCCGGGCAATGTGATTGGTATGACCGGTGGTGGAGTGATCGCTTATTTCATTCAAGATCGCACCATTGTCAATCTTGATGGCTTGATCAACGGTAGTGAGTATTTTGAGCAGTTGAAGATCGCCCAGGCTTTTCATTATCTGGATGATATTAACCTTGATTATGTATATGCTCCCCAGGCGATGATCCTGGAAAGCGACCCATATGGTTGGATCTTTGGCAGGCGGCTGGTGTTGCTTGAAAAACATGGCGATTTCAATCTTTATCGCTACCTCCGCGGGGTAGAACAGGTATCGCTCGATTCAAATTCATAAAAAGGGGGCAAGATGGATCACCTGACAAATTCTCAATTAACCCTTTCCATCAATGGTGAGACAGGTTGTTTTTCGATTCATCCCTGCACAGATCGGTTCCCTCATATCCGGGAAGCCCAATTAATGCTGGCGGTCTGGATCGCGGGGGAGCGTTTCCGGATCCCACTGAAACTGGACGAACATACCCTCCAACACCAGGGTGGAAACCTTTTATTTTCTCGCACGCGCCAGGAGCTGCACTGTCAGATCGATACTGGAATTGAAGGTCTGGCAGCCGAGGTGATTTTCGCAATGGAGAAGGAGCAGCCGGCGTTGTTGTGGAAGGTGGTCGTCAGCAACCAGCGCTTCTGTCCCGTTCAGGTCGAACAGATCGTTCTGCTGCAGCCCTGTTCTCAATCGCACAATTCTAATATTGAGATGACCTGCCCTGTTGAAAAGGTCAGGTTCTTTGTCAATGGTTGGCAGTCCTGGTCATTCGCGGGCAGCAGCAGTCGTCAAGAGCCTGCCATGCGTTCTCGCCTGGGACTGCTACAGAATCCCATGGTGGTGGATGCCGGATTGAAGAATACCTTCCGGCATGGGGCGGTGGCGGATATGTTTGGTGTGCTGTATGATGCGCAACAACAAAAAGGCTGTTTGCTGGGTTTTCTTTCCCAGAAGGAGCAGTTTGGGCATGTGGCATTGCCTGATTGGCGCAGTCCTTCCCTCTTGTTGTGGGCAAATACAGATAATGTCAGCTTGCAGCCAGACAGTGCTCTCCAAACCGATTGGGCGGTTGCCATGCCGGTCGAGGGACAACATAGCGAGAGTATTGCTCCGTATCTTGATCTGGTGGCAAAAGAAAATAAGGTGCATTATGTTGCCCAGACACCGGCGGGTTGGTGTTCATGGTACCAGTACTACCAGAAGATCAATGAGGCTATCATTCGTGATAACTTGATCATGCTGAAAGAATATCACGATGAATTCCCCGTCGAACTGGTGCAGATCGATGACGGCTATCAGAAACAGGTTGGGGATTGGCTGGCATTCCGACCCGGTTTTGCCGGAGGAATGCAACCCATCTGTCGGCAAATCAAAGACGCCGGTTTTACGCCGGGCGTATGGTTGGCGCCTTTCATCGTTCATCGTGGTTCGGATCTCTTCAAGGAACATCCCGATTGGATACTGCGCAAACGCAATGGCAGCCCTGTCAACGCTGGCTTTGTGTGGAACTCTCTGGGTACCGCCCTCGATCTCACCCAACCTCAAGCTAGCCAATATGTGCAGCAGCTCATTCACACTGCTGTGAATGAATGGAAGTTCCCTTACCTGAAATTGGATTTTCTGTATGCGGCGGCGCTGCAGGGACGATACCTCGATAGCACCAAAACGCGTGCCCAGGTACTGCGGGAGGGACTGCAACTCATCCGTGACACCGCTGGCAGGCAGACCACCCTGGTGGGCTGCGGGCTGCCGCTGGGCTCGGGCATTGGATTAGTAGACACCATGCGCATCGGACCGGATATGAGCGGCAGCTGGAACCCCAAAATTTTTAATGTTGGTTTCCTATTTAAGAAAGAACCCAGCATGCCCAGCGCCAGTACCTCCATGCGCAATATTCTCACCAGAGCCGCTTTGCATGAGCGCTGGTGGGTCAACGATCCGGATTGTCTGCTGGTGCGCGACCAATCCGAATTGAGTTTGGATGAGGTTGAGAGCCTGGCGACCGTCATCGCCATGAGCGGTGGCTCGTTGATCTTTTCGGATGACCTGACTGCCTTGTCCAGAGAACGTTTCGAAATGGCTGCACGTTTGCTACCACCCATTTCTTCCCGTTTGGTGGTATTGGATTGGCTGGAGCATCAGATTCCTTACCTGCTGCGGGTGGATTTGCAGGGCGTCTGCGGTGCTTGGCATTTACTGGCAATTTTGAACTGGAAAGATCACCCCGTCAAGCAAGACCTGACCTGCCGTTCCTTTGGAATTGCGGCAGGGGAATACTGGATCAGCAGTTTTTGGCAGCAGCACATCACTCGCTCCACTCATTTGACCAGTCTGGGTGAGTTTGAGATAGCCCCCCACGGTTGCAAACTGTTGGCGGTGAGACCTGTTAAGGAAGGTGAGGTGCAGTACCTTGGGTCGGATGTGCATTTCTCCCAGGGCTGGGAGGTCAAGAAATGGAACGCGCGCCGCTCCGAAACGCGTTTCACGCTGGATGCCGGGCGTCGCACCAGCAGTAATATTTACCTGGCGATCCCTGATAGATCGGTCGATCTGGAAGTATCACGGGATATTGTGAATTTCGAAAAGATCCAAGAGGGCATCTATGCCCTGCAAATTGATCTGGATACCGTGGTCAATGTGCTTATAAAAAATAAAAAAGAGTGAGGAAACTCACTCTTTTTTATTTTTGCGATTATTTTTCAGCTTTCTTCTTCATGCTGCGTTTCTTGGAAGCTCTGATGATCAGATAGATGGGCAGCCCGATGATGAGCACGATGGGCGCCACGAAGATAACCAGCCAGATCAGGGCATTGACCAGGAACTTTAGCCCGTCTACCAGTGCCTGAATGGCGCGCTGGAGCACCAGCGAAGGTCGCCATCCTGCTACGGTGATGGGTGCTACTGCTTCTTTGGATTGCAGGTTGATGCTGATGGCGGAGAGTTGGGCTGATTCACGATAGTATTTGATCTGACCCTGCAGCACTTCAATGTCGCCGCGGATGCTGGTGAGTTGCTGGAAGACCGACATGACATCTTCGGTGGTGGTGGCATTATCCATGATCTCAAGTAATTGGGTTTCGGCTTGCTGCAGATTGCGCAAACGTGATTCCAGATCGGTAACTTCACCGGTCACATCTTGCCCTGAAACTGATTCGCTCAGGATATCCAGTTCGGGATCTCCTACCATGGCTTTCAATTGTGCCAGTGTTTCATCCAACAGTTCTGCCGGCACACGGATGGTGATATTGGCAGCGGGTAGTTGTGTTTCGTAAGATGAGGTCACTTTGTAAGTATAGGAATTGACCACAAAGCCTCCCTTGTCCACTGCCATCTGGTTGATGGCATCCACTGCTGATAAGGGGTCTTCCACCACTAGGCTGATATCAGCATTCTTGATGACAATGCGACTGGTATCGGTTGAAGTGACCGAGTCGTTTGCACCACTTGCTTTCTCCTCCATTGCGGGTGCTTCGGCAGCCATCATTTCATCGGCAACGCCCCGGCTGCTGACGGCCATGGCGGGGCTGGCGGCTTTTGAGCTGCACGACGCAGCCGCCAACGAAAACAGTAAAAGGGTGATCAGTAAATTCTTTCTTTTCATGATTCCTCCTTCAAGGTTCATTTTCTGTATGAATAACGAAATGAGCAGTGAAAAAGTTCCCGGTTACCAGCCTTCATGCAGGCGCATGGCATGCCGCCATGGCAGCCCTGCCTTTTTGATGCGTTCTTGCACGCTGGCAATATCATATTCCACCCGACGCAGTTCCCAGGTAAGATTTTCTGTGTCAAATAGTGCAAAAGAAGCGCGCGGGTCATGATCGCGCGGCTGACCGATCGAACCAGGGTTGAGAATAACGCGCCCCTGAATGGTGCGCTTCTGAAAATCGAGCACTAGGTTGTTTTTGCTGTCACTTTCTTTTTCTACCCAGTATGCTGGCACATGGGTATGCCCCAGCATGCAGATTTGTGTGTCAAAAAATTGGAACATGCGCAGGGCAGTCAGATAATCCATCACGTAATCCCACACCGGATTGCGCGGGCTGCCGTGTACCAATGTGACCTCTTTTTGAATGATCGTCTCGGGCAGGCGTAATAAAAAATCCTGACTGTCGGCGGTGATCTCGCGCTTTGTCCAGGTGATTGCCAGGCTGGCTTCGTGGTTGAAGGTATGCTGGTCCACATCTCCCAGAATGGCGGCATCGTGGTTGCCGCGCACGCACACCAGGTTGGGCAATCCGCGCACCACTTCGATGCATTCATTGGGGTCCGGACCGTATCCAACGAGATCTCCCAGGCACCACACTGCATCATAACTGCCGGCAACGGAGAGTACTTTCTCAAGGGCAGTCAGGTTCGAATGGATATCGGAGATTACCAGTACACGCATAGTATTTTCCTTAAAAATTGTTTGTAATTATTCCTGCAATAAATTGATTATAGTGTCAATTATTTTTTGTGAGACCCCTTCTTTATCTTGTTTGGGGATCTTGAGTTGTTTTCCGTCCCTGAAGAGCATGGTTGCCTCGTTGGTATCCACGGCAAAACCGGCATCGGAACGGGAGATATCATTGGCAACGATCAGATCGAGGTTTTTGCTCTCCAATTTCCTGCTGGCATTTTCCAGCAAGTGTTCACTCTCGGCTGCAAAACCTACCAGCAATACAGCAGGTTTTTTAGATTTTTTATAATCTCCCAATGCTTTAAGAATGTCAGTAGTAGTTTCCAGTTTGAGTTCCTGCAATTTGGATTCCTTCTTGATCTTCTGTGTCCTGCTCACAGCCGGACGGAAATCTGCCACCGCGGCTGCCATGATAACCACATCTGCTTGCTCTATATGATCCATCACTTTGATACGCATATCTTCAGCAGAGACCACCGGGATGAAACTGGTGCCAACCGGGGGAGTGAGGGCAGAGGGGGCGCTGATGAGCGTTACCTCCGCACCCGCATCCAGAGCTGCCTGTGCCAGTGCATACCCTTGTTTCCCGGAAGAATGGTTACCGAGAAATCGCACCGGGTCCAGTGCTTCTTGGGTGCCGCCGGCAGTGATCAAAAATTTCTTCCCTGCCAGTTTGTTGGAGCGGCTTAGCAGGTAGCGCAAGTGAGCATAAAGCTCGGCAGCTTCTAGCATGCGCCCTTTGCCCTTGAGTCCGGACGCCAGGTGTCCCTCCGCAGGACCCAGAATGATGGCACCGTGCTCCTGCAGGATCTTCAGATTAGCTTGCGTGGCGGGGTGGCTGAACATACCGGCGTCCATAGCCGGTGCCACCACCAGCGGGCAGGCGGCTGCCAGTGCCGTGACGCTCAAGAGATTATCGCCGATGCCGTGTGCTAACTTCGCCAGACTATTGGCGCTGGCGGGCGCGATCAGCATGATATTAGCCCACCGCGCCAGCGTGATATGCACCACGTGTTCTTCATTTTCCCACAAATCGCTGTCTGTAAAAGCTTTGCGCCCGGTCACCGAACGAAAAGTGAGCGCTGATACCAACTTTTCAGCAGCCTGTGTCAAGATGACGTCCACCAACGCACCCGTCTTGGTGAGCTGGGATGCCAGTTCAACTGCTTTATAAGCCGCGATCGAGCCGCTGACTGCCAGCAGGATGTGTTTGTGCTTGAGCGGATTTTCAGTCATGCTTGTTCATCTCCCAGATATACTGCAGTCCGTTCAGCGTGAGCCAGGGCTCTACAATGCTGATGGCAGTGGTGTGCTGGCTGATCAGGCTCACCAAACCACCGGTGCCGATCACTTTCATGGACTTTCCCAAGATCTGCCGGTAGCGTTCGATCATGCCTTCCACCAGGCTGACATAACCGTAGATCAACCCGGCACGGATGGCGTCGCTGGTGTTGCTGCCGATCACCGAAGGAGGTGTTTCTAGCGAAACGGCAGGCAGCTTGGCAGTGCGCTGCACCAGTGCATCAGCGGCTACCTGTACCCCGGGCATGATAGAGCCACCCAAGTATTCCCCTTTAATCGATAGGGCATTGAAGGTGGTGGCGGTGCCAAAATCGATGATGCAGGCTGGTCCTCCGTAGGTGCGTTGCACTTCTACTGCATCTGCCAGGCGGTCAGCTCCGACCGTCCTTGGATCTTCGTATTGGATCTGGATGTTCAAATTCAGGTCAGAAGTGACCAGCAGTGGGCTTTGCTCCAGGTAGCGCTGGCAGGCATCCAGCACGCGCTCAGTCAGGGGCGGCACCACCGAAGAAAGGCAGATGCCCTCGATCTGGTCGATCTTTATTTTTTGGTGATCCAACAGGTCGCGAAATTGAATGCCGTATTCGTCCGGCATGCGCGCGTAATCGCTGGAAAGGCGCCAATGATGGGTCAGGTTGCTGCCTTCATACAATCCCAATACAAGATTGGTGTTTCCAAGGTCTATGATCAGGAGCATAACATACCCTCAATTCATCTTTATCTATATTCTAACGTAAGAAATCCAGCCCGGAGGCTGGATTTTGTGCTTTTTTCTGATAATTATATTAATTATGTGTTAAGGCGATCTCATCGGGTATTGTCGATGATCTCCGCCACATAATCGTAGTGCCCGAAAGAAGGTGTCAGGTAGGCTCCCTGAGCCAGGTTTTTTACCTGGCGGATCAATTCACTGGCGATGCGCATACCTTCCTGCGGACCACTGCCATTATCTTCGGCAATGCGCATGCGTTGC
Organism: Chloroflexota bacterium; assembly: GCA_012798455.1. GTDB lineage: Bacteria > Chloroflexota > Anaerolineae > Anaerolineales > Anaerolineaceae > UBA4781. Next base: position 34,747 of record JAAZNC010000004.1, on the reverse strand, counting down.
TGGATGGGGTCGGGGATGGAAATACCCGGTACTTCCTGATGCAGAAAGGCAGCATGGCGCGCGCTCACTAGCGGCAAGATGCCTGCGATGAGCGGGATTTTCAATTCTTCGTAGAAATCCTTGAAAGCCTGTCGGAAGCGCGGGATGTTTTTGGCTTCAAATACCGGTTGAGTGATGACGAAATCAGCCCCGTTGTTGATCTTGCGTTTCAATATCTCCCATTCGCGTTGCGGCACGTTGGGCTGCAAGTTCAACGCACAACCCACGAAGAAGCTGGTGGGTTGCCCGATATCCGAACCGGCTTGGTCGATGCCGAGGTTGAAGCGCTGCTTGATCAGCTTCACCAGTCCGGAGGGAGCCAGGTCGAAATTATCCATGGCTTCAGGGTAATCCCCGATGGCAGTGGGGTCACCCATGATCACGAACACATTGCGCACCCCCAGGGCATGCGCTGCCAGCAGGTCACCCTGTACGCGCAGCAGATTGCGCCCGCGCGTGGGAAAGTGCAAGATTGTCTCGACATTCACTTTGTCTTGAATCAGATTGCATACCGCCCATGGGCTCATACGCATGCGTGCCATGGGGCTGTCGGCAACGTTGATGGCATCTGCACCAGAATCAACCAGCAGGCTTGCGCCGGCGATGATCTTTTTGGTCGCCAATCCGCGTGGGGGTTGCATTTCCACTGAAAAGACAAAATCTCCGGCAGCCAGTTTCTTGGCAAAACGGGTCGGTTCACTGATCTCTTCTTCGATGATTTCTTCTTCACTGATCTCCAGCGTGATACCGTTGGTGATATTCTGCACGGAATGGCTGTCGATCGCTTGGCGGATGGATTGGATGTGGGCTGGAGTGGTACCGCAGCAGCCGCCGATCACGCGCGCTCCCGCCTGCCAGAATGCCAGCGCATATTCTCCGAAGTATTCTGCCGAAGCGGGATAGAAGATCCTGCCAGATACTTGTTCCGGCCACCCTGCGTTTGGTTTGACCCAGAACACACTATCCGGGATCTCTTTTTTCATTTTCTTCAAGATGCGTAGTAACTGGTTGGGCCCGCCGGAGCAGTTGATGCCGATCACATCTGCCCCGTAAGCGAACAGCTTGGATGCCACCTTTTGCGGGTCGTCCCCTAAAAGTGTGCGATCATCGCGCGTGAAGGTCATCGATGCTACCAGCGGGATATCTTCATCTACTTCGCGGGCAGCCAGAATGGCTTCGCGGATCTCATATAGATCGGTCATGGTTTCGATCACGATCAGGTCGCAGTTGGCGCTGTGTAATGATTGGATCTGTTCTCTGAAAACCTCGCGTGCCTGTTCCACTTGTACCCGCCCGAAGGGTGCAAGGCGCACTCCCAGCGGTCCGACATCTCCGGCGATCATCACATTCTCTTTGAAGGCAGCGCTGATGGTACGGCGTGCCAGATCCACTCCGGTCTGGTTGATCTCATCCAGCAGTTCTTCCAGCCCGCAGCGTTCCAGTTTATAACGATTGGCACCGAAGGTGTTGGTGAGGATGATCTCGGCTCCGGCACGGATGTATTCCTGATGCACGGAACCGACCAGGGCGGGGTTGGTCAGATTCAGTTCGTCGAAGCAGTTTTCGAAGCTTACTCCGCGTTCGTGCAACAGCGTGCCCATGGCGCCATCGGCTACCAGTGGTTTGCCACTGCATAATTTTTTTATGAAAACTTCTCTTTTCATTGGTCAGTCCTTTTCTCGTCAATACGAAAATAGCGTGCATCTTCGTGATGGATCACGATCGCAGCTGTGGATTGCTCTGGGATCAATTGATAAGCGGAGGTCAGGTCCATCCCCAATTCTTCGCGTGCCGGGATGAGTTCGAAGAGGGTAGCATGTTGGGCAAGATGGGGAATGGGTTCGTAACCCCACGAATAGCGTCTGCCCTGGTTCTTCTTCAGTCCCAACTCGCCACGGATGCGCTGGTGAACGAAATCGGCTGTCGCTTCGGCGAACTGTACCGCCAGTCCGTGTACGAAATAGCCTTCCGCGTAATCCCCTTTTGTAAAAAGGGCATTGGTGCGCTCGCTGGCTTGTTTGCCCACCGTGACGATCTGAAATGACAGCAGGGCAGGGTTACCGGAGGAATGGGAGGGCAGATAATCTGCTAGGCACAGCTTCTCTCCCTGCATCTGGCGCGGCAGATCGAAACGCGCTGCGATCTCGCCAGGGTGCTCGGGCTGAAAGACCAGGAGGCTGTTGCCTTCGGAAGCGGCATACCAGTGCCCGTATCCGGCGCGCGGTTGCAACCATGCATCGCTGCGCAGCTTTTGCAACATCTCCTCCAGCCTTTTTTCGTAACTGCGTTGGATCTCTTCCCAGCGTGCACCGCTGGCTTTGGTAGCTCCCCACGAAATACGGAAGAGCGCCTTATGATTGAGATACGGTAACAGGTCATCCAGTGCAATGGAGGGGATGATTTGGGCTCCCAATGTTGGGCTGTAAGGATTAGCGCTCATACTCTGTCTCCATTTTCATGCGCGAACTTGTCCAGCACTGCCAGCGCGTCGAACGCATCACGGCAGTAGAATACTCCCCCTGCATAAGCTTCCTGTTCTCCCAATTTGACGATGCGCTCGGCAAATGCCTGATTGACCGCTGCACCGCCGATCATGACCGGGATGGTGCTGTGCTGCTGGCGCAGTTTCTGTACCACCTGTGGCATTTGCTGGCTGGTGTTCACCAACAGTGCGCTCAACCCGATAGCGGATACTTGTAGTTGGGTTGCCTGTTCCACGATCTGATCGGCAGGCACTTGCTTGCCGAGGTCGATCACTTCAAATCCGTTATTTTCCAGGATGGTTTTCACCAGGTTCTTACCGATATCGTGCACATCACCATATACGGTGGCGAGCAGGATGGTGCCGCGCCTGGTGCGGTCGTTTTTTTGGATAAATTCCTCTAATTTGACAGTAGCAGCACGCATGATCTCGGAGGATTGCAGCACGAAGGGCAGGATGATCTCCCCTTGGCTGAACTGTTCTCCCACTTCCTTCATGGCGGGCAGTAGGAATTCATTTAGTAATGCGAGTGCTGCCTGGTGAGGGTTGAAAACAGGCGCTGCTTGCCGGATGAAGTCTTCGATATCTTTTTCGATCTCATCGCGCTCCCGGTTCAGAATGCGCCATTGGATGCGTTTCCCGGGTGCCATCCCAGCCAGTTGCGCGCTGGCATACGCTTCGCTGGCTTCTTCTCGTGTTTGGTTTTCGAATGTCCGGATAAAATCTGTCAGAGCATGCTCTGATTGGTTGAAGAGCAGTGCTTCGGCAGCTTGCTTTTCCTGCTTGGCGATAGCCTGATAGGGCAGCACCTCGGCAGCGTTCAAGATCGCCATATCCAGCCCGGCTTGCAGGGCGTGATAAAGGAACACACTGTTCAATATCTTGCGCGCTGCTTTGGAAAATCCGAAAGAAATATTGCTGATGCCCAGTGAAGTATGGCAATCTGGGTAGTGCCGTTGGATCCAGCGCAGGCTGTCGAGTGTTTGCATGGCAGAATCGAGCGTGTCGGGATCACCGCTGGCAAGGGAGAAGGTTAGCGGGTCGAACACCAGCGATGGAGGTGCCAGACCGATCTGGTCTACTGCCAGATGGTAGGCGCGTTCCACGATCCGGTTCTTGTGAGCACTGCTTTTTGCCATGCCGTTTTCGTCGATGGTCAGTACCATCACGGCTGCTCCGTATTGTTTTGCCAGTTTGAATACGCTCCGCGCTTTTTCTTCACCACTCTCGAAATTGGTAGAGTTGATCAGGCAACGTCCCGGGGTGGCTTGCAGTGCGGCTTCCATCACGTGCAGGTCGGTAGAATCGATGATCAGCGGTGCATCCACACTATGGCTGATGCGGCGGATGAGGGTCACCAGGTTCTCTTTTTCGAGCTCATTCTCGGTTAGCGCGGTGCACAGGTCCAGCCCGTGCGCGCCATCGGCTATCTGCCGGCGTGCCAGCGCTTCTGCCTGCCCGAAATCTTGCGTGAGCATCAACTGTTTGAAATTGCGGCTGCCCTGGGTGTTCAGGCGTTCCCCGATGATAAAAGGCGGAGGTGTCTGGTTCATTTCACGAGCATGGATGGGAGAACTGAGGAAATTTGCCCGTGAAGCAGTTGGCTGGGGTGCCGGGTGTCCATGGACACTGTTTACCAGCAATTCAAGGTGCCGCGGGGTAGTGCCGCAGCAGCCGCCCACCGCCGCCAATCGGTATTTTTCTACATATTCAGTTAAACGTTCTGCAAAATGCTCGGGTAGCAGTGGGTAGATGACATTCTGCCCCTGCATCTCCGGCATGCCCGCGTTGGGCAGGCAGGAAACCGGCAATCCGCTGTTTTCGCCCAGAAAATGCAGTGGGGCTTCCATTTCATCCGGTCCGGTGGAACAGTTCAATCCCAGCACATGGATGGCGAGCGGTTCCAAAATGGCAGACACCGCTTCGATGTCGCTGCCGAAAAGTGTGCGATTGTGCACATCCATGGTAACCTGTGTCTGCAACGGCACCTGGATGCCAGATTCATGAAAAGCCTGCTGGATGCCCAGCACGGCGGCTTTTACCTCCAGTAGATCCTGCTGTGTTTCCAATAGCAGCAGATCAACCCCGCCTTCCAGTAATGCCAATGCCTGTTCCTTGATCACAGCCATGATTTTTTGAAAACTGACCTGTTGCGATTGTGCATCATCGATGGAGAGGATCTTCCCGCTCGGACCGATGGAGCCAGCTACAAAGCGTTGATGATTTGTAGTGCTGTAAGTTTGTGCCAGCCGTTTGGCAAGGATTGCAGCAGCTTTATTGATCTCGTATACCTTGTCTTGAAGGCCGAACTCTTGTAATGTCAGGCGATTGGAGCGGAAGGTGTTGGTTTCGATCACGTCCACCCCCACCTCCAGAAATGAACGATGCACCTGTTCCACTGCTGTGGGTTTGGTGAGGCATAACACGTCGTTGCAGCCGAACTGGCGTTCACCACCAAAATCGGTGGCTTGCAGATTCAATTGCTGTAGATTGGTACCCATGGCTCCGTCAAAAACGAGCACGGATTGCGCGAGTGCTTCAAGATAATCGAATTTCTTCAAAAAAACTCACTTTCTTCCAGAAAGAAAAAACCTCCCTGGAATGAGAGGTCTGCTGGTATTCTCTCTCATCTTCCAGAATATCCGCCGAACGGATTCTGCCGGAATTGGCACCATGTATTTTGGTTGCCGAGGTTTCGCAGGGCCGGTCCCTCCACCTCTCTGGATGAGCTGAATTGAAGGCTATCTTACCATAGGAAGGGAAGGTGGTCAAACTATTGCAATATGGGAACAAAAGTTCTAAAATTTTGACTTTTTAAAAAAATTATGCTATTCTTCAGTTTTAGGATGATTTCATTTAGACCGAGATGTGCGCATGATACGTGAACGAATTTCTGAAAATGTATACTGGTTCCAGAGTGAAGTATATGCTCAGGTTGCTGCCGGAGCGGTGATTGGGACGGACTGGGCAGTGGTGATCGACACCTTGCCGGTGCCGGAAGAAACGCTGGAAGTGCGCGAATTCATTGAAGGTACACTGAAGGTGCCTGTGCGTTTCGTGATCAACACCATTTACCATGCAGATCATACCTGGGGCAACTGTTTTTTCCCTGGCGCTGGTGTTATCGCTCATTCACTGAATCGCCAATTCGTGAAGGAAAAGAACATCCAGGCGCTTGAAAATGCCCAGAGACAGGGGTCGGATTACCTTAAGACCAAAATCGTCCTGCCACAGATCACTTTTGAAAGCGGTTCTTTGAACCTGCGAGTTGGCAAAAAGAGCCTCAAGATTTTCTGTACCCCCGGGAATTCACCTGACGGTATTTCAGTATTTGTGCGTGAAGATCGCATCTTGTTTACCGGTGATGCTTTCTTGCCTCTCCCTGTCTTTCTGGAGGGCGATATCGACCAGCTTTCCCAAACCATTGCTTCCTTTGAAGACCTTGGCTTGGAAAACATTGTCCAGGGGCATGGCGATGTCATCTTGCGTGGTGAGATTGAAGGAGCTATTGGTTCCAATCTCAAGTATCTGGAAGAATTGAAAAAAGTGGTGGCTGCCGCTTTGAAACGCAAAGATCCGCAAAAATGGCTGGAGGAGATCACCGTGGAGAGTTGTGGCAAAAGTCGTGTTCTATTGGGTGGATTGGTGGAAGATCTGCACCGCCGCAATCTGGCATACCTGTATCAGCAGGAAGCTGCCAAACTCGCGGTCGATAGGGTAAAAGAATAGAATCTTTTTTCGATTCTTTTTTAACGAGAAGAATTCTATAGAAAGAAGAGCGCCCCTACAAAGAACGGCAAGGCATACCAGGCTGCGTCACGTACCGTATGCGGGATGTTTTTTGAAGGTTCCTGCGTGAATGGCAGGCTGGTCAGAAATGCCACACAACCGCTCAACACCATCCCAAATGGAACTGAACGCAGTGGTAGGTAGTGGCAGGCGACCAGTGCTTGCATGAACAATAATGCTGAAGCCAAGATCGCCTTTTTCTTTTCGTATATATCGCTCAACGCCAGCAGGCGGGTGAAGATGCCGGTAAAGAGTGTTCCCAACAACAATACCTGCAGGTATAAACGATAACCGGCACTGCGTGAGGAAATAGATAAGAGGAGAAACAGCGCTATAGCCAGTGGGATAAGGATGATTCTTGCCATGGCGAAAAGTGAACTGTGCGGATTGATGCTGTAATATTCCGCGATCAGGGTCAAGATGATCAGAATCGAACCGAAGGCAAACATCACCCACCAGGCAATCCCAATGGAGATCACGTTTAATGGAATGCTCATTGCTCCGGCGGTCAGGGTGGGCAGGACCAGATGGATGAACGTTGCCTGCTTGTTCAGGTTGGGATGATCATATAAAAGCCAGTAAGTTCCGATTGCGGCGAACAGGGCAGCCGATAGCACCAAAAGATCGGCATATTTGATGCGCCAATCAAATACAAGTCCGAACAAGGAGAAATGTAGCGGGGTTGGAGAAGTGTAAATGAAGGGCATCAGTGCGTAGTTTAAGATGATCAGGGCTGAAACGATGCTCAAGCGGTCAGATGGAATGGTCGCATGTTGGTTGTTCACGTTTCGATTTTACCCCGTTAATGATAATGTTGCGCCTGGCTTGATTGGCGAGAGTGGAAGTTGCCCGTTATGGTAAAATGAAGGATTGTATGTTACAGGAAAATGAAAATCGATTAAGACCTCCGAAGATTATCCAGACGTTAGTTGAAGGATTCAATCTGATCGCATCACATCCCTATTTGATGCTTTTTCCGCTTGCGCTGGATGCCCTTTTCTGGTTCGGCCCCTTTTACCGCATCAAGGATCTACTTTCCCCCATGGTGGATGAGATGATGCAGTCCCTCTCGACCACATTGGTCAATTCTGAAACCCTGCCAGCAGTGGATGTGATCAAAGCTTCCTGGGATCAGTTGCTGACCCATTTCAATTTACTTTCTACCCTGCGAACTTATCCGATTGGCATTCCCAGTCTGCTGGCAGGCAAGGGATTCACGAATAATCCGCTTGGTGCCCCTATGGTTTTTGAGATCGGTTCATCTTCGGCTGCTTTCAACACGGTGATCGTGTGTGTTTCTTTAGGTTTGTTGCTGGGCGGCATCTACTACGCTCTTATTTCCAGTCTGGTTGTTAAAGACCAACCAGGCGATCCTCGCTTAACCATTTTCCGTTCGATCTCCCAGACCTTTGTGTTCTTCTGTCTGCTGCTGGTGGTCTTGATCATCTTGAGCATTCCCGTTTTGTGTTTTCTCTCGTCCATTTCGGTGTTTATCCCAACCATGGGCACGCTCCCATTGCTCATTCTGGGTTTGGTTTTGATGTGGATCCTGCTACCGCTGGTGTTCACTCCCCAGGGTATCTTTGTTAAACAATTGAGTGCTGTTAAAGCCATATCCCTCAGTTCCAAATTCGTACGAATTTCCTCTCTGGCAACCACTTTCTTTCTTACAATCGCTGTATCATTAAGCTATGGATTGGATCTGTTGTGGATCACCCCTGCATCAGATAGCTGGTTGTTGGGGCTGGGCATTGTGGGTCATGCATTCGTTTCGTCCGGTATCTTGGCAGCCACCTTTATTTATTTTCGAGATGGTACCCGCTGGATGGAAGAGATCATGAAACTCGGACCACAAAATATCAACGGGACGAACCTATAAGGTTTCCATAATTAACTCTCTTTGGAGGAAGCATTGGTAGAAAAATCCAAAAATACCACCTCTTATGGTGCGCGTGATATCCAGGTTCTCGAAGGGCTTGAAGCTGTCCGGCGTCGTCCCGGCATGTATGTGGGTGGTACGGATATCAAAGCGTTGCATCATCTGGTGTATGAGGTCGTTGATAATTCCATTGATGAAGCGCTGGCGGGGGTTTGCAATCAGATCGTAGTCACCATCAACCCCGACAGCAGCGTGACCGTCTGTGATAACGGGCGCGGTATCCCGGTGGAAGAACACCCCACCAAGAAAGTTTCTGCTTTGGAAGTGGTTATGACCATTCTACATGCGGGTGGAAAATTTGGTGGCAGTAGCTACAAGGTATCCGGTGGTTTGCATGGGGTGGGCGTCTCCGCGGTCAATGCCCTTTCCGAATGGTGCGAGGTGCGCGTCAAGCGCGATGGCAAGGTTTATTTCCAGCGTTATGATCGCGGCATCCCTGGCGAAGCGGTGAAAGTCATCGGCAAGTGTGACCCGGATGAGACCGGCACCACCACCACCTTCCGTTTCGATCAGGACATCTTCGAAGGCAATATCAATTATCGATTTGACACCCTGGCGCAGCGTTTCAGAGAAATGGCGTTTGTTACCAAACAGGTCGAGATTTGCCTGACCGATAACCGCACCGATCCTGCCAGAAGGACCACCTTTTACTTCGAAGGTGGCATTGTATCTTTTGTGCGTTACCTCAATCGCAATCGCGAAATCTTGCATGATGTTTTTTACGTAGAGGGAGAAGAAGAAGGAGTCGGTATTGAAGTGGCAATGCAGTATACCGATGCCTATGCCGAGAGTGTGTATGCTTTTGCCAATACCATCAATACCATTGATGGCGGCACCCACATCACCGGTTTTCGCTCTGCCATCACGCGCGTTATTAATGATTACGCGCGCAAAAATAGTCTGGTCAAAGAAAGCGAAAGCAATTTCACAGGAGATGATACCCGTGAGGGTATGACCGCCATTGTCAGTGTCAAACATCCTGATCCGCAGTTCGAGAGCCAGACCAAGGTGAAACTGATGAACGCCGAAGTGCAGACCCAGGTGCAGCAGATCGTGGGGGAAGCCTTTGCTGAATTTTTGGAAGAGAATCCCACAGCGGCACGTGCCATTATCAAGAAATGCCTCACCTCTGCCCGTGCCCGCTCCGCCGCCCGTAAAGCACGCGATCTGGTTATCCGTAAATCCGCTCTGGAGAGCCTGACCCTGCCGGGAAAATTGGCAGATTGTTCCGAGCGCAACCCGGAAAAGACTGAACTGTACATTGTTGAGGGTGATAGTGCTGGTGGTTCTGCCAAACAGGGACGAGATCGCCATTTCCAGGCTATCCTTCCGCTACGTGGCAAGATACTCAATACCGAGCGCGCCCGCTTGGATAAGATCTTATCTAATAAAGAAGTAAAAGCGCTCATCTCAGCTCTTGGTACCAGTATTGGCGATAATTTTGATGTATCCAATCTGCGCTACGGCAAGATCATCATCATGACCGATGCCGACGTGGATGGTTCTCATATTCGTACCCTGCTGTTGACTTTCTTCTTCCGCTATATGCCCGAATTGCTCGAGCATGGACATCTTTTCATCGCGCAGCCGCCTTTATATCTGGTAAAAAACAAGAACGAGAAACGCTATGCATACACCGAAGAAGAGCGCGAGCGCATATTAAAAGAATTCGGCGGTAAGTCTTCCATCCAGCGTTATAAAGGTCTGGGCGAAATGAACCCCGAACAATTGTGGGATACTACCATGAATCCAGAAAATCGCACCCTGTTGCTGGTTACAGTAGAGGATGCCGCCCAGGCTGACCAAACATTTGATATGCTGATGGGTGCGCTGGTACCACCGCGCAAACGCTTCATCCAGACCCATGCCAAATATGTTCGCAATCTGGATGTCTGATCCGCGTTCTGAATAATACCCATAAATTTGCATAAGGAATTTGAAAAAGCTGTTAATCCATTTGACAGCTTTTTTCTAAATATTTTAAAAGACAGAGTAAGGGAATGTCATTAGGGAATGCAATGACCGGGGAATCTTTCCATTTCTATATCGATTCTTGAATCAGTCACAACGCCTTTACTTTTGTCATGGTCATGCGAGGCAATCGTCATTATAATTGAGGTGAATTCATAAAGAAAAACAGGAATAATTACATGATCAGAAAACCAGCGTTTGGGCTTGCCCTGGGGGGTGGGGGAGTGCGGGGTTTTGCCCATATCGGAGTGTTGAAGGTGCTACAGTCAGAAGGGATCCACATTGACTGCCTCAGCGGTACCAGCATGGGGGGCATTATTGCGGCGTTATATGCTTGCGGGTTGGATGTGGGTGAGATCGAAGATACTGCCAAACGTGTTTCAAAATTAAGCGAATTGGCAAAACTGTTCGATGCCAGTATTTCCAAGCTGGATCACATTTTCAGTTCTAGAAATATCCAGGAGTTCTTTTTGGAAGCAGTGGGTGAAAAGAAGCAGTTTTCTGATCTGAATATACCACTGGCATTGTGCGCGGTGGATTTTCATCAGGCTGAAGAGGTGGTGCTGCAGCACGGTGACCTGATCGCTGCCATCAATGCCACCATGGGTTTACCCGGCATTGTGGAAGGCGTGCAGATCGATGGACGCACTTTAGCAGATGGCGGCTCGTTGAATAATGTACCGGCAGACTATGTGCGCACCATGGGTGCCGAGGTGCTGTTGGCGGTGGATGTCAGTCCACAGATCACCAACATGGATTACTGGAAGAACCAGAAGATGCCCGGCATTGCCACCGGATACTGGCGTGCCAATGCCATGATGGGCGCCGCCATCACGGCTGCCAAACTGCGCCATGCCGATGCAGATTTTGTGCTGCATCCTGATATAGGGGAAGATGTAGCGACCTTGGGTGGTTTCAACCAGATTGCTGAGGTGATCGCGGCTGGCGCCAAAGCCACCTGGGATGTCATGCCGGAATTGCGTAAGCAATTGAAAGAACGCTTTTTCTTCAAACAGGCAGTCATCAAACCAGCCAAGCCGATCCAGTTATGACCCGCTCTTGAATTGCTGATTTTTTATTAAAACTTTGCGAAGTCACGTGGGCAGCTTTACAATGCTTGAGCTGCCTGTTCTTTAATTAATAGAACAAATGATATAATAATTTTTTAACCTCAAAATATAGGATCTCTATGACAAAAAATGTAATCCGTGTTGCCGGAGCACGGGAACACAACCTGAAAAATATTTCACTCGATATCCCGCGCGATAAATTGGTGGTCATCACCGGCTTGTCCGGTTCTGGCAAGAGTTCGCTGGCGTTCGATACCATCTTTGCCGAAGGACAGCGCCGTTATGTGGAATCACTTTCCTCCTATGCCCGCCAATTCTTGGGACAGATGAGCAAACCGGATGTGGATTATATCGAAGGGTTGTCTCCCGCTGTTTCCATTGACCAGAAAGCTACCTCCCATAACCCGCGTTCCACTGTAGGCACTGTGACCGAGATCTACGATTATCTGCGTTTGCTGTATGCGCGCATTGGCATCCCGCATTGTCCTATCTGCGGCAGGGAAGTGGTTAAGCAATCAGCCCAGGAGATCGTGGATCTCATTGCTGCCCTGCCAGTTGGCACCAAATTCCTGGTATTGGCACCTGTTGTGCGTGGGCGCAAGGGTACCTACCAGGCAGTTTTTGAGGAGATTCGTAAAGCTGGTTTTATCCGTGCGCGCGTGGATGGGCAAGTGCTCAACCTGGAGCAGGATATCAGTTTGGATCGCTACAAGCTCCATAACATTGAAGCGGTGGTTGATCGCTTGATCATCAAACAATCTGGCTCGGAAGAGGAACACAACGCTTTCCTTTCCCGTTTGTCTGATTCGGTCGAGACTGCCATCAAAGTGGGGGAGGGTTACATGGTGGTGCAGGTACTGGATGAAGAGAAAGGGCATGATCTGTTCTTCTCGGAACATTTATCCTGCTCGGAACACAATATCTCACTGCCAGAGACCGAACCGCGCAGCTTTTCCTTCAACACTCCCCATGGTGCCTGCCCGGTCTGCCAGGGCTTGGGTGTCCAGCAGGAGATCGATGTGAACCTGCTCATTCCCGATTGGGATCTCAGTCTGCAGGATGGTGCTCTTTCTCCCAGTGAATGGAATGGACCGCGCGAAGATGGTGGTTACTACTGGCAGATGCTGGAAGCAGCTGCCAAAGCTTACCACATCGATCTGGATAAACCGCTCAAAGACTTACCTGAAGAAAAGTTGAACATCATCCTCTATGGCACCCAGGGTAAAGAAGTGCGCATGAACTTCAGCCGTGAAAACCGTGTTTATGAAGTGGATTCAGCCTATGAGGGCGTCATCCCCAATATGATGCGGCGCTTTAAAGAAACCCAATCCGATTATGTGCGCAACAAGATCGCTACATTTATGAGTGATAAACCTTGCACTGAGTGCGGCGGTGCCAGATTGCGCAAAGAATCATTGGCGGTGACAGTGGACGGCGTGAACATCCTGGAGGTGACCGAATGGCCCGTGGTCAATTCACTACAGTGGGTAGAGCGTCTCACTTCGGAACATTCTCCTTTATCAAAGAAGGAACAGCTCATTTCTGATCGTATCTTGAAAGAGATCCATGACCGCTTGGGTTTTCTGGTCAATGTCGGGCTCGATTATTTGACCCTGCAGCGCTCTGCCGCCACTCTTTCAGGTGGTGAAGCCCAGCGTATTCGCTTGGCAACCCAGATTGGTTCGCGCTTGATGGGGGTGTTGTATGTGCTGGATGAACCTTCCATCGGGCTGCACCCGCGCGATAACGCCCGTCTGCTGAAGACCCTCATGGAATTACGTGATATCGGCAACACCGTACTGATCGTCGAGCATGACGAAGAGACCATCCGCTCGGCGGATTGGATCATCGACCTGGGTCCGGGAGCTGGCGAGAAGGGTGGCGAGTTGGTAGCAGAAGGCACCGTGCAGGATATCTTGCAGCATGCCAGATCGTTAACTGGTGCATATCTTTCGCGGCGCAAGGTGGTACCGCTTCCCAAGCAGCGTCGTAATGGCAACGGCAATTCCCTGACCGTAGTGGGTGCCAATCAGAATAATCTCAAGAATATTGATGTTACCATCCCGTTGGGCAGGTTGGTGTGCATCACCGGTGTGTCGGGTTCCGGCAAATCCACCCTCATGATCGACATTCTTTATAATGCCCTGGCACGCAAGCTCAATCGTGCCCAGACCAATCCGGGTGCGTATGACCACATCGAGGGTCTTGAAAACTTGGATAAGATCATCAATATCGATCAATCCCCCATCGGGCGCACTCCGCGTTCTAATCCGGGCACTTACACCGGGGTTTTCGATGAGATTCGCAACCTGTTTGCAGAATTGCCCGAGAGCAAGATGCGTGGATATAAATCAGGGCGTTTTTCCTTCAATGTCAAAGGAGGACGTTGCGAAGCATGCCGCGGCAATGGGCAGATCCGTATCGAGATGCAGTTCCTGCCGGATGTGTTTGTGCCCTGTGAGGTTTGTCACGGTAGCCGCTTCAACCGCGAAACCCTGCAAGTGAAATATAAGGGCAAGAATATCGCCGAAGTGTTAGATCTGACGGTCGATTCGGCACTGGAATTCTTCAGCAACATCCCGCGCATCGTCACCAAATTGAAGACCCTGCAGGAAGTGGGGCTGGGTTACATCCGCGTGGGGCAACCCGCCACCACCCTTTCGGGTGGTGAGGCACAGCGCGTCAAACTCTCACGTGAGTTGTCACGTCGCGCCACCGGCAAGACCCTCTATGTGCTGGATGAACCCTCAGTGGGTTTGCATGCCGCCGATGTGCATAAGTTGATCGAGGTGCTGCAAGCCCTGGTGGATGCCGGTAACTCAGTGCTGATCATTGAACATAACCTGGATATCATCAAAGTGGCAGATTACATCATCGATCTCGGACCGGAAGGCGGTGACCGCGGTGGAAAAGTGATCGCCCAGGGCACTCCTGAACAGGTGTGCGAAAATCAATATTCTTATACCGGGCAGGTACTTAAGGAATATATCCAGGATTTCTATAAAGACAAAGCTAAGTAAGAGCATTGATCGTTGAAGACAGGTTGATCGTCTGTGACCAGCCTGTTTTTCTTATCAGTGCAGTGCTTTATGCAATATCTCAATGAAGCGCGCCCGGCTGACCTCCATGGCAACATTGACCTTGTGCTCTCTTCCATAATACTGCTTCTTGTCGATGATGGTCATCCCGCGCCCCAGTCCATCCCCGGTGATGACCTCCACTGCATGCGCTTCGGTGCGACAGCAGCCGGGATCGATGGCGACTGCCATGGTAAGCGGGTCGGGCAGGTCGAAACCATCGAAATCATACAAGCCCTGGATATATTTATTGAGCGTGCCTTGGATGTTCACCGCGAATTTGGCACGTTTTGTGCCAATCGCCAATATCTCCTGGATGTCATCCTGGTTGAAAAAGGCGTAGCGCACGTTGGCATCAATGCCGACCATGGTGATGGGCATGCCAGAGTCGAACACGATACGGGCAGCCTCCGGATCAGCCCAGATGTTGAATTCGGCGATCGGGCTGACATTCCCGACATGGTTGCCGGAACCCCCCATCATGTAACATTGTTTGATTGTATGGGCAATAGAAGGATCACGCAGCAGCGCCACGGCGATGTTGCTGAGCGGACCCAGCGTGACCAGTTCGATCTTCCCCGCATGGCGGTGGATGAGCTCGATCAGCACATCCACGGCGTGCCCGTCAGCTGGTTTTCTTCCTGCCAGTGGAAGACCGATATCTCCCAGCCCATCTTTTCCGTGCACATCTTGCGCTGTCTCCAGCTTGCGCAGCAGAGGTTTGGCAAGCCCGGCATACACCGGAACAGATTCCGCCTGGCATAGTTCACGTGTGTATAGCGCGTTTTGCACTGCCATCTCCAGCGGTACATTGCCCGCGACCACCGTCACCGCCAGAATATCCAAATCTTTTTGCATGAAAGCCATCATCAGAGCCACTGCATCGTCTGAAGCGGTATCGGTATCAATGATGAACTTGCGCATGATTCCTCCAAAAAAAGATTGCTTCTATTATCCAGCATTAATCTGAAAAATGCCAGAAATACTGCGGTCGAGATTGAAATGGTAGATAAATTCCTTGAATTTCCTATACAATTGAGGGCATGTTGGTGCTGAACAGATCAGGAGATCATTTTTACCATGCAGATTGAGACCTTTATCGCAAACGCACCCAAGGTGGAGTTGCATGTCCACCTCGAAGGGGCTATCCCTGCGCGCACCTTGTTGAAGTTGGCGCAGAAGAATAACATTGCATTGCCGGTCCGCACTTTGGAAGAGGTGAAAGATTGGTACCAATTCCGCGATTTTCCGGATTTCAACGAAAAATACATCTTGATCTCCAACTGTATCCAGAACAGTGATGATATCTACCTGATCGGCAAGGAATTCCTGGAAGGGCAGGCTGCCCAGCACATTGTACACAGCGAGGTGACCTATACCGCTTATACCCACACCAAGCAGTGGCGTATTCCTATGCTGGAGCAGATCAGTGCCCTGATGGAAGCCAGTCGCTGGGCGGAACAGTATCTTGGGGTGAGTATGCGTCTTATCATCGATATCGCGCGTGAAACCGCTCCCCATGAAGGCACACTGGTGGCAAAAGCTGCGGTGGCAGGGATGGCGCAGGGCGTGGTGGCACTGGGGCTGGGTGGTTACGAGGTTGGCTACCCCCCTGGAAGATTTGTGGAAGCCTTTGAGCTTGCCAGAGAAGCCGGGTTGCCGCGTATCTTGCATGCTGGAGAGACCGCTGGAGCATCTAGTATCCGCCAAGCACTGGAGGTGGGCGACCCGTTGCGCATAGGACATGGCGTGCGCTGTTTGGAGGATGCCGATCTGGTGGCAGGATTGCGCGAACGGCAAATCCCGCTGGAGGTATGCCCTACCAGCAATGTCTGTCTTGGATTGGTGCCAGATATGTTCCACCATCCCCTTCCGCGTTTGTTGCAGGAGAATTTGTTCGTCACTATAAATTCGGATGATCCAGCCTTGTTTTCCACCAGTCTTATCCAGGAATATACCCGCATCCAGCAGACATTTGATTACAGTATCAGCGACCTGCAAAAATTGATGGTCAATGGTGTACATGCCAGTTTCCTCTCGCAGGAAAGGAAATCATCCTTGGTACAGGAAATCGATATACTGGCAGCCAGGGAGAATTAGATGGAACTGAATGAAAAAGATCAGTTATTGATCTCGTATGCCGCACACATCATCCACATGCGTTACTGCGAGGATCATTACCATATTGGGGCTGCCCTGCTCTCAAAGACCGGCACTATCTATCAGGCGGTGCATGTTGAGGCGTATATTGGACGCATTACCCTGTGTGCTGAAGCGGTGGCGATCGGCATGGCAGCCAGCGCTGGTGATCTGCCCATCGATACCATCGTGGCAGTGGGAGTGGATGGCGAGGTGGTGTCACCCTGCGGCATATGTCGCGAGTTGATCACAGATTATGGTCCGCAAGCCTGGGTTATCGTGCCGGGTGCGCACGGCGCAGAAAAAGTGTTGATTGCAGAGCTGCTGCCCAACAAGTACACCCGCTAATGAAAAAAGAGGTAACGAGTTTTTCTCGTTACCTCTTTGATTTTCTGTGTTTGAATGATTACAGAATTTCAACTTCTTCGGCTTGCGCACCTTTTTGACCTTGGGTGACAACAAATTGTACACGCTGGCCTTCTTCAAGATTGCGAAAACCATTTCCTATGATGGCACTGTAATGGACAAATACATCTTCGCCTGATTCACGCTCGATGAATCCGTAACCCTTAGATCCATTGAACCACTTGACGGTGCCCTGTTCTTTTTCGGACATGATTTGGAACTCCTTTCTTTAATATTTATTGCTTGGGTTATGCTGGATTTCCAAATCAAAAGAAGATCTTTCTATTTAGAACCTTACAATAACTTACACGCATCTAATCCTATCATAGATTTTGTGAAAAAATAAGGTGATTTAAACAGGGCGTTGCGGGTGTGTTTTATTCTTGTGGCACCGTTGTTTGGGTAAAGTTTGTCCTTTGAATTCCCCACCTCCAGGCGGAGATGATTTCATCCTTGAGATGAATTACGTTGGTGTGCAATTGAGCTATAGTATGAAGGTAAAATGATGTTAAGGGTCTCATGCATGAAATTTATTAAGAATATCTTCTCAGGCATCAGGTGGAAGTTGACCGTCACTTATACACTGGCAACGCTGTTGGTGTTGTTTTTGGTTGAAGTGCTGATTGCGGTCAGTGCCAATCGTTATGCCTATACTTCCATCAATTTCATTTACAGTTCGGCACAATCGCTGAGTGATTCGAAATACGCCTTGGCGGCTGCCTTGGTGGATCCCATGGATCAAGATTATCTGGATGCCTGGATACAGGAGAAGGAAACTGCTTTCCTCTTGGTTTCTGATCGACAAAAAGCACCCAAAGATGCACTCTCCGGTAATCCGCCCGACAATCCATCGGATAATTCCGACAATATGCTATCACCAGAACAGGATTCGAACACCCTTATTGATCTTATCCCAAAAACGGTTGCTTTCAGTGCTTCTAAGAGTACCCTCACGGTCGTGAATGCGGATGGCATTGTGGCAGCCACTAACCACCCGCAAACCTTTCCGGTTGGTTCACCCATTTTCTATGCTCTCAATGAAGATGAATCTGCCATGCTGACTGCTACCATGGCCGCAACCATCCCCGCTCCCCAGTTTTCGGTCATGGAAGAAGAGATCACCACCCTTGTTCTGCCCATTCGCAATGGAGATAAATATTATGGGGCGGTGGTCGCACAATATTATGCCCCTACCTTTTTCGAGCAGGTGCAAGTTGCCGTAGTTGGTTTTTTGCCGGAACTGCCCGTCTTTATCCTGATCTCCTCTGGCATCGGCATCATGTTTGGGTTCCTGATCGCCAGTAGTTTTACCAGGCGCATTGACCAGATGGAAGCTACTACCTTGCAGTGGGGGGAAGGTGATTTCTCGAAGAAAGCGGAGGTCAAAGGCAATGACGAACTCAGCACCCTGGCATTCAGCCTGAACCGCATGTCTGAACAGTTCCAGAAATTGATCGAGAAAGAACAGATGCTCGCTACCATAGAAGAGCGCAATCGTCTGGCGCGCGATCTGCATGACAGTGTCAAGCAGCAGATTTTTGCCATTTCAATGAACCTGGGGGCAGTCAAATCATTGCTAAATTCAGATCTGCAAAAAGCCATCTTGCAGGTGGATGTATCCTCCAAGTTGGCACAGCAAGCCTTGGATGAATTGACTACCCTCATCAATACCCTGCGCCCGGTGCAGTTGGGCGACCAGTCGCTGCAGGATGCCTTGAAAGAATATTTGATGATCTGGCAGAAACAAAGCGGGGTGTCAGTGGTATTTCGTATCGACAGTGGAAAAACAGTTATCGCCCAAGAAGCCGAACAATCGCTCTTCCGTGTGATCCAGGAAGCACTTTCAAATATCAGTCGCCACAGCCGCGCCACCGCTGCCAGCATCTTTCTGACTTTTTACGAAGACCACCTGACCCTGCAGATCAGTGACAATGGCGTCGGGTTTGATAAGAAGACCATCAAACATGGGCTTGGATTGCAGTCCATGGAAGAACGAGTGAAGGAGTTAGGGGGCACCTTGAAAATGAATTCGACCGCAAGTGGAACCACCATTACCATTATGGTCCCGCAGGCGGGATGGGAGAAGAAGAATGGCGACTAATGAAAAGATTAGTGTGATGTTAGTGGATGACCATGCCATCGTGCGCAGTGGTATCCGTGCCTATCTTGAAGTGCTGCCCGATATCCAGATCACCGCAGAAGCACAATCGGGTGCTGAAGCGGTGCGTCTGGCGGAACAAATTGCACCGGATGTGGTGTTGATGGATCTCAAGATGCCTGAAATGGATGGGGTGGAGGCCACCTGGCGTGTCAGACAGGTCAGCCCGCGCTCGCAGATCATCATTCTGACCTCTTATCATGCGGATTCTCATATCTTCCCTGCCATCAAGGCTGGTGCTCTTTCGTATATCTTGAAGAATATCGGACCGGAAGAACTTGCCAGTGCCATCCGTTCAGCTGCCATAGGTGAAGCCACCCTTTCTCCCAAAGTTGCTTCGCGTTTGATCGGGGAGTGGCGCGATGATCGCAGTGAGGGCATGCAAGATTATCTGCTGCTGACCGATCGCGAACAGGAGGTGCTGGCGTTGATCGCAGAAGGATTATCGAATGCTGAAATCGCTGGAAAATTGGTGATAAGCGAAAAGACCGTGAAAAGCCACGTCAGCAACATCCTCAGCAAACTTCATCTGGCTGACCGTACCCAGGCGGCGGTCTTCGCTTGGCGTGAGGGCATTATCAAGAACGAAAAGGAATAGGTTAGTTAAAGGAGGCGAATCCCCCTGTTTTAGCGATTCATGCTCCTGGCAAACAATGGGATGATGGGGTTCCAGGCAATGCTCTTCTGGTTCGCGCGTGCTTCACTGATCAGCATCAAACGCTGCATCTCCTCTGAAAGCTGTTGTGTGAATTGTTGTACCAAGATGTGATCGTTCACATCCCCCTTGAAATACAGGGGTTCTCCCACTGTGATGTAGTACTTTCCGTGTAAGATCCAGCGCGATTCATCTAACCGGTATTGTTTGTGAAAATAATGGCTCTTGATGCTGTGCTTGTGTAAATAAATACCCACCGGAATGACTGGACAGTCTGCTTTTAACGCGATGCGCGTTACACCCGTGTGCAGTCTTGCCAGTGAGGTCACATCCGGGCTCAACCGCCCTTCAGGGAAGATTGCCACCGGGATGCCGGTGCTGAGCAGATTGGCAGTTTGGGTGATGATGACCTCGCCTTCACCTCCATCTTTATCAACGGGAATGGTGCCGGCTTTTTCGATCAGTTTGCCCACCAACGGCAGTTTGAAGATGCGCTTGTTCACTAGGATGATCAGCGGTTCTTGTGTCACCAGACTCATCAAGAATGGATCGGTAGTGGTAGGGTGATTGGGGGCAAAGATCTTGGCGCCTCCTGGCAGCGGCTGTTCAAAACGAACGTTAAACTCCAAAAATGTCCTGGCAAAAGCCATCATGACCATTCTCTCGAAACCCAGTAGAAATCGATTGATTTTATGCATCGTGATCCTCTTCAAAGCAGATAATCCACCGTATTCTATGGAAAAGTAAAGAGGTTATATAGTCCGGCAGGTCAGAATAATGGTCAGCAAATATACCCATGATACATGACCTTTGATTTATCTGATATGACCAAAGCAATCATTTATGAACCGATTTCAGCATATAATCAATAGCGATGAAGAACAAAAGAATGCTCACCAGTCGTTTCCCCTACGGACTATCGTTGTTCGCAGTGGTTACCATTGGTGCTGTCCATGCACTGGATTATTTTTTATTTAATGGGAATCTGACCGCAGCCGAACCGCATTGGAAAAAATGGGTGCTGTTCTCAGGCTATTTCATCCTGGCGCTGTTTGACCTGTTTGATATGATCTTCATGTCCAGAAAACGCCAATTCATGTCAACCCTGTTTTTTATTCTACGTGTGATATTGATCGGCTTCATGCAGAATCTGGATGTGACCAATTTCTCGCGTATTCTCTTCGGGTTGGTGCCTTATCATGCCTATCTGATCTTTGGATTGGTGGTCAGCCTGTTATCCAGTGTGGTGGTGTTGTATTATTTTTATACCTATGCTGCCTTTATCCCTACTCCTACCACGTTACCGTCGCTGGCAAGCGTACTGTTTTTCCAACTGGCTGCTATTTTCGCCGAACGGGATAAGAAAGCCACTTTCCAAAATCAGGAGATCATCGAAGAGCTCTCCCGTTCCAATATCGAACTGCGCACTTATATAGAAGATCTCTCGCGTCTCTCCATCATGGAAGAGCGTGTGCAGCTCTCTAATGACCTGCATGATTCCATCGGGCATTACCTGGTAGCAATCAACATCCAGCTTGAAAAAGCCATGGCGTACCGCTCTATCTCCACCGAAACGATGGATGAAGCCATCCTGAATGCCAAATATTCGGTCGAACAGGCATTGCGTGAAGTGCGTCGCTTTGTGGACGGACTGCACGATAAGGAAGATGTCTACAGCATCAAAGAAAAAGCCGAGGAATTGATCAAGAATTTCAAGAGCGATTTCAAACAGGTCGATTTCAATTACCAGGGCAATGAGTTCGGCTATGCCCGCATTATCCGCCGCAATCTTTTCTATATCCTGCAGGAATCCCTGACCAATGTTCAAAAACATGCCCATGCGGAGAATGTACACATTGATCTGAATTTCAAGGCGCGCGAAGTGACCCTTTTGGTGAAGGATGATGGGGTCGGTTTTAAACTTCCCAAAACGTCAGATCAAGCCGGACATTATGGCTTGGAAAGTATCCGCCAGCGCGTGGAATTGTTGAGCGGAACCGTAAATATTCAAAGCAACCGCAAAAAGGGCACCAGCATCGATATTCGCATTCCCAAAAAACAAGATGAACTGTGAGAAAAAATATGAGCGATCAGATCAAAGTATTGATTGTGGATGACCAGCAGTTGGTGCGCGATGGCATTAAGGCTCTGCTGGAGATCAAGGACGATTTTTCCATTGTGGGCACCGCTGCCGATGGGCAGCAGGCGCTGGAACAGTTGCAAAAAACACCTGCCGATGTGGTTCTGATGGATATTCGCATGCCCGGTTTGGGTGGCATTGATGCTACTCGCCAGATTCGTCAGTCCAACAAGGATATCCGCATCATCATGCTCACCACTTTCAATAACGATGACTATATCGTGAAAGCCATCAAAGCCGGTGCCAATGGCTACCTGCTCAAGGATATTCCCAAAGATGATCTGGCTGAAGCCATCCGCTTGGCATTTCGCGGTGTATCACAGTTTTCCTCTGATACCATCGGGATGCTGGTGGAACGCAATTTATTACGTGATAATAATGGTTCCTCTGAACCGGATGAAGAACTCGACCTGCTGAATGAAAAGGAATACGAGATCCTGTGCATGATTGCCGAAGGATATTCCAATCGTGAGATCGCCGAGGAATTATTCTTCACCGAAGGTACGGTCAAGAACTATGTCTCCAAGATTCTCAATACCCTGCACCTGCGTGATCGTGTGCAGGCTGCCATTTATGCAGTGCAGCACCACCTGGAACGTAAGAAATAACCATCAAAAAAAGAAAGGCAGCCATCCTGCGGAATGACTGCCTTTACAAGAATCCCGAACGTCCCAAGATCAATCGGGCGGCGATAGAACGCTCGAGTTCCTGCCAACCTTTGGTCTTAGGGTTCAGGACTGCTCCTGTTCTCCTCATAGTATATTTTCAATTCTGCGGTATCGTTCAGAAAATTGATCTTGTTGATATCCACATAATGGATAAACAACCCGGTGCGCTCTTCCAGGTCTGCCACCAGCTCCCGGTATTTGCTGGCGTTGATCAGGTCGATCTTTTCATAGGTGATCGACTTGGACGCCATAAAGTGGAAACCCCAACCTTTTTCCAGAAAGATCAATACCAATGAGACTAGCAGGGTGGTCAATCCCACTTCGAGATAGGCACTTTGACTGAGCATCACAAAATTGATCATTGGCAGCGCGATCAGGATGAACAGGTAGGTCATCTCGCGCGAGGGCATGGGGTCGGTGCGGTAGCGCAGGATGGAGAAGATGGCAAATAGCCCGAATCCTACCCCCATGCTCAGTTCGATGCTTGCCAGAAAGTTGAGCAGGATGAAGATGATGGTATTGAAGCCCAGAAAGGTCAATACGAATTTTTGCGAACGCCGCTGGGGATAGTAGATGCAGCGTACGATCACGAAGGCTGTCAGAAAATTGATGCTGAAATTAAGCACGTACTGGGTCAAGGTAGACATTGGCAAAGGTCCTTTTGGTAATGGCTCTGAATTGCAGAAAAGTTTGCTTGAAACGGTTTCTTTTTACGGTCGGATTCAAAGTGGCAATGCCGGTGCAGTATTTACTGAAAGCCACCGGCTGGTAGCCTTTTTCTTTCATGCTTCGCACGATGATTGAATCTCTTGAAAAACTGGCTTGTTTCAGTTCCACCACCGCCAGATGCGGCAACTGCAGCATGGTCGTGGAATCATGGAAAGCAATGCCGAGGTCGATGGTCATGCGCTGGCAGGCATCGTTGCTGATCAGGGTGATGCGCTGGAAGCTGTTCCACAATGTCGCCTCCAGCCACTGGCTGTTCTTAACGCCGCAATCTTTAAGAAAGTCGAACATCACCGCAGAAATCACCGGGTTGACCGCCGCGATCTCCATGCGTTGTTTGCTGGTGCGCAGTAGATTCTCTTTCTTTTTGACCTCTAAAAAAGTTTGACCATTGCTGAGGTAGCTGCGCATGCGCACTTTCAGGCGCGGTCGTTTACCGTTGTGGTGGTCGCGATAGAAGGAAAATTCTGGTGTGTCAAAATACAGCGTGCGGTAGGCGTTGATGCGTTGTGCTGCCACTTCCAACACCCGGCTGGTGGAAGCCAATTCTTCGAGAAGTGCGGGCAGATCGACCAGTCTGATAAGATACTTGGTGTCTATACGGTCTTGCAGGGCGTAAGTTTGCATTTCATCCAGCGCAACTGTCTGGAAATCGGGTAGGATGCGTCTTATTTCCGCATATGGTTTCGCCTGGATGGCTGGTGTAAAGATAGGTGTGATGTTTTCTTGCTCGGTTAACATGATGGAACCTCCATTCATGCCCCTATCATAAAAGGGAAAAGCGAGAAAAGTATCCACCGCGAGGCGGAAATGGTTTCATCCTGCGGAGGTATTCGTTTGTTCTTTTTTTATGGGGATCGATCAGCTCAGATTAGATATCTGCCAACCCGATTTCATGCAGGGTTTGTTGCAGAGGCGCTCCCGAAGTGCCATCCCAACCGAAAGCCTGCCAGTGCTGTTTGCGCATCGCTTCCATTGGTACGCTGCGCTTCTTCAACGCTCCTTCAGAAAGGGCGGGGTTGCCCAGCGCACGTGGATGCAATGCGCTCTCCAGTGGGTTGATGCCTTCACGCAGGTTGAACATCTGCCGCAGGGTCTGGATGCGCTTGCCGATCAGCAGGTAATCATCCACGCTTTTCTGCCAGCCGGTGGCGGCATTCAGATATTCGAACAATTGCCAGTTCGGCAGCCCGCTGATCAGGGCGAACAGGCAGCCTCCCGCTCCATCCAGCACCATTTTCAGACAACTGCTCAACATGGAAATGTGCGCGTTCTCCTCGCTGGCTTCGAATTCTCGCTTGCGTGGATACACCAGCGCTTGGCGGGGAGCGGAATCGGTAACCTTCCATAACTGTGCCATGTTGTAATATAAGCCTGACCCGATGGTATGCCTGCCGGGGGTGGGATCAACGCTGTAGTGCAACCCTAACTGCGGGTCCAGCCGTCCGTCGTGCATACCGGGTTCCTGCCCGCCTGCGTGCACCGCGAATTGTTCTGAACTTTTGCCGATCCGTTGTGCTGCTATTTTGACTCCATCCGCCAGCACTGCCCCAAAACCCTCGCGCACGATCATCTGTCTGATCAGTTGCATGATCACCTTGGCGTTTCCCCAGTGCAGTACCAGCCCGCCCGTATCTTCATCGTTCAAGATGCCGTGTTCATAGCATTCCAGTGCAAAAGCGATTGTACCGCCGGCAGAAATGCTGTCCATGCCGGCGCGGTTGAGCATATCATTGATCTGGAAGATGGCATCCAAGTCGCTGTTCAACAACAGCGCTCCCAGTGCGTTGATCGACTCGTATTCGGGTTTGTGTGCTTCTTTGATCTCTCCGCTGGCGGCGTCTTTGAACTGGCAGATGCCACCGCAGCCGATAGCGCATGCATAACAGCTGAATTTGCGCACTTCTTTACGCCTGATCAGGTCGGGGTTCATCCGCCGGTAAGCGCGTGCGCCATAGTCCTTCACTGATCCCTTCCAGTTCATGATGGGATCATCTCCACACAATATCCCCAATGTGTTGCTGACATTAGTACCCCACTTCTTCAGTAGAGAGGCATATAGCATGCCGTCGATGCGTTTGGTGAGCCTGCCCCCCATCAGCACCTTACCCAGCAGCGGGAACATCTCACCTGAGACCAGCTTCTGTAGTTGCTGTTTACGTATGCTCATCGTGTAGTGTTTGCTGAGTTCTTTCATGCGTTCCGGGTTGGCAGCTTTGATGGGTTGGCTGCCGCACAGCACCACGGCTTTAAGCTGTTTGGAACCCATCACGGCGCCTACCCCTGAACGGGCTGCAATGCGCCCGCCGGCATTGCAGATGCCGGATATCAGTGACAGGGTTTCCCCTGCCTGCCCGATCACCGCCACAGCAACCTTCTTGCCTTTTTGATTGTGCTCCGCCAGCAGTATTTCTTCGCTTTCGATGGCGTCCTTTCCCCATAGATGGCATGCGTCACGGATGGATACTTTCTCGTTCTCCACCAGCACATACACCGGGTGATCTGCCTTTCCGTGGATGAAGATGGCATCGAAACCGCAGCGTTTAATGGCAGGGGAAAAAGTACCGCCGCAGTTGGCATCCCCCCAACCACCCGTCAAAGGTGATTTGCACACCACCAGCCAGCGCCCGGTCATCAGACTGCCGGTACCGGTCAGCAGCCCGCTCACGAAACCCAATATATTGTCTGCTCCGAGCGGGTCACAGCCGGCTGGCAGGTGTTTATACAGATAATGCACACCCAATCCCAATCCGGATAAGAATTGCTCATATACAGTGTCTGGGATGCTCTCGTTGTGCGCTTGCCCGCTGCTCAGATCGATGTTCAGAATTTTCCCCATATAGGCGTTCATGCAATTTCCTTGACATATTGTGGAATTAGTACCCGAATTATAATCTCAAGTGAACAGTTTGATCCTGTTGCTTTGTAGATCGGCGTGCTTTCCGGAAGGTAACACCACCTGTGCGTACCCGCATTCCATGAAAAGCCTTTCGCAGTCTGCCAGCCCGAAACCACGTGAGCGTTCGGTCTGCGCTTCCGTGTCGCGCGGATTGGCACCAGCCTCGGCATAGATGCAGTTTGCCCCTGATAACAACCCCAATTCGTTGGGTTCATGCACCGCCAGGCTTTTCAATTCCTTGCACTCCAGCCCTGCTAGAAATACCACGCTCACGATCTGTGCCAGGCGCAGTTCGCTGATCTGTCCGCGGCTGAATAATGGACTTTTGGGTAGGGCGACTCGCCGCATGGCTGCATTTTGAAAACAGCCCATAGCGTACGCCTCGAAAATCTGGTCGATGATCTCCTGCGGGGTGTGTTCCGGACCGATCGGTTCACAGCAGGTGTACCAGTCCATGCCGGCATGGCGGATGTTTTCGATGGTTCGCCAGCGCTCCTCCACATCCAGTGTGTTATCTATGCCTTCCCGCAGGCGCCGCACGTGATAGGCACCCTTGACCCCTGCCACATGTAGCTCGTTGGCTTGTTGGCGCTCAAAATCCCCGATATTGACCACGATGTCCACATCTGCCGGCAGGTGCTTTCTTAATTCACTGACCGCCTGCAGCAGGTTGTCGAAATCAAAATCGTGCATGGTCATTAGAAAGAGCGAGTGCAGGTTCTCGTGGGCAGTAAGATGCTTGCCGTGCAAAAAGATATCGTCCAGGCTCATCTTGCTGGCAGGCAGGTCAGTGTAACCCCGTGCGAAACTGCAGAATGTGCAGTTGGCAGGGCATGGGGCAATTTCGATCCCGATTTGTGCCAGCAGCATGCCTGCCTGACCGAACTTTACGCGACTGAGCTGGTCAGCCGTGGCGCGCAGCAGGGCGCTTTCATATGATTGTTCCGGTAATTGCAGTAACTGAACGCATTCTTCACGTGAAGGAATTTTGCCCGCCTGCGCCTGCTCGAGGATAGCTTGGATGCTCGTGTTGATGGTCATGATCCTTTTCCTGTAGTGAATCGGTTTTTCGTTATTATAACCACAACTGTGCAATTTCTTATAAAACGTTAATAATTCTCTTGACACAATTTTGAAATTAGTATATGCTAATGAAAATTATTAACATTGATAGGAGGTTTGCATGATCAGTTTGGACAACGTGACTCCTGGCTCTACCTGTATCATTCGATCCATTGATGGGGAAGGCGCTTTGCGCACCCGCATGATGGATATGGGATTATTGAAGGGAACCGAGATCAAAGTGGTGCGCCTGGCTCCCCTGGGAGATCCGATCGAATTTGAGGTGAAGGGCTATAACCTTTCCTTGCGCAAAAAAGAAGCGCGCCTGGTCAAGGTCGAGGTGCTCACTGATGCCGCTTAGCCTTGCCCCTGCCGGGCAGCTCCTTAAGCTGGTTTCCATTCAGGGTGGCTTGGGGGTGCAAAAACGCCTGACCGCACTGGGGCTCACACCCGGTACCGAAGTGATGGTCGTTTCGCAAAGTTGCGATGGCCCTATCATTTTGGCGGTTAAAGATTCCCGTCTGGCGCTCGGCAGAGGGCTGCTCCATCACATTCAGGTGGAACCACAGGATGGGTCGGCTGGTAGGGTCGGCATTGCGAATGGTGAAGGGAATATCCGTCACCGTGCTCGCCGTCGTATGCACGGGCGCTACGGGCATCATCGCTGAAAAATGACATTCGTAAATAATAAATAACATAGAACATTGGAGAGAATAATGGAAAGGGATTATACGATCGCACTGGCTGGCAATCCGAACTGCGGAAAGTCAACCGTGTTCAATCAGCTTACCGGTACCAGACAGCATGTGGGTAACTGGCCCGGCAAGACGGTGGAAAAAAAAGAAGGGACATTTCAAAACAAAGAACAGAAGATCAGGGTGGTTGATCTGCCTGGTACCTACAGTTTGACCGCTTATTCTCTGGAAGAGATGATCGCCAGGGATTATATTGTCAAAGAAAAACCCGATCTGGTGGTATCCATCGTTGATGCTGCCAATATCGAACGCAATCTGTATTTGACCATGCAATTGATCGAGTTGGGTGTGCCGGTGTTGCTGGCGCTCAACATGATGGATGTGGTCGATGAACGCGAGATCCAAATCGATATGCAGAAGATTGCTTCTTCTTTGGAGGTACCGGTCGTTCAGATGGTAGCACGTGATGGAAAAGGGGTGGATGAACTGCGCGAAACCATCTTGAAGCTCGCCCGGAACAGCGCTCCCTATCAAAAGAAGGTTCCCGCTCAGTTCAATACAGAGCTGGAGATGCAGATCAAGAAGCTGCAGGGCAAGATTGCGCAGTTACCTGCCTTGCAGGGTGCTTTTGATTCCCGTTGGCTTGCCATCAAATTACTGGAAGGCGATAAGGGTGTGCTGCATGATTTCGAGCAAAACCCGGTGTATGCTCCCTTGCTGGAGGAGGTTCGCGTTTTCACCAGCTTCTATGCTGAAAAAGCCGAGATGGATATCGATACGCAGATCGCCGATGCCTATTACACCGCCATCCATGAGATCACCTGTTCGGCGGTGAAGAAACCATCCGGGCGAAAAGAAAATTTTTCGGATAAGGTCGACCGCATTGTCACCCACCGTATTTTCGGGATTCCCATCTTCCTGGCGCTGATGTGGGTGGTCTTCAAATTGACCAGCGATGTTTCTGCCCCCTTCCTGGATTGGGTGGATGGGGCGATCGGAGGACCTATCACTAATTGGCTGGTCTCTATCCTCTCCCTGCTGGGATTGAACGGTAGCTGGTTCGAATCGCTGTTGGTAAATGGTGTCATTGCCGGTGTTGGTAGTGTGCTGGTGTTTGTGCCGGTTCTGATGATGCTCTACCTGGCGCTGGCGGTGCTGGAAGATTCGGGCTATATGGCGCGTGCCGCCTTTGTGATGGATCGCTTGATGAACGGGCTGGGTCTGCATGGCAAGAGTTTCCTGCCCATGATCGTCGGCTTTGGTTGCACTGTTCCTGCCATCTATGCTACCCGCACGCTGGAGAATGAAAAAGATCGCATCCTCACCAGTCTGCTGGTGCCTTTCATGAGTTGCGGGGCACGCCTGCCGGTGTATGTGCTGTTTGCCTCGGTCTTCTTCCCTGAAAATACCGGTCTGGTGATCTTTTCCTTGTACGTGATCGGTATCGTGATGGCGATCCTGGTAGGGCTGCTGTTGAAAAATACCATCTTCAAATCCGGCACTACTTCCCCCTTTGTGATGGAATTGCCGCCCTATCGCCGCCCAACGTTCAAGAGCATCTGGGCGCAGATGTCGGAGCGTACCAATGCTTTTGTCAAAAAAGCCTGGAGTTTGATCCTGGTCACCAGTATTTGCATCTGGGTCTTGCTTGCCCTGCCGGTTAGAGGCGAGGGCACCTTTGCAGATGCCCCGGTCGCGGATAGCGCTTTTGCTGGTGTTTCTTCCGTGGTAGCGCCCATCTTCCAGCCTGCCGGTTTTGGCACCTGGGAAGCTTCGGGTGCGCTGTTGACCGGTTTTGTGGCGAAAGAAGTGGTGGTCAGCACCATGTCGCAGATCTATGATGTGGAAGAAACGGCTGAAGTAGGCGAATCGACCACTTTTCTGCAAGATATCTGGTCGCTTGTCTCTTCTTTCTTCACTGCTGCTTGGGATACCATCAAATCCATCCCACTAATCGTCGGTGTAAATTTGTTCGCTGAAGAAGAAGAGCCGCAGCCGACCGCCTTGATGTCAGCCGTGCACACCGGTTTTGATGCCTCCAGTGCTGGCAAGGGTGCTTTGGCTTCCTTTGCTTTCATGCTCTTCGTGTTGCTGTATACCCCCTGTATGGTGGCGGTGGCAGCCGAACGGCATGAATTTGGTGCCAAATGGATGTGGGTGAGTGTTATCGGGCAGTTCGTTTTGGCTTGGATCGTAGCAGTACTGGTCTTCCAGATCGGCTCCCTTTTCTAACCTCGTGACGACCAGGCAGGTCAGAACAAGAACCTGCCTGGTCCAACCTGGAAATAGGTGATCAATGATAAAGAAAATTATGGAAGAGATCCGCAGAGATCATGGCGTGGTCGTTCTGAATGATCTGGCAGCCAGATTGGACATGGAACCGCAAGCGCTGGCTGGGATTCTGCAAACCATCACTCGTTTACAGGGCTCTGGAGGAAAAAATGCCCTTCCCCTTTGTTCGCGTGGATCCTGCGCCGGTTGCTCGTTGCTGAACAGCCATTCCAACGGGGTGTGCGGTTATCGCACCGTTGCCCGACTTTCGTTGAGAAAATAGACCTTATTACAGTCGGGCTGCCTAAACTCCCAACCGATCCGGTTGGGAGTTATTTTTGCTCAAATGGTATGATTCTCTTTACTTGAAAAGAAATAGTTGTACTGGAGGAATGTGCATGTGGCAATGGTTCAATAAACATCACAAATGGATAACGATCATGGTTGGAGTACTGGTGGTGATTGGACTGATCCTGCTGTGGCAAAAGAACTCCGGCAGCACTGTGGTGGTGGGCTATTCTTCCACCACCCTCAAAGCACGCGTCTCCGCCATCCTGGAACAGGGTACCGTCACCCTGGGCGAAAAGACCCAGACCTACCAGGTGCTTTCGGTGGAACTGCTGGAGGGGCAGCAAGCAGGGCAGCTCTATGAGCTGCAGTATGGGAAATATCAGTTGCTCTCTGATGATTATCAGTTGCGAGTGGGCGATAAGATCCTGGTCAATTTGGAAGATATGGGCGATGGCTCATACGCTGTCTATTTCATCGACCATGTACGTACCAGTGCCTTGTTGATCCTGTTGCTGGTTTTTATCATTACCGGTATTGCCATGAGTGGCTGGAAAGGCGTGAGCAGCATGATCAGTATGGCATTGAGCATCCTGATCATGCTGGCGTATATCATTCCGCACATCATTGCTGGCCAAGATCCCATCACCGTCAGTCTGATCGGTTCTTTTGTCTTTTTGGCGCTGACCCAGTATCTGGTATTTGGCTGGACCTTGAAGACTCACATTGCTCTGGGTGGCATCACCTTTGCGGTGCTTATCACTGGTCTGATATCTGTGTTGTTCGTCAATTGGGCGCACCTCAACGGTGCCGGGGATGAAAGTGCCATGTACCTGGTCCAGATGGGCAATGGGTTGGATATCAAGAAACTGCTCATTGCCGGCATCTTCATCGGTACCCTGGGCGTGATGGATGACCTGGTGATCGGGCAGACTTCCGCGGTCATCGAGCTCTACCGTGGCAATCCGCAGATGAGCTTTGCCCGTCGTTTCAGGAGTGCTATGCAGATCGGGCAAGATCATGTCGGGGCGACCGTCAATACCCTCATCCTGGCTTATCTGGGAGCTACTCTTAGCATGATCGTGCTCTACACCCTCAACAATGTGGATCTGGGGGTGCTGGTGAACATCAATTACATCGCCGAAGAGATCGTGCGCTCGCTGGTGGGCACCATCGGGCTCTTCCTGGCGGTGCCTTTCACCACCTTACTTGCCTGTTGGGTGGTGGATGATGAAACTCGCTTATCCAGACTGGTGCATGTCTTTGGTCCCCTGATCAATATGGGCGATGCCCATGCCAGCCATCATCACGAACGATAGTTTTTCTTATAGTATTTTGTTGATCTTTTTTTGACGTTTTGTTTATTCAGTTCATATAGGTACCTCCTACAATTAGAATGATTGATTAGCAGTACAGGAGGAAGGCATGAATTTGGATAAATTCACACAAAAATCACAGGAAGCTATTCTTGCTGCGCAGCATCTGGCACAGGATTTTCAACACCAGTCCATCGAACCGGCGCACCTGCTGCTGGCACTCTTACAGCAGGATCAAGGCGTCGTGCCGGCATTGGTTACCAATATTGCCGGTTCTACCGGGGCATTGCTGTCGGAAGTGAACTCCGAACTGGGAAAGCGCCCGCGGGTGAGCGGTGCCACCATGGAGGTGGGTCTCTCTCGCCCTGCTGCAGAGGTATTACAGGGCGCTGAGCGCTATGCCAAAGGCATGCAGGATGATTATGTCTCCACCGAGCATATCCTGTTGGCGCTCACTGATTCTGCTGAAGGCAAATTATTGCAGCAGAACGGCATCAACAAGGACGCCATTCTGGCAGCGCTTAAAACCGTGCGCGGCTCGCAGCGTGTCAGTTCCGAGAATCCCGAGGGCACCTACCGGTCCCTCGAAAAATACGGGCGCAACCTGACCGCCCTGGCACGCCAGGGCAAACTGGACCCTGTCATCGGGCGTGACGAAGAGATTCGCCGTACCGTCCAGATCCTTTCGCGCCGCACCAAGAACAATCCTGCGCTCATCGGTGAACCGGGTGTTGGCAAGACCGCTATCGTGGAAGGCTTGGCGCAGCGTATTGTCAATGGTGATGTACCCGAAGGGTTGAAGAAGAGGCGTCTGGTGCAGTTGGATATGGGCTCTCTCATTGCGGGTGCCAAGTATCGTGGTGAGTTCGAAGAGCGTCTCAAAGCCGTATTGAAAGAGATCACCGAATCAGCCGGGGAAGTGCTGCTGTTCGTGGATGAGATGCATACCGTGGTCGGCGCCGGTAAAGCCGATGGCGCCATGGACGCCGGCAATATGCTCAAACCCATGCTGGCGCGTGGTGAATTGCACATGATCGGTGCGACCACTACCGATGAATATCGCAAATATATCGAAAAAGATCCCGCGCTGGAGCGTCGTTTCCAACCGCTGCTGGTGGAGGAACCCTCCGTGGAGGATACCATCAGCATCCTGCGTGGCTTGAAGGAACGCTATGAGGTGCACCATGGCGTGCGTATTACCGACGCAGCGGTCATCGCCGCTGCCACGCTGTCGCATCGCTACATCACCGACCGTCACCTGCCGGATAAAGCCATCGATCTGATCGATGAGGCTGCCGCGCGCCTGCGCACCGAGATCGACTCCAAACCCCAGGCGCTGGATGAGGTCGACCGCGATATCATGCAGCTTGAGATCGAACGGGAGGCTCTGAAAAAGGAAAAGGACAAGGCTTCCAAGGAACGCCTTGCCCATCTTGAAAAAGAACTGACCGATCTGCGCGAGAAATCCACCGAGTTGCATGCGCGTTGGGAAACCGAAAAGAGCGCCATCGTCAGCCTGCAGGCTATCAAGGAGCATATCGAGCAGACCAAACATGAGATTGAACAGGCGGAGCGCGTCAGTGACCTGGAGAAGGTGGCGCGCTTGCGCTATGGCACCCTGCGTGACCTGGAGAACGACCTGGCGGAGCAGGAACAAGCCATCCGCAAGGTGCAGGGCACGCAGGCTTTGTTGAAGGAAGAGGTGGATGCCGAAGAGATCGCACAGATCGTGGCGCGTTGGACCGGAATTCCTGTCTCGCGTCTCATGGAGGGTGAAACCGAAAAACTCATCCACATGGAAGAGCGCCTGCATGAACGTGTTATCGGGCAGGAAGATGCGGTGCGCGTGGTTTCCAACGCGGTGCGCCGCGCCCGTACCGGTCTGCAGGATCCTGACCGTCCCATGGGTTCTTTCATCTTTTTAGGACCGACCGGCGTTGGCAAGACCGAACTGGCGCGTTCCCTGGCGTATTTCCTGTTCGATGATGAACACGCTATGGTGCGCATAGACATGTCAGAATATCAGGAAAAGCATACCGTCAGCCGCCTCATCGGGGCGCCTCCCGGTTATGTCGGTTATGACGAGGGCGGTCAACTGACCGAAGCTGTGAGACGCCGTCCCTACAGCGTCATCCTGTTCGATGAGATCGAAAAAGCGCATCCGGAGGTTTTCAATGTGCTGTTGCAGCTTCTGGATGATGGGCGTCTGACCGACGGGCAGGGGCGCACGGTCGATTTCCGCAATACCGTGGTCATCATGACCTCCAATCTGGGAAATCAGCTGTGGGAGAATGGCAAAGCCGCTACCCGCGCTGACATCACCGCCGTGCTCAGGGAACACTTCAAGCCCGAGTTCCTCAACCGTATCGATGAGATCGTGGTCTTCCACCCGCTGCTGCAGGAACACATGGCGGAGATCGCCGATATTCAATTGAAACGCGTGGCTCATCTGCTGGAAGAAAAAGGGCTCCATCTGGATGTGAGCGCTGCGGCGCGCACTTACCTGGCGGAGAAGGGTTACGATGTCAATTTTGGTGCCCGCCCGCTCAAACGCACCATCCAGCGTGAACTGCAAGACCCGCTGGCGCTCAAGATCCTGGCGGGCGATTTCCATGAGGGCGATACTATCCGTGTGGAACCTTCTGCCGCAGGGTTGCAGTTCAAAACGCTCAGCCGTGTAAAAAATGCGGAAAACTAAACTATCAGAGGATGTGTGACCAACACATCCTCTTTACATTTATGTGGGATGGCTTCCCATAGCCGCTATCTAAAACCTTACTTCACGTAGGGCGCATTTCCATATGCGCCGCAAAAATTCATCCTTTCTATAGCCGCTACCCTCCTCATTAAGTCATCTCGAGCGCAGCGAGAGATCTCATCATATCTTTCTCAATCAACCCATAAGTTGCAAAGCAATGATCCTGAAAAAACGTCACCCTGAACGTAGTGAAGGGTCTT